>JANPEK010000283.1:0-1969 GCA_031422915.1 Phyllobacteriaceae bacterium | reverse complement strand
CGACCGCATTCACATCCACCGGCTCGGCAAGCGGCTTTGCGTGATCAATCCGAAGGACTTTTCCATGTCAGACGCCGTGGCGTTCATGACGGGTGCGAAAGAGCCGCCGAAAGAACTGATGGGTTGAAGATGGCGGTTGCCGACAGCAAGACAACCAAGGGACCGGCGGTGGACACCATCGCCGGTCTTGTTGATTTGATCCTTGGACGGGCGGAAGGGCGGGAGCGTTTCATCGTCGCTTTTGCCGGTCCGCCAGCTGCTGGCAAGTCAACAATTGCCGCTCGAATTGTGGACGAATTGCGTGCGAAAAATGAGCGGACTTCGTGTGTTCCGATGGACGGGTTCCACTTTGACAATACGGTGCTCGACGCACTTTCATTGCGCGGCCGAAAAGGTTCACCGCCAACATTTGACGTTGCCGGATTTGAAGTGCTGCTGAAGCGCTTAAAGGCGCGCGAGCCGGATGTTGCCATTCCGCATTTTGATCGCTCGCTCGAACTGTCCCGCGCGGCGGCGGAACTTATCAGTGCTGACACGAGATTTCTGATTGTCGAAGGCAATTACCTGTTGCTGGATTATGCTCCATGGACTTCGCTGCGGCCGCTGTTTGACTTGACGGTGTTGCTGGATGTTCCAATCGACGAGCTCGACCGGCGGCTGGTTGCGCGATGGGACCATTTTGGCCGCGACAAGGATGAGGCGAGAAAGTGGATCGACAGCAATGATCTGCCCAATATTCGCCATGTCATTGATCGAAGTATCGTTACAGATATACGTTACAAACCGGTCTGATTCTCCCTCCCCCGCCGGCGCATCCATCCCGAACTGGACCATCCATGCATCCCGGCGTTCTGACTGCTCTGGCGGCCTATTTCTTTTTTTGCATTTGTGATTCCTTCATCAAGGCAATCGGCCCCGGCACCAGCGTCTTCCAGATCGGGTTTTTCATCACCTTCTTCTCATTCGCGCCAGTACTGGCATTCACGCTCAGGCATGATCCTTTGTCGGCGACGTTCAAAATGAACCGGCCATGGCTGGTCATGGGGCGAGCAGCGACCGGAGTCGCGGCTGGGATGTTTGCGTTTTACACATTCACCCACCTGCCGTTTGCCGAATCCTATGCATTGATTTTTCTGGCACCGGTGTTTGTGACGATACTCTCGATCTTTTTTCTTGGAGAACAGGTGCGGGCCTGGCGCTGGACGGCAGTTGCCATCGGTCTGATCGGCGTCTGGGTGGTCGTTCGCCCGGGCTTCAGGGAAATTCAGCTCGGCCATTTGACGGCGATCATTGCCGCGATGATGGGCGCGACTTCGTTCATCGTCCTGCGCAAACTTGGTCAAAGCGAGCGGCGGATCACGCTGATAGGGGTAACTCTGTTCGCTTCAGTCATTGTCAATGGTATCCTGATGATCCCTCAGTTTCATATGCCGAGCGGCGTTGAATGGGCAAAGTATGCAGCGGCGGGAACGTTTGCCGGCTTTGGCCATGTAGCGCTTTTGGCGGCGGCGCGAACGACACCGGCCAATTTGATTGCGCCCGCCAACTACAGCCAGATCATCTGGGCGGTGTTCATCGGACTGTTCTTTTTCAAGGAAGTTCCGGATGTCTGGACCATTGCAGGCATCGTCTTGGTCACATTGTCAGGCATTATGACGCTGATCCGCGATGAGATGCGCTCGGGATGGCTGACCCGGACGCAAGTCGTCAAAAAGTTTCCTTGAATTCAGGCTGCGGCTGAACGCTCGCCGACTTCGGTGCCCGGTGCCAATCTGACTTCGAGACCGTCGAGCGCTTGCGACATCAATATCTGGCACGACAGGCGCGAGTTTGGCTCGACGTCGAAGGCGCTGTCGAGCATGTCGTGCTCTTCATCGGAGGCGGGGTAGAGTTTTGCGGCCCATTCGGGGGCGACGTGCACGTGGCAGGTGGCGCAGGCGCAGGCGCCGCCGCACTCGGCCTTGATGTC
>JANPEK010000282.1:0-3279 GCA_031422915.1 Phyllobacteriaceae bacterium | reverse complement strand
TCCGGCGCAACCGCAATCGAATACGGCCTCATCGCCGCCCTCATCGCAGTCGCCATCATTGCCGGCGCCGGCGCACTCGGCACCGCGATCAACGACAAGTTCGTTTACATCCAGTCCCAGGTCGTCGCTGCCAAGTAATTTGGCCAAGTAATCGGCGCGACAACAACCCGCCAGAAATGGCAGAGCCGCCCATCAGCAATGACGGGCGGCTTTTTTGTAAGGCAGGGTTCCGGCTTTCACCAAGGTTTAAGGCTGTTCCGCTACGCTCGTTTCGTTGAAGGAGACAACAGATGCTTGTTGCTGCGATATTGGTGATATTTCCATTTGCGATGGCCCATGCTGCGGTGTCGGACATGATGTCAATGACCATCTCCAATCGTGTTTCATTGATGCTGATCGGTGCATTTCTCGTGTTGGCTCCACTAACTGGCATGCCTGCAATGCAGATCGGCATGCATGTGCTGGCGTTTGCTCTGGTCCTTTCCGTTTGCTTTGGATTTTTTGCCTTGGGCGTAATGGGCGGCGGCGACGCGAAACTGATGGCGTCTACCGGACTTTGGTTTGGGCTTAATCTAGATTTGATGGCCTATTTGGTCGTCGCGTCAGCGTTGGGCGGCGTGCTGACTTTGGCAATCTTGAATTTCCGCAGGTCAAACGTAACGGTCGTCGCCGGTCAGGTAGACTTCCTGCGGCGTATTGCCGACCCGAAAGAGAAAATTCCCTATGGCATCGCCTTGGGTATGGCCGGACTGATGCTCTATCCGGACACGCCGCTGATGGTTTGGGCCGTTGGCCAGTTGACAGGAAATTGACCTGCCAACCCCGTGTGTTTTCTGAAATTTCGTACGGTTCTAAACTCTGATACGCCCATGGTGCTGGCTTGCACATTGGCTAAACGGCACCGATACGCACGCAAAAATTACCTAAAATTAATCACAAATCCTATTTCTTCATTAACCATAATTACACGATTGCCGCTCATGTTGGGGGACGAGTGAAAATCCCTCGTTCTTGAGGTTGGGCAATGAAATCGACGCGTTTGGTGGTTTTGGGTGTGGCGCTGGCAGCGGCAGGCGGCGCCGGCTATTTGGCTATGAACATGCAGCCGCAGACACAGATCATTCAATCTGAGTCTGCACCTGCTGCGCCGCAGCTCGAGCTGGATCAGGTTCTGGTGGCTAGCGAAGAAATTCCGGTTGGCGATGTGCTCGACGCACAGATACGCTGGCAAGACTGGCCGAAGGAAGCTATCACCGAAGGTTTCATCAAGATATCGGAGAAGCCGACAGCGCTGGAAGATCTCAAAGGTTCAGTTGCCCGTGTTGTCATTCTTCCTGGCGAGCCGATCCGCGATGTGAAACTGGTTGGCAAGGACCAAAGTTTGATGTCCTCGATCCTGCCATCGGGCATGCGCGCCATCGCAGTCGAGATCACTGCTGACACCTCGGCAGGCGGTTTCATTCTTCCCAACGACTATGTCGATGTGATCATGACACGGCGCGCCACCAACATTTCAGGTGCGGAAACATTCGTCACCGAAACCATCCTGTCCAACATCCGCGTTCTGGCAATTGACCAGACCATCCGCGAGGACGAGGAGGGCCGCAAGGTCAAGGTCGGTCAGACAGCAACGCTGGAACTGACGCCGAGCCAGTCGGAAATCGTCACGGTTGCGCAGCAGATGGCCGACAGGCTGGCACTGGCGCTGCGGTCCACGGCAGATGCCCGTGAAAAGGCAACACCGGGTTCGGAATACCTGGTCAACGGCCGCGGCAAGAGCGGCACGGTCAAGATGATCAAGTCGGGCGAAATTTCAGTAATCGGATCTGATACCGGAGCATCAAAATGAACGTGACCCACAGAAAATCGTCTCGCCAAGTCGCGGGCAGCTTTGTCGCGGGCAGCTTTCAGTTTGGAAGCCTGATCACGCTGGCAATTCTGACGCCGCTCGCCTTGGCAGCTTCAACGGCTCTTACATCAGTCAGTCCGGCAAATGCCGCCGGTGCCGTCAAGCAGATTGGCTCGAAGGCGCAGGACGTCAAGCTTGGCCTCAACAAGTCCGTCGTGATCGACTTGCCGAAGGACGCCTATGACATTCTAGTCGCCAATCCCGGCGTTGCCGATGCTGTTTCCCGCACAGCGCGCCGCATTTACATATTCGGCAAACAGGTCGGCAACACCAACATTTTTGTCTTCGGCCCGAACGGCGAGCAAATTGCATCCATTGACCTGACCATCGAACGCGATGTTGCTGGCCTCGATTCCTATCTGGCGCGCTTCATTGAAGACTCGGACATCAAGGCCGAGATCATCAACGACAACGTTGTCCTGACCGGCACAGTGCAAACACCGCAGGACGCATCGCGTGCGGTCGCTCTTGCTGAGATTTTTGTCACCGGCGGTGAAGCAACAACGGGTACCTTCAACACCGGCGCGGCATCTGCCGGCAACGGCTCCATCGTCATTGGCGGCAATCAGGAAGACCGGCAGAAGTCGAAAATTGTCAATCTTCTTAAAATCCTCGGCGATGATCAGGTCACGCTCAAAGTCACAGTCGCGGAAATCAGCCGCAATGTGATGAAGCAGCTTGGCATGAACGTTCTGGCTTCCGGCTCAGGCTCAAACGGCATCGGCTTCTCCGGTTTTACCGGAACCACGCCGGGCCTTGGCAAAGGATTGGCTGACGCTACCGATGCGGTTTTGTCGGGCACGCTCGGCAGCTTCAGTCTTCGCACCTATCTTAATGCCATGGAGCAGTCCGGTGTCATGAAGACGCTGTCTGAACCGACGCTGACGGCAGTTTCCGGCGAGAAGGCGACCTTCAAGGTCGGCGGCGAGTTCAACCTTGTCACCACTGCGAGCCGGACACGGGATGAGACTACGGGTGAAACCATCAACACCTATGAAATCCAGAAGGTTGAATACGGCATCGGGCTGGAATTCACGCCAGTCGTCCTGTCTCCGGGCCGCATCAGCCTGAAGGTTCGCACAGCCGTCTCAGAGCCAACCAATGAGGGCTCGGTTCAGATGGCCGGCACCGGCATCATCTCGATCCGCAAACGTCTGGCCGACACGACAATTGAACTGCCGTCCGGCGGCTCAATGATGATCGCTGGGCTGGTTCGCGATGATGTGCGCCAGGTGATCAACGGTTACCCCGGCGCAAAGAACATTCCGATCCTCGGATCGCTGTTCCGCAGTCGCGACTTTGTCCGCAACGAGACCGAGCTCGTCATCATTGTCACGCCTTATCTCGTGCGTCCGGTTGCCCGCAACAAG
>JANPEK010000281.1:0-2124 GCA_031422915.1 Phyllobacteriaceae bacterium | reverse complement strand
CGTGCTTTGGAGATGACCAGATCGCCAAGCCGTTCGACATATAGTGCACCAGTAACCGTTCGCTTGATCAGCACATTGCGTTTGTCCGACGGATCGCGATGTCGCTCAAGCAGCTTCATTGCGCCCATTGTATCCAGCGCGCGGGTGATGACCGGCTTGGTCACGCCAAGCCTTGCGGCAAGATTGCGGATCACGTGCGGCGGGGCTTCAAGATAGACGGTCAGCAGAATCGACACTTGCCGGAAGGTCAAATCCGGCGCGTCATCACGCACTTCTGACAGCGCAATATCGCGCAAAAGCGTGATGGCCTGAAGCGGTTTCATTTCGATGGACATGGACTGCTTGTATTCGCAATTCGTTTCGGTTCCGTATCATTGAGGGCAAGAATGACCAAATCAAGTCAACCGAACCGCTTCTCGATGACATGGAAAATGGTACGGATTGCCTGCGCTTCTCCGCCCACAGGGCTGTGAGCCTTCTCAACCGGGTTCCAGCCAAAAATGTCAAAGTGCACCCAAGATCGTGCACCAGCTGCAAACTTCTTGAGGAACAGCGCAGCGGTAACAGCACCGGCAAAACCATCGCTCGTCACGTTGTTGGTATCGGCAGTTTTTGATGCCAGCTTGCGCTCATAAGGTGCCCACAAAGGCAGCCGCCAAACCGGATCAGCCACCAATCCCGATGCTATTGCAAGGTCGTTTGCCAGCCCTTCATCGTCCGTGAAGAAAGGCGGCAAATCAGGCCCGAGCGCCACGCGCGCTGCGCCTGTCAATGTTGCCATGTCGATGAGCAGATCCGGGTCCTCTTCCATCGCCCATGACAAGGCATCAGCCAGGATCAGTCGGCCTTCGGCGTCGGTGTTGCCAATCTCAACAGTTAATCCGCTGCGGCTTTTGAGGATATCGCCCGGCCTGAATGCTGATGCTGATATGGAGTTTTCAACTGTCGGAATGAGAACGCGAAGTCGGACTTTCAGGCCCGACTGCATGATGAGCTGCGCCAGTGCCAAAACATTTGCAGCGCCGCCCATATCCTTTTTCATCAGCAGCATTGAACTTGACGGCTTGATGTCGAGGCCGCCTGTATCAAAGGCAACACCTTTGCCGATCAGTGTAATCTTTGGTGAGGACTTTGATCCCCAAGACATGTCGATCAAACGCGGCTCTTCGTGTGCTGCGCGGCCGACGGCATGGATCATCGGAAACCCGCGCGCCAGAGCTGCGCCCTTGATCACTATCACTTTCGCTTTGCTGGTCTTGGCAACAGCACGGGATGCCGCCTCAATGGCATCCGGACCCATGTCATTGGCCGGGATGTTGATGAGGTCGCGGGCAAGAAACGTCGCTTGAGCCAGATGAATGACCCGGTCGGCATTTGCCCCTACAGGACAGCCAAGCGTGACCTTTCGCTCCTTGGTCTTCTTGTAGCGGTCGAACCGGTATCCGCCGAGCAGATACCCGAGCATCGCAAGTTCCGGCTCAGCTGGCGGATTGGCGAAATACCAGTTGCCTTCAGGCAGACCAGTCGCGAGCTTGCCGAACATCAGCCGCTCATCCGGGCTATCGCCGCCGGTGCCGAATACCGCGCCGGCGATTTGCCCGTTTTCGTCTGGGACCAAAATCAGCGAGCCTGGCTTCCCATCAAAATCGCATGACTTCAGCCACTTTGTGGCAGTGACGGAAATACCATTCGGCAGAAGATTACCCGGTGTTGCAAGCCAAACCGGCCGGGCGTCCGGCACGCGCAAACGCGTCAAGTATGATGCCATGTCGAAACCTTTCCATCGCCAGACGACGCAGCCGAGTTTAACCTTTCATTAGGGTTAACAGAATATTTCTGAAGGCGAAACGCGCGACGCGAAAGCGATTTGCACGGCGCGGCACCGAGGCGGAGATTTGGGCACATGGCATTGACGCGGCGTTCATATGGTTTGCGCAGTTCTGCGGGGCTCTTGCTCATTTCGGCCACGCTGATGCTGGGCGGTTGCGCCAATGGCAAGCTGACAACGGGATCCATTTCCCGGGGCCCTTCCAGCAAATCGCTCGACAGCATGAACACCTCGCAGCTTGCCAGTTCACGTGCGGCCATCGGCCGGGCCTATGAAAAGAACCCGAAAGACAAGGA
>JANPEK010000280.1:0-7751 GCA_031422915.1 Phyllobacteriaceae bacterium | reverse complement strand
CGCTGTCGCGGCATTTGGCGAGTGGCGCACTGAAGGAATTGACGCTCACCACCAACGGCTCGCAACTGGCAAAATATGCGCAGGAGCTCGCCGACTGCGGCGTCAGGCGCATCAATGTCTCCATTGATACGTTGGACCCGGACAAGTTCCGCACGATCACCCGCTGGGGCGATTTGGCCAAAGTGCTCGAAGGCGTCGATGCGGCGCAGATGGCGGGGCTGAAGGTCAAGATCAACGCCGTAGCGCTGAAAGATTTCAACGATAAGGAAATTCCCGATCTGATGCGCTGGGCGCACGCGCGCGACGCCGATCTCACGCTCATCGAAACGATGCCGATGGGCGAGATCGACGAGGACCGCACGGACCAATATCTGCCGCTGAGCGAGGTTCGAGCCGGGCTGGAGCAGCAATTCACGCTTGCCGACATCGCCTACAAGACTGGCGGTCCGGCCCGCTATGTCGAAGTCAAGGAAACCCGCGGACGGCTTGGGTTCATCACGCCGCTCACCCACAATTTCTGCGAAAGCTGCAACCGCGTGCGCCTGACCTGCACCGGCACGCTTTACATGTGCCTTGGCCAGAACGACGCGGCAGACCTTCGTGCGCCACTGCGGGCATCCGAGGGCAATGAGCTTCTGTCGAGCGCTATCGACGAAGCGATCGGCCGCAAGCCCAAGGGCCATGATTTCATCATCGACCGCCGCTCTGCCAAGCCTGCGGTTTCACGGCACATGAGTGTGACGGGTGGGTAGCTGCGCCATGCGCCCGCTTGTATTATTGCTGGTGTTTTTGACGCTGATAGCGTCCGGCTCACCTACTTTTGCTGCCGACTATACCTATTCCAACCCCCGTTTTGGCACGACCATCACCTTCCCGAACGCCATCTTCACCAAGGCCGACCCCGAGCCAGAGAACGGCGATGGCCAGCGATGGCGCGCAACTGACGGCGGCGAACTCGCTGTCTGGGGCGAGTACAACGCGCTGGATTTCACACCAATTTCCCTCGCCGACTTCATCGCAAAGGACATCGACACAGTAACATACCGCAAAGTCGGCGCGCGCTGGATGGTCGTGTCCGGCTTTGACGGCGAACTCATCGTCTACCACCGCGCTGAGTTTGGCTCGCAAGGCGTGATCCACACAATGGAGCTGCGCTACCCGGCAGCGCTAAGCCAGCACTATGACAGGCTGGCAGGGAAGATCGCTGATAGTTTGATCGGGCCTTGATCACACAAACGCGGCTGCAATGCCGCTACGCAAGATCCGTTTGCAGTCAGACATCGTCAGATTTCACACCCACAAGCCGTTCATAAAGCGCCGGGTCGGTCGCACCCTCGGTGTTGACCACCAGAACGGTCGAATTGTCATCACGGATTTCATTCTCGTCATCTTCGTTGCCGACATGGCCTCATACGAGGTGCTCACGCGCCGGCTATTTTTCGCCAACAGCAATGTCCGCAAGTTCCGCACCTTTGTCGCCATGAACAGGGTCAAGACGGGAACGCTGGTTTCGCTGGCTTAGCGTCCTTCACAATGATCGCAGGGCAAGCTGGCCGATCTTCTGTCGCATTCGTGCTCGCCCGCCCCGCCGAATCCCGCTACTGCTCGGGCAACTCAGTTCAGGCGGTTTCCTTGGCCCTTTCCAAAAATTTGCGCGGTGCGCTGTTCATGGCGGTTTCCATGGCCGGCTTCACCATCAACGACACATTTGTCAAACTGGCATCTGGCGAGTTGAACGCCGGGCAGATCATGTTCGTGCGCGGGCTGATGGCGACTGTGATGATGTTCGTGCTGTGCTGGAAAACCGGTGCGTTGCGTCCGCCAAAGCTGCTTCTCAACAAGGCGGTGCTTGGCCGCTCGATGGGCGAAATGCTGGCGACGGTGACATTTCTGATCGGCCTTGCCCACATGGAGATTGCCAACGCCTCTGCCATTCTTCAGGCGCTGCCACTTGCAGTGACGCTTGGTGCTGCGGTGTTGCTGAAGGAGCCGGTCGGCTGGCGGCGCTGGTCGGCAATTGTGGTCGGGTTTGTCGGCGTGATAATCATCGTGAGGCCGGGCTCGGATGGCTTCAATGTCTGGTCCCTGCTTATCGTCGCCTGTGTCTTCTTTGCCGCAGGCCGCGACCTGATCACGCGCACCGCCCATCCCGACATTCCGTCCGCGTTCATGTCACTGGCAACCGCAGCGACCATCACGCTGGCCGGACTGCTGCTGATCGTCCCGCTCGGCGGCTGGACGCCGATGTCGCTGAAGACATTCTCGTGGCTCGCGGCAGCATCGTTCTTTATCCTGTTCGGCTACCAATATGTCATCCAGTCGATGCGTGAAGGCGAGATCGGTTTCGTGGCGCCATTCCGCTACACAAGTCTTTTGTGGGCGCTGGTGCTTGGATATTTCGTTTTCAGTGACGTGCCGGATATCTATATGATCGTCGGCGCAACACTTGTGGTTTTGAGCGGGGTCTATACCTTCCACCGTGAACGCGTCCGGTCCAGAGACGTGCAACGGGTGGAGATCAGACCATGAGCGATATCGCAGGCGTCGTCCTTGCAGGCGGCAAATCCAGCCGCATGGGCACCGACAAAGCAGCCGTCAAACTCGGCGGAAAGACATTGCTTGATCTGGCCATGGCACGGCTGGCACCGCAGGTTGGCGCGCTGGCCGTCAGCGCAAATGCCGCGTTGCCTGTTTCGGTTCCCGTCCTGCCCGACCCGATTGCAGGTCACGCCGGTCCGCTTGCGGGTATTCTGGCAGGGTTGGAATGGGCGGGAACCTTGAAACCAGCGCCATCGCACGTCGCCTTTGCACCGGTCGATGCGCCCTATTTCCCTGAAACTCTGGTTGCCAAATTGTCAGCCAACAGCAACGGCAAGGCAATCATCGCGGCGCGGTCCAACGGCCATGTCCATCCGGTGTTTTCACTGTGGCCGCTGTCGCTTGCGCCCTTGCTGCATATCCATTTCGCGGCAGGTGGTACGCGCAAGGTTCTGGATTTCATCGAAAGCCAGCCACACCAATTCGTTGATTTCGACCTCGCGGGCGGCGGCGATCCATTCATGAACATCAACACACCGCAGGATTTGGCAGCGGCGCAGGCCAGAAACGACGAAGCCATGAGCGAGAATGCCTGAATCAAAATCTAAGATCGTCGGCATAACCGGCTGGAAAAACGCGGGAAAAACCACCCTGACCGAGCGGCTCGTCGCCGAATTGGTCTCGCGCGGGTATCGAGTGGCGACTGTCAAACATGCGCACCACGAATTTGACATCGACCATGAAGGCCGCGACTCCTATCGTCATCGCAAGGCGGGCGCGTCTGAAGTTGCCATCGTCTCATCGAAACGTTGGGCCTTGATTCACGAGTTAGACAATGAGGTCGAGCCGCCACTGGATACGGTGATCGCCAAACTGTCGCCGTGCGACCTCATCATCGTCGAAGGCTACAAGCGCGAGGGCCATGCGAAAATAGAGGTGCGACGCCTGGGCGCGAGAGACGGCATCCCGCTCGCACCGGGCGACCCGTCAATTGTTGCGATCGCGTCCGACGTGACTCTCGAGCCACAGAGTTTGCCGGTTTTCCATCTGGACGATACCGCAGCGATTGCGGATTTTGTGACCGGACTGTTCAAATTGACCCTGCGGAACGTCAGTCCAGCGCGGTGATGCCAATCAAATTGCCAGCAATCCAAATGATTTGCCGATTGCATTTCATGCAGAAAGTGATTGGATTGTCGCCAAGACACGGTCAAGGAGCGCCGTGATCGGTCACAAGGGTCAAGGTGCAAGCCGACAAAGACCCGTAAACAACGAAGGTCCAAACATGAACATCACACGTCGTTTCACCCTCGCCCTGTCCGCCGCCGTGCTGGCATTCGGCGTCGGTTCGGCAGCCGCCGCTGACAAGCTGACAATCGGCACAGAAGGCGCATATCCTCCATTCAACAACATGACCGCCGATGGCAAAGTCGAAGGGTTTGACGTTGATATCGCCAATGCACTCTGCGCGGAAATGAAGGTCGAATGCACCATCGTCACGCAGGATTGGGATGGCATCATCCCGGCGCTTGAAGCCAAGAAGTTCGATGCAATCATCGCGTCAATGTCGATCACCGCAGAGCGCAAAGAGAAGGTCGACTTCACCCACAAATACTACAACACCCCGCCAGCCATTGCCGTGCCGAAGGATTCGACGATTGCCGACATTTCGCCTGCTGCATTGGCCGGCAAGACACTTGGTGCGCAGGGCTCGACGATCCACCAGAACTATGCGGAAGCCACCTACAAGGACTCCACAGTCAAATCATATCCGACTGCCGAAGAGTACAAGCTCGATCTTGCCAACGGCCGCATTGATGCTGCGACTGACGATGTCATGGTTCTTAAAGGCTGGCTCGCGTCGCCGGAAGGCGCATGCTGCAAGATTCTCGGCACGATCACGCCAGACCCGAAGATCCACGGTGAAGGCGCTGGCATTGCCGTGCGCAAGGGCGACACAGAGCTGCGCGACAAGCTGAACGCCGCCATTGACGCCATCCGCGCCAATGGCAAATACAAGGAAATACAGGACAAGTATTTCGACTTCGACGTCTACGGCGGCTGAGCGGTATCTGTCTGACAAACCATGCGGCGCGGGGGAAACCTCGCGCCGCTCTTTTTCATGTCACACAAGCCTCAGCCAAAGCTGCGTTCCGCCTCTATCGCCAACCCCAAGCCGACGCTGCCAAACACATCGCCTTTGACAAACCGGCTTGTCGGAAACAGCTGCTCCAGCATCTGATGCACAACAGGAATTTGCGTCGTGCCACCGGTCAGGAACACGGCGTCAATCTGCTCAACCTCAACATCTGCCAATTCCATTGTTTCGAGACAGGTGACGCGTAACCTTGCAATCAGGCCAGAGACACTGTCCTCAAACTTGGTGCGGGAAAACTCGACTTTGCCGCCATCCATCCCGGCAACTATAGATGTGTGGAACTCGCGGTTGGACAGCGCGACCTTCGCGCCCTCCACCTGCCCCGCCAGCCGGTGGCCATCGCGGTGCTCGACCACAGCAAGCAGCCGCTCAAACAGATCCGGCCTGTCTGAATCTTTCAGGATTGAACGCAACTGCGCCAGCGCTTTTGCGTCTGAAAGGCTGTTGATCCGGTGCCATGTTGCAAGATCATTGAACGGCCAGACCGGCAGATTGCGCCGCCCATCCTTTGATTTGCTGCCAAGTCCGAACAGAGGCATGATTTGGCTGACGCTCAAAACGCGATCCATATCCGTGCCGCCGACATGCACGCCGCCATTGGCCAGCACGCGGCCAGCCTCGTTGCGTCCCCTGCCCGGCCCAAGCCGCGCAATGGTGAAATCTGCTGTGCCGCCGCCAATATCGGCGATCAGAGCAAGACTTTCGCGCGTCAGGCTGCGCTCATAGTCCAGTGCCGCCGCAATCGGTTCCAACTGGAAGCGGATGTGTTTGAAGCCTTGCTTGCGCGCAATTTTCTCAAGCGTCTGCTCGGCAAGACGGTCAGCGGCTTCATCATCGTCGATGAAATGAACCGGACGGCCGATCACCACATCGGTGATATCCTTGCCAAGATGGCGTTCTGCTGTCGCTTTCAAATGCTTGATGAACTTGCCGAGAATGTCCTCGAATGACACCAACCGCGTGCGAATGCGGGTTGATTCCGCCATCAATCCAGTGCCGAGCACGCTTTTGAGCGAACGCATCAGGCGGCCGGAATGGCCATCGGTATAAAGCTCGATGGCATCGCGACCGAAATGGTCTGTGCCCAAATCGAAATCAAAAAACAGCGCGCTCGGCAGCGTGACGTTCGCGCCTTCAAGCGGCACCAGCTTCGGCGCGCCATTGTGCATGACGGAGACGGTCGAGTTCGACGTGCCAAAGTCCAGCCCGATGCGTGCGCCCATGTCGATGTTCCCAAGCTGTGGAGTTTGCGCCGCGCGGAAGCGAACCGGCGGAGGGCGGATTGAGCAGGCTTCGAAGCGCGATGCAACCCCTGAGGGGCGACAAAACCATCACGCCGGCGCAAGCAGCAAACTTGTATCTGAGCGCGATATTCCCTCCACAGTGCGAATGCGCGCCAGCACCTTGTCGAACTCGACCAGATCGCGTGTCTCGATTTCGGCCACCAGGTCAAACGCCCCGTTGGTCGTGTGCAACGAGACAATCTCCGGAATTTGCCGCAACACCCGCACCACGCCCGGCGTATGCTTGCCGGTGACTTCGAGCATCGCGACCGCCCTGACCTTGCGCGCGTCGGGCAATTCCCTTGTTCGCACGGTGAACCCGGTGATCGTGCCATCGCCCATCAACCGGTCTAGGCGGTTCTGGATTGTGCCACGCGATACGTCGAGTATGTCGGCCAGTTTGGAGAGCGGTGCACGTCCGTCGTGCCGGAGTGCGGCAATCAATGCCCTGTCGAGATCATCCATCTTCATCACTTTGACAATTGAGTTGGCGATGTGTCGCATTATCTGTCGTATTTTGCAAGAGATTGCGATTTCAAACAGCGCCGGCTCGACTTAATCTGATGGAAAGGCGCAGAAACGGCGCTCCGGAGGTCATCATGGTCAAGTTCGTCGGGACACGCGACATCATCGAATTGGTCAACCGTATCGGCATTGCCACGGTCTTCGAAGAGATTGTCAACGAGGCGGAGGCGGACTTTGCCCGCTGGCCGCAATTCGAAAAAGTCGCCCGCGTTGCCAGCCACTCGGCAGATGGCGTCATCGAACTGATGCCGACCAGCGATGGCGAAACCTATGCCTTGAAATTCGTCAACGGTCACCCGAAGAACACCGCCACGGGCCTGCGCACGGTAACCGCGTTCGGCCTTCTGGCCGATGTCGCCACCGGCTACCCGACGTTCCTCGCCGAAATGACCATCACCACGGCACTGCGCACCGCAGCGACATCGGCGCTGGCTGCCAAGCATCTGGCGCGCAAGGATGCCAAGGTCATGGCGATGATCGGACTTGGCGCGCAGTCGGAATTTCAAGCACTGGCATTCAAGGCAATCCTTGGCATCAACGCGCTGCGCGTATTCGACGTTGATCCTGCGGCGGCAAAGAAATTTGGCCGCAACCTCGCTGACAGCGGTATCTCGATTACTTACCTCAATTCAGCCGAGGACGCTGTCAACGGCGCGGACATCATCACCACGGTCACGGCGGACAAGCGCAACGCAACCATCCTTTCCGACAATATGGTTGGCGCGGGCGTGCATCTGAATGCAGTCGGCGGCGATTGCCCGGGCAAGACGGAACTTCACCGCGATATCCTGCTGCGCTCCAAAATCTTCACCGAGTTCACGCCTCAGACCCGCATTGAAGGCGAAATCCAGCAGCTTGCCGCTGACCATGAAGTGACCGAACTTTGGGAAGTGATCTGCGGCACCAAGCAAGGCCGCACGGCCGACCGCGACATCACGCTGTTCGACTCTGTAGGCTTTGCCATCGAAGACTTCTCGACACTGCGCGTCATCCAGCGCCTCGCCGAACAGAACGGCCTGGACCATGAAATCGACCTGTTGCCGAAGGATGGCGACCCGAAAGACCTCTACGGCCTGATCCGTTCCGCCGCCCGCAACACTGACAGACTGAGTGCGTGACATGAGCAAGCTTGTGGAACTGATCGGCGCGCCGCTGGACCTTGGCGCTTCCATGCGCGGCTGTGCCATGGGTCCGTGTGCGCTGCGCGTGGCAGGGATTGCAGACCGCCTGACAGCCCTTGGCCACCG
>JANPEK010000279.1:0-16444 GCA_031422915.1 Phyllobacteriaceae bacterium | reverse complement strand
GCAACGGGCGCAACGCTCGACGAGTTTGTTGCGCTCCTCGCCGCCGGAACCCAAGCGATCCGTTCGTCCCGTAACGTCGTGATCCCGCTCATTGGTCAGGCGCAAGCAGGCGATGGTGGCTACTTCGACGATGCCGGCTATCCGGCCGGCGAAGGTTGGGACGAAATTTCTTTTCCGGGTCCGGGCAGTGAAAACATCATGGCAGTGGAAGTCTCAGGCGAATCCATGATGCCGCTTTACCGGGACGGAGATGTGTTGCTGGTCGACAAGGCAGCCCAGACGCGCAAGGGAGATCGCGTTGTTGTGCGCACGCACGGCGGCGAGGTGTTGGCAAAACTTCTTCACCGGCAAACCGTTAGAGCCGTGGAGCTTGTTTCGCTAAACCCGGAACATCCTAATCGAACGTTCGTATCATCTGAGATTGACTGGATCGGTCGCATCGTGTGGGCGAGCCAATAGGCCATGATCCGGTCGCTGCAACTGGTATTGACCTTGGGGATAGCTGGTTTCATTGGTCTGGCTATGCTCGCCGGTCAGACAGTGACAAATCCTGACAGTGTTGTCTTGGCCTTTGCGCCTGCGTCACCTCCAAGTCTGTTTGCCAAAGCTCGATCAGCAACTATACCTGTTTTGATCACCGCAGAAGTCGGCAAGTCCAGGAATGTCGGCAATGGTATTGTTGCAACGCCGCTGTTGGGTGAAGGGCCATTGGAGCGGATTGCATCTGTGCCACAGGCTACACCGCCTGCAGCGCCAAGCATTGAGCCAACAGTGCCTGAGAAGCAATCCTTAAGGTGGCGACTTGTCTTTAATGCTGTGGCGACATCTGCTGGAATCCTGCAAATTGGAGACTCAGCGCTTGTAATCCCGGGGATTGACGTAGTCGCCGCCGACGAGACCTGCATGACGCCGACCGGCAATACCTGGCCTTGCGGCATGGTCGCACGCACAGCTTTTCGCAACTATCTGCAAGGGCGCGCGCTGAATTGCCACTTGCCTGCGAGGATAATGGACAAGGCTATTGTGACAGAATGTCTGCTGCAAGGGCAGGACCCTGCAGTTTGGTTGGTTGAGCACGGATGGGCGCGGAACAACGCGGACGCTTCGCTTGCAAGCGTTGGCGAAGCGGCCAAAGCCTCAAAACGAGGTATTTATGGCCAGCCACCTGTTGGCGTAGAAATTACGGCGCCCTGAGAGTCTGACCCGGTCAGACAAGTTTCCCCGCCAGTGCATCAGCGATTAAAGTGCGCGTCCTGTCAGTGCCGAACAGAGCGACGAATGATCCGAAACGCGGTCCCTTCTCCTGGCCAATCAGTACCTGATAAATCATCTGGAAAAACGCCACTGATACTCCAGGTCCACCTTCCGGGTTCTTCTTGGCATGGTCTTGAAAGCGTTCGATCTTGCGGGCGACATTGAGCGCTGCGTTCTGGATTTCTTCGCTGCCGCTTTTCGCCGGCAAGCTCGCAAGTGCCTCTTCGAGCGCCATCAACGCTGAGACTTCCACCTCATCCGGAGCCCGGAATTTTTTTGCCGGTTTCACAAAATCGTCGAAATAGCGGACGGCGAAAGTGACCAGCTCATCAAGCTTCGGATGCGTCTGCGAGTTGACGCCCGGCGCATACTGGGAAATGAACCCCCAGAGTACGTCTTTATCTTGAGCATTGGACGCACTGACAAGATTGAGCAGCAGCGAGAATGGCACCGGCATGACCTCTTGCGGCGGATTGCCGTTGTGAATGTGCCAAACCGGATTGGCGAGGCGTTGCGCGGCATCCTGACTTTGGTAACCGGCAAGGAACGCGAAATACTCGTCAACCGCGCGCGGAATGACGTCAAAATGCAGCCGCTTGGCTGTCCTCGGCTTCTGGAACATGTACAGCGCCAGACTCTCCGTCGGCGCATACTTCAGCCACTCGTCAATCGTAAGGCCGTTGCCCTTCGATTTTGAGATTTTCTGCCCTTCCTGATCGAGAAACAGTTCGTAGACAAAATGTTCCGGCGGGCGGCCACCCAGCACAGCGCAAATCCGGTCATAAACGCTCATGTTCGGACCATGATCCTTGCCGAACATCTCAAAATCAACGCCAAGCGCTGCCCAGCGCGCACCAAAATCCGGCTTCCATTGCAGCTTCACACGGCCTCCGGTGACCTCCAGCGTCGTCTCCACACCGTCGTCATCGTCAAACGTGATGGTACCAGCCGCAGCGTCGACCGATTTCATGGGGACGTAAAGCACGCGGCCTGACTTCGGCGAAATTGGCAGGAACGGCGAATACGTCGCCTGCCGCTCAGCCCCCAAGGTAGGCAGCATGACAGCCATGATCGCATCGTACTTCTCTAGAGCGTGCAGAAGAATCTTATCGAAACAACCGGAGCGATAATAGTCAGTTGCGCTGGCAAATTCGTAATTGAAACCGAACGTATCAAGAAACCGGCGCAGCATCGCGTTGTTATGGTGACCAAAACTCTCGAACTCGCCCCCAAACGGGTCTGGGACGACCGTCAAAGGCTTGTGAAGGTGTGGCTCAAGGAACGACCGGTCTGGAACGTTGTCCGGAATCTTGCGCATGCCGTCCATATCATCGGAAAAACACAAGAGTTTGGTCTTTACCCGATCTTGCGTCAGTACCCGAAACGCATTGCGCACCATTGTTGTCCGCGCAACTTCACCGAACGTTCCAATGTGCGGAAGGCCTGATGGTCCGTAGCCAGTCTCTAGTAGCACGGTATCTGGGAACCCCGTTTTCTCATATCGTTTGACGATCTTCTGCGCTTCTTCAAACGGCCATGCTTTGGATTCCCTGGCAGCTGCCAGTAATTCAGGAGTGATGTGAAGGCCTGGCAGATTAGCAGAGGTCATGACTATCCTTTGTTTAACGGTATGTTCAAGCGCGCCGGACCCTATGGATGCGGTGGTTGCCAGTCAATTGATGAAAGACGAACACCATTCAAGCGTCAGTAAAAGCCTTTGGGGAAAAACCTCATATAAAGTTCCTCGATCTTGCCCTTTCGCTGTAGTGAAATCAGTGCAAAATCAACTTGTCTTTTGAGACTTTCATTATCCAGAGGAAAGGCAATCCTCATGCCCTCGCCAAGAAATCCAGGTGTAAAATAAGGGCCGCTGACAAAGTTGCAACACTCTTCACCAGCTTCGGTAGAAAGCAGAAACGCAAGGCGCACCCCGTCGCCAAAAATCAGATCAATATCACCCGACTTTAAGTCCGCAATCAGAAGTTCGTCGCTCGCATAGCCTATAATGTCCGCCTCTGGAAAAAGCGATCTTGCAGCCGCGTCAAATGCTGATTGAGTAACAATGCCGATCTTGGTTTCGGCAAGCCCGGAATTGAACGCAAGTTTGACCTCACTTGTCTTTAACGCAACAAAGCGGGCAGGAACGCGCAGGTAGGGTTTGGAAAAAACGTACTTTTCTCGCGAAAGTTCATTTGCCGCGACGCCTGCGATAATGGCATTTCCCTGTCCGCTAGCCAACGCTGGCTCAAGCTCATCCCACGGCATACCTTGGATTATGCAATTGGCGGCAAGCGCAAGCTCGGCACATACCTGTCTGGCGAGGTAGACGTTGAAACCAGTGAGACGCCCATACCCATCCAGAAAGTTGAACGGTGGAAAATCGAGGGTAGTAATAAAATGAATGCTTTGTTGTGGCTCAGCAGTAGCGATTGCCGCATCATTAGCCGGACCGAGAAAGTTCGGAACTTCGCCAGGCTTTTGCGCTTTCGCGGCAATGGAAAGCGCCACAAGTAGCGAGCAGGCGATGCAGATGGTTTTTATGCTCATGAAACGTCTATGCACCAGTGCCACTCTAATTTGAAGGGAAATATCACACTTCGCATATGTCGACGAGCGCAAACAACTCCTACAAATCGACGACTGAAAAATTTAAACTATGGATTATTGCGCCATACGGTGGTTGGATGATTAAAGTCGATCATAGGATGGATATGCAGTGTCATCATTTGCCATGGAACGTGTACTTGACGCACTTTACGCTAGAGAGACAACAAGCAATGGAATTTCTCAAGAATCTGCCGATTCCTATTTTATGAAGGCATTATGTGAGATTTACGAGTTAAAGCATTCAGCCTATATCACTGTTGATAAGCGCTCCTTTGCGTCAAGGAAGCCAAAATTTTTAGTCACGTATCCTGAAAATTGGCAATTGGAGTACAAAAGATCGTTTGCCGAACGCAAGGACCCGGTTCTTTTGGCCGGGTTGTCAGAGATGTTGCCATTTGATTGGCAGCGCTTAAAATTAAAGCTTCCGGACAGTGACAAGATGATTGGACTGGCACGCGAGTACGGCATCGGGAGGCAAGGTCTCTCAATTCCCATTCGAGGCAGGTCAGGCGCCCGGGCATTATTCAGTGTAACTGGCGATTACAATGATCGCGATTGGCAAGACATGCGCAGGCAATATCTGCGCGATTTTGTAATACTCGCAAATTTTTTCCACAAGAGGGTTGGAGGCGGTGTAGCAGATGCTGCGCCTGATCTTAGTGAACGAGAAAGGGAGATACTTCAGTTTTGTGCGTTAGGGCAAACCGCATCTGAGATTTCCGACAGACTGCAGATCAGCATATCTACTGTGAAGTATTTTCTGAACAAAATACACTACAAAATGGATGTACTTAACACGACGCACGCGGTAGCAAAGGGAATAATGTTTGGAATCATTACAATAGTTTGAAATATGGATATATATAAAAACATTTGCTTAATATAAAACAATTTTGTCTTCAGAATGCATAGCAGTCTCAAATTGATACGCCTGTCCTTTTGATTAGTATGAACACGCTTCGCGCGCAGCCAATATCAATCTGCACATTGGGGGTGTATGATGATTAAGCTGATCTATGGACACGACAAAACAAGATTTTCAGAGTTGTTTGACGCAATGCATCGGCTGCGCAAGCAAGTATTTTACGACCGTTTGCGCTGGGATGTCCCAATTCGAGGCGATTGGGAGATTGATGAATTTGATAATGAAAATCCGCTTTATGTTCTTTCGCTGGACGATTTCGGCAGACTTCAAGGGTCATTGAGGTTGCTGCCAACAACAGGTCCCAACATGCTTCGCGACGTCTTCTCTCAGATCACAAACGAGTGTGGACCGGTCGAAAACCCGCTCGTCTGGGAAAGCAGCAGATTCTGTATCCGCTTACCTGATGAGCGGGACCAGCGCGAATCGACAACAATATCAAGGGCGACGGTAGAGTTGATCGCCGGCATGGGCGAGGTGGGGTTGCTTGCTGGTCTTGACCATATTGTTACGGTCTACGACGCATTCTTGCGGCGGATCATCAGGCAGACTGGCTGTTCTGAGACAATTGTCGGGCAGCCTGTGCGTTTCGGCAGAGTGCAGACTTACGCTGGCCTATTCGAAATTGATCGAATTCAGTTGGAAGCGTTCAAGCGCGTTTGGAATATCAACCGGGCTCTCGTTGAGGACGAAAGCCGATTGCGGGTATTCGCAGCTTGAATTGATCTGGTGCAGGGGTGCGGCTGCCAGAGACAGTTGCGTATACTCTCTTGCTTGGAAGGGTCTAAAGACAACAATAGGTTGTACCGAGCTGCACTGACCAGAAGCGAATAATGGCCGCCCTGTTTCCTCACAATATGGATTGGTAAAATGGAACACATACCGTCCGGCCAGGAAATTGGCATGTCACCGTTGTCCGAGCAGTTTGGTATGATTGTTGAAGGCTTGGAGTGCAGCTCTGGCGCAGCTAAGGGCAATATTGCCGCTCCACTTGCCAGAATACGCGGTGAACGCGCTAACACCCGGGGTCTTCATGCAGGCGCGGTTGACCGGCTGGAAAGGCTCGGCATCCCTCAGCACATTGTCACTGCGGCCATGGAGCGTTCCAAATCCACAGGGGCGACCTTTGTCCATGAGTTATGGACGTCAGGACATCTCGACCTTCGCGCTTACTATTGTTTGCTTGCTGCGGATCTGGGCATACCCTTTGAAACGTCAATAAATCAGAAGCGACTGCTGCCAAATCTGACTGCGCCATATGCCCGGCCAGGGGGCACGGCGTTGTTATGTTGCCGTGGCGAGAATGCAAACTTGGTGGTGTACATGGCACCAGATATTCGGTCTGAAAGCCAGCTGGCGGGGCTTCTTGCAAAAACGCCGTCCATGCGCGCTAATTTCCGTATTTGCGAGCCGCGCACTGCTCACAATGCAATAGAGGCCAGTTTAGAACAAAAGGGAGTGGAAAGTGCGATCAACAAATTGCACCAACGCTGGCCTCACCTATCGGCGAAGGAAACTCTTGTTCCTTGGCAGGCCTTCGCGTTGGGCGCTTTTGTATCCCTGTTTCCAATTTGCCTGTGGGTTGCGATCTGGCCAACGCTGCTTGTAATCCATCTCTTTGCAACAGCGCTCTTTGGAATTGGCATCGCAATCCGCTTTGCAGCATGGCGTGCGATGCAAAAGACCATCCGGCAAATTCCTGAAATCAAGAATTGCCGAAATTTTCCCGTTTATTCAGTCATGATCGCTTTGCACAATGAGGCCGCCGTTGTGCCCCAGCTAGTCCGCTCTATGTCGCGGCTGGATTGGCCTGCTTCCCGTTTGGAGGTGCTCTATGTTTGCGAAGCTGACGACACGGAAACCATAACTGCACTTGGGCGGATACGGTTGCCTGCGCCGCATCGCGTGATCTGCGTGCCACCGTCGCTTCCGCGAACAAAACCCAAGGCGCTGAATTATGCGCTTGGCGGCTGCACTGGCGAGTTCGTCGTGATCTATGATGCAGAAGACAGACCGCATCCGCATCAGTTGAAAGAAGCATGCCTTAGATTTCAAAGTGAGCCTGAGGACCTTGCTTGCCTTCAAGCCCCGTTGGACATTGCAAATCCCGACCAATCTTGGCTGTCAAAAATGTTTGCATTTGAATATGCAGCTCATTTTCATGGCTTGCTTCCCTATTTGAACAGGATTGGCGCACCCCTGCCTTTGGGCGGCACGTCGAATCACTTCCGCCGGGCTGCCTTGGATGATGTCCTTGGTTGGGATCCCTACAATGTCACTGAAGATGCCGATCTGGGCATTCGTCTCTATAGAAGCGGTTATCGATGCGGCACCCTCGTTTGCCCGACGCTTGAGGACGCACCAACTGACTTTAAGCAATGGCTGCCCCAGCGAACGAGGTGGATAAAGGGCTGGATGCAAACTTTCTTGGTTCATAACCGTAGTTTTCATGATCTAGATAGAAGTATTGGTAAGTTCAATTGTATTATTTTTGAGATATTGATGATATGTTTTATATTGTCACCACTGCTTTATGCAGTATCAATTCTGGAATTGATTTACTTCATTTCAACGTTCTCAATTGAGAATACAATTTCAAGTGCATTAGTCTGCATTGATATTTCAATCATGGCGCTTGGGCACATTTTCTACTCCTTACTTGCGATGTCCTGTTGGAAGCGCGTCAGTAACAAGTCTGCTATTACAATTGTGGCCTACCTACCGCTTTACTGGCTATTGGCGAGCGTGGCCGCATGGCGGGCGGTTTGGAAATTGCTTACTGCTCCGCACCAATGGGAGAAAACAGCCCACCATGTGGCGTACAGGCAAAAGCGAGGTCCGGAAGAACCCCACCCGTTATAAGAGATATTTGAAATTGCTGCCAGTTATTTTGGTGTCAGCTTTGCCGATAACCGCTCGGTCTTTGTCCGAATATTCAATGCTGGAAAGAATTAACCGGATTGCCTCAAGACGGGCGCGACGCTTGTCATTGGAGCGAATAACAGTCCACGGAGCGATCTTGGTATGTGTACGCTTCAGCATCAAGTCGCGCTTTTCGGTGTAGTCGCTCCACTTGGCAACTCCCGCAACATCCATGGGAGAAAACTTCCAGTGTCTGAGCAGACTATGGCGCCGTTCATGAAAGCGCTTGAGTTGCATGGTTTGGCCAAGTTCAAGCCATATCTTGAACAAATGGATACCGTCGCCTACCAGCATTCTCTCAAAGTTTGGCGCTTCTTGCAGAAACTCATCGTGTTGTGCCTGTGTGCAAAAGCCCATCACGGGTTCTACGCCGGCACGGTTGTACCATGATCTGTCAAAGGTCACGAACTCGCCAGCCGTCGGCATCTGCAGGGCATAACGCTGGAAGTACCATTGCCCGCGCTCAGTATCACTCGGTTTGGGCAGCGCCACATTACGCGCCGTGCGCGGGTTCATGTTCTGGCGAACCGCACTGATGGTACCGCCCTTGCCCGCTGCATCGCGCCCTTCGAAAACGACAACCACGCGTTCTTTGCACGCGAGTTGCCATTCCTGGAGCTTGACCAACTCAATCTGGAGCTTCTCTAGCTCTTTGAGATAGTCTTTTTCGTCGAGTTTCTTTTCATACGGAAATCCTCCAGACGAAAGCGCGCTTTCTTCGACCCAGGCTGGTAGAACAGGGTCATTGATATCGAACTGATAGGTTTTGCCTTCGAAATTTATGGCTACTGCAACGGCTGACTCTGCTGCGACTGGCATCGGTTTGGCTAGGGGCAGCGCAAGCGACGCTTTGACCGACCGCTTTTTATTCGGCTTGTCATCACCTTGTCTCAATTTATCAGCCTTTTTTGCCATCTGATTCACCTTGGTGCAATTTTCGCCATCATGCTATTGGCACCGCTGTCGCGCGTCCAGACGAAAAGACGAATACAGTTAGCGGCTACAACTTTCGAAACCTCGATGGGCGTGAAATAGCTGATGAACGCAATCCTCCAACGCCAAAGATATACGGAAGCGTTTTCAATTGCGGCGTTCGGCTTTGCGTTGGCAAATTTGCTTTTTGAGCAGACGACCGCGAATTGGTCGTATATGGCGTTGGCGTCCATCGTCGTCTACGTAGTCTGGCAACTGATGCCGAAAGATCGCGCTGGTGTGGCACTCAGCAGCGACAACGCGGGAAACGTATCAACCCTATTGACCGGCTTTTCTCAGGCCGACTTTGATGCACTTCCTCTTCCGGTGCTTATCGTAAATGAACGCGCGCAAATTGTATCAGCCAACAATATGGCAAGTGGGGAGTTTGGTCGTTTTGACAACGGCGCACCGCTCCTGCATCGGTTCAGGGCGCCTGAAATGCGCCGCGCGCTCGAGTCGGTATTGCAAAACCGGCAGCCAGCCCACTTTGAGATGCACGAACGGGTGCCGATGGAACGCTGGATGCGTGTGGACATCTGTCCGGTCCACCACGATCCTGGTGAAATGGCCAACTGTCTGATTCTGTTCCGTGACTTCAGTGACAGCCGCAGACTGGACCGCATGCGCACTGATTTCGTTGCTAACGCCAGCCATGAACTGCGAACGCCATTGGCTTCGATCAGCGGATTTATCGACACTTTACGCGGGCCCGCCAAGGATGACGCGACAGCGCGGGACCGTTTTCTTGGAATCATGCAGGAGCAGGCATCGCGAATGTCCCGCTTGATCGACGACCTCCTGTCGTTGTCCCGGCTTGAAATGCGCAGCATGACGGATGACGCAACGGTGCTGGATCTGGTTTCAGTCACCAATGAAGCCATCGATTCGATGCAACCTGTTGCCGCAGAAAGTGGCGTGGAAATTGAACGGCACTTTGCCAAGGGACCATTCATGATCCGCGGCATGCGGGATGAAATTATTCAGGTTGTTGAGAATCTCGTCGAGAATGCCTGCAAGTATGGCAAGCAAGGCAAGAGAGTTGTGTTGGAGATCAAACAACGGACAATCGACGGCACAGGCGAGATCATTCTGACAGTGCGCGATTTTGGCCCCGGCATTGACCCGGAGCATATACCGCGCTTGACGGAACGATTTTATCGCGCGTCCTTTAACAGTGGTGCCATCCAGAAGGGCACTGGTCTTGGCCTTGCAATCGTCAAGCACATTGTCACACGCCACCGCGGCAGGCTGTCCATAAGTTCTCAATTGGGCAAAGGCTCGACATTCGCCATCTATCTCCCTGTATACACGCCCCCGATTCAAGCGCCAGTAATTAACATCGTAAAATCAGATGCTTAATATGTCATAAAACTGTTTTCAAACCGTCATAATGCTTTGTCTCGAAGTGCTTAGGAAAGCATTAGACGGGTCACCCAAGGCCTGTCACGAAAAACCCACCCAGGGAGTTTGTCATGAGAGTACTGAATATCGCTGCTGCAACATTGCTGGCCGCCACCGCCTTTTCCACTGCCGCTCAAGCCCGCGACCAGATTCGCATCGTTGGCTCGTCCACGGTCTATCCGTTCACTACAGCTGTCGCCGAAGCGTTCGGCAAAGCATCCGGCAAGACACCGGTTGTTGAGGCAACTGGAACTGGTGGCGGCATGAAACTGTTTTGCGCCGGCGTCGGCGTTGAGCATCCGGATTTCACCAATGCTTCGCGCGCTATTAAAAAGAGCGAATTCGAAGATTGCGCCAAGAATGGCGTGACTGATATCATTGAGGTCAAGGTCGGCTACGATGGTCTGACCATCGCGCAGTCGAAGGAAGCTGCTGACGTTGCCCTGACAAAGACGCAGGTTTTCCTCGCGTTGGCCAAGGAAATTCCGGGCGCGGACGGCAAGCTCGTCGCCAACCCCTACAAGATGTGGAATGAAATAGACCCTGCGCTCCCGGCAACCAAGATCGAAGTACTCGGTCCTCCTCCAACATCAGGCACGCGCGATTCCTTCGCCGAGCTCGTTATGGAAAAGGGCGCTGAAGGCATTGAATCACTCAAGGCCCTCAAAAAGTCAGACGCCAAGGCTTTTGAAAAGGTTTGGAAGTCAATCCGTGAAGACGGCGGATATGTTGAAGCCGGTGAAAACGATAATCTGATCGTTCAGAAGCTTCAGGCCAACAAAGACGCATTCGGCGTGTTTGGCTTCTCGTTCCTTGAAGAAAACGCTGCTTCGCTCAAGGGTGCCTCTGTCGAAGGCGTCGTTCCAACCTACGAAGCGATCGCCTCCGGTGACTATAAAGTGGCACGTCCGCTCTTCATCTATGCGAAGAAGCAACATGTCGGCGTTGTTCCTGGCATGGCTGAATTCTTGACAGAGTACACATCAGATGCCGCACTCGGCGAAGATGGTTATCTCGGTGCCAAGGGCCTCGTGACCTTGCCGGAAGACCAGTTGAAGGCCACCAGGGAATCGGTTGCCACGATGTCGGTCCTGAAAGCAGATGGGCTGATGTAATCAGCGCATTCGGACGGGGCGATCGCGGATGTACCGATCGCCCGGTCCAGCATTTTTTCCCTATTGCGTCAGATGAACGAGAGTTTGGCCACGTGAAACGTATGCTGCAGCGTGCTTTGCTGGCTAAATTCATTTTCAGGGTGGTGGCATTCCAATGTTGATTTTTTATGCAGGTCTTTTGTTTTTGGCCTCTGCCTCTTTTTTTGCCGGTCGCTCCAAGGCAATAGCCCTATTGGCAGACAAACCCGGAAGCATGCATTCATTGCCCTTTTATCATGGAGCCTATGTCGCGCTGTTTGCATTGATCGCGGCTGGCCTTGTCTACGGTTTGGCAACCGCCTTGACGCTGCCCTACGGCGAGTATGCCGGTCTATTGGCCGCCGCCGCAGCATCGGCTGTTGCATTTCCGAAGATCGCGCCGAATTTTCGTGCCCGCAACACCGTTGAGAAGATTGTTCTGTTATTCCTTGCCATTTGTTCGGGGTTTGCAATTCTCACGACAGTTGGCATTGTCCTGTCCGTACTGTTCGAGGCGCTGGTTTTCTTCGCACAAGTATCGCCGATCGACTTCATCGCGGGCTTGCAATGGTCCCCGACCTCCGACCCTGCATCGTTCGGGTTCATCCCGTTGCTGGTTGGAACACTGCTCATCACATTGATTGCCATCATCATCGCGGGTCCGCTTGGTTTGTTCTCTGCCATCTATATGGCGGAGTACGCGACACCTCGAATGCGCGCTTACGCCAAGCCGATCCTCGAAATGCTGGCCGGTGTGCCAACGGTTGTGCTCGGCTTTTTCGCCGCTCTTACCGTCGCTCCATTGATCCGCGGCTGGGGTGAAGCATTCGGACTTTCCGTTTCGTCAGAGTCAGCACTCGCTGCCGGCATCGTTATGGGCATGATGATCGTTCCTCTGATCTCCTCGCTATCGGATGATGTCATCAACGCCGTGCCGCAGTCTCTTCGCGACGGGTCCTACGCGATTGGCGCGACCCGCTCGGAGACCATCAGGAAAGTAGTACTCCCTGCGGCGCTCCCGGGCATCGTTTCCGCGTTCATTCTGGCAATTTCGCGTGCCATCGGCGAAACCATGATTGTCGTCATGGCCGCCGGTCTTGCTGCCAACTTGTCGTTCAATCCGCTCGATGCGGTCACCACAATCACGGTGCAAATCGCAACCTTGCTTGTTGGCGACCAAGAGTTTGACTCCGCCAAGACGCTGTCCGCCTTTGCGCTTGGTCTTGTTCTTTTCCTGATAACCCTCAGCCTCAATTATGTCGCACTGCGTGTTGTGCAGAAATACCGGGAACAATATGACTGACATCACCATGCCGATCCCGCCACGTACCGCAGAGGTCGGCGCAGACTTGGTTGCCAAGCGCTACCGTGCAGAACGCCGCTTCCGGGCCTATGGGTTGATCTCGCTCGGCATCACAGCGCTTTTCCTCGCATTCCTTGTCGTGGATATTGTTGGAAAAGGTCTTCCGGCGTTCTTTGAACACACTGTGTCGCTCCCTGTCACAATCACCGCTGACAAGGTCAATGCTGCTGATCCGGCAAAAGGCGATTTCAGCACGATGGCCAAAGATGCGCTGAAGGATGCATTTCCCGCGATGTCCAGTCGCGTTGATCGCAAGGCGTTGCTGGGGCTCCTTTCTACAGGCGCAGGCGATGAATTGCGAAACCGGGTGGTTTCAGATCCCTCCTTGATCGGCAAATCAGCTGAGGTGCCTTTGCTAATGAGTGCCGATGCAGACCTCTATTTCAAAGGCAGTCAAACAGGCGTTGTAAAATCAACAGGTAATGTCCCAATCGATATCGCAAAACTGAGTGACAGCTATAGCATCACCGGCAAATTTGACTCAGTTAGCGTCGGAACGGTCATCCGCGCCAATGACGGTGCTTTCCGGGTCAATGCTGTCGATGGCGCAACACTCGCTGCCGAGCCGCTCATTGAGCCAACAGCGATTGGCGAAGTGGCGGCCGGAAGGTGGCAGCAACTGCAATTCTCGAAAGCTGAGGCTGATCGGCGCATCACCGACAAGGAAGCGGTTGTGCTGGAGACCTTGCAAGAACGCGGGCTCGTATCGAATGGCATCGCATGGCGTCTATTCACATCCGGCGATTCCCGTGAGCCAGAGCTTGCAGGAATCAGGGGAGCGCTCGTCGGCTCGCTGCTGACTATCGCAATCACGCTCGCAATCAGCTTGCCCATTGGCATTGCCGCTGCCATTTACCTCGAAGAGTTTGCCCGCAAAGGCCGCATGACGGACCTTATCGAGGTCAATATCAATAACCTCGCAGCCGTCCCTTCGATCATTTTCGGACTGCTCGGTCTCGCTGTATTCTTGAATTTTTTCGGCATGCCCCGATCAGCGCCGCTTGTCGGTGGTCTGGTTCTGGCCTTGCTGGTTTTGCCGACTATTATTATCGCTTCCCGCGCCGCATTCCGTTCCGTACCGCCGTCAATCAAGGAAGCGGCCTTGGGCGTCGGGGCCTCGCACCAGCAGGCCGTGTTTCATCATGTTTTGCCTCTTGCCGTTCCGGGCATTCTCACGGGCACAATTCTTGGTGTCGCTCGCGCGTTGGGTGAGACAGCGCCACTGTTGATGATCGGCATGGTGGCTTTCATTGTCGACGTTCCCAAAGGCATCACGGACGCCGCTACGCTGCTTCCGGTCCAGATTTACCTCTGGTCGGATTTGCCGGAACTCGGCTTCCAGTCACGCACGGCAGCAGCGATCATCCTGCTGATGTTCGTTCTGTTCGCACTGAACGGTGTTGCCATCTATCTTCGCAAACGCTTTGAACGCCGCTGGTAGGTGGCCCATGAGGAAAAAAATGAACGCAATGTCTCAGGTGGCCACCGAAGTGGTGGCGAAGCCAGTGCTGCCCAAATACAAGATTAGCGCTCGCAACGTTGATGTCTGGTATGGTGAAAAACAGGCCATTAAGAATCTGTCGATTGATATTCCTGAACGCTCCGTCTCGGCGTTCATCGGCCCGTCGGGTTGTGGCAAATCAACGTTTCTGCGCTCGATAAACCGCATGAACGACACGATCCCGACGTGCCGGGTTACAGGCACAATCGAGATCGATTCCAAGGACATTTACGACAAATCGCTGGATGTCGTGCAATTGCGCGCACGCGTCGGAATGGTGTTTCAGAAGCCAAATCCATTTCCGAAATCAATTTATGAGAACGTCGCCTATGGCCCACGCATTCATGGCATGGTTCGGTCAAAATCAGAGGTGGATGAAGTTGTTGAATCCAGTCTCCGCAAGGCTGGCCTGTTTGAAGAGGTAAAGGATCGTCTTTCAAGTCCGGGAACAGGCCTTTCCGGTGGTCAGCAGCAGCGCCTCTGCATCGCCCGTGCCATCGCCGTAAATCCCGAAGTCATCTTGATGGACGAGCCATGTTCGGCGCTGGATCCAATTGCCACTGCCAAGGTGGAAGAACTCATCGACGAGTTGCGCGAGAACTTTACCATTGTCATCGTGACCCACTCGATGCAGCAGGCAGCCCGCGTTTCCCAGCGCACGGCAATGTTTCATCTGGGTGTGCTGGTCGAAGAAGGCCCGACAGAGAAAATGTTCTCAAACCCGGATGACAAGCGCACGCAGGACTACATTACCGGCCGTTTCGGCTAAGCCCGCACCTGAAGGACAAGTCAAATGATGCAGTCACAACATACGGTCCGTTCCTACGACCAAGACTTGAGCTTTTTGGCAGGCAAGATTGCCGAGATGGGCGGCCAAGCCGAGCGCATGATCGAGCAGTCTGTCCAGGCGCTGGTCAAGGGCGACGGAAAGTTGGCGCAGTCGGTTATTGTCTCTGACAATTTTCTCGATGTCGCCCAGCGCGATATCGACGAGAAGGCCGTATCAACCATCGCCCGCCGCCAGCCGATGTCCATTGATCTGCGCGAAATCATTGGTGCCATTCGTATTTCCAACGATCTTGAGCGCATCGGTGATATGGGCAAGAACATTGCAAAGCGCTCTTTCGCCGTTGCCGAAAGCCGCCACCCGGTAAAGCTCTATCGCAGCATCGAGGCTCTGGCTGAATTGGCGCTCAATCAGCTGAAAGACGTTCTAGACGCATATGCGTCACGCGCGGTAGATCGCCTAGAACAGGTTCGCGACCGCGATGAAGAGATTGATGCGCTCTACACGTCTCTGTTTCGCGAGCTGTTGACCTATATGATGGAAGATCCGCGAAACATTACCGCCTGCACGCATCTTCTTTTTTGTGCCAAGAACCTTGAGCGTGTCGGCGACCACGCCACCAACATCGCCGAGACAGTGTATTATATCGCGACAGGGACACAGATGCCGGCAGAACGGTCAAAGGATGACACAAGCCACCAGGTAACGGCTGAGAAATAGCGGGCACGACAGCACAAATGTCATTGGCACCACGAATTGCAGTCATCGAAGATGAAGAAGCGCTGAGCATTCTCTTGCGCTACAATCTGGAAGCGGAAGGCTATCAGGTTGTAACTGTCGCCAATGGTGACGAGGCTGAGGTCGCCCTTCGAGACAACGTGCCGGATTTGGCAATTCTCGACTGGATGCTTCCAGGCGTGTCCGGAATCGAGCTCTGCCGCCGCTTCCGCGCTTGGCCGGAAACACGGCAAATGCCCATCATAATGTTGACCGCGCGCGGTGAGGAAAGTGAACGGGTGCGTGGCCTTGCGACAGGCGCTGACGATTATGTCGTCAAGCCGTTTTCCACGCCCGAACTTATGGCCCGTGTCAAAGCCATGCTGCGGCGGATGAAGCCGCAAATGGTGTCGACACTTCTCAAGGCAGGCGAGATCGAGATGGATCGCGAGTCGCACCGCGTCCGCCGTGAAGGCCGTGAATTGAAGCTCGGCCCGACCGAATACCGCTTGCTCGAATTCTTCATGCTTGCCCCGGGCCGCGTCTATTCCCGCACGCAACTCTTGGACAATGTTTGGGGACAAGACATTTACGTCGATGACCGCACCGTCGATGTCCACATCGGGCGGCTGCGCAAAGCCATAAACCGCGGCAAGGACCGCGACCCGATCCGCACCGTGCGCGGATCAGGCTATTCACTTGAAAATAACTGAACTTATCGTGCGCGACGACGATCAGAGGCGGGCTGATAGGCCATCTTTGCGTGAAATTGGCAGTACGGGCCGGCATCACCTGAATCATTGCCACAGAAGTTGAAATCAACCGCAAGCGGATCACCAATCGGCCATTTGCATGTCCGCTC
>JANPEK010000278.1:0-17103 GCA_031422915.1 Phyllobacteriaceae bacterium | reverse complement strand
TTCTCGGCCTCGACCGTGACGATCTGCGCCTTGGCGATAAACTTTGGCATTCCTTCGTAGGGGTGGAACTCGAGGAACGGCGCGTCGACGAGGAGGACGCTTTCGAGGCGGCCGGACGTGCCTACGATGAGCTCGCCCTTGTGGACTGAGCCGTCAACCATGACGATGGTCACTTTCGCGCGCTTCGTTTCATTGCCGGCCATGGGTTATTCCTTCATGCAAAATGGTCTGATGCGATCAGCGTTAGCAGCAACAGGTTGACCGCAAGTGAAGGAAGCGTGTTGATACGGGCAATCGAAACAGGTTGGCCATCATGAGTATCGAGCATTTTATCCCCGTCGCTTCGCAATCGGCGGAACCGGAAGTCAGCCGTCCCGACCCCGTCAAGGTGCTGGCGGGCGATCCCGTGCACACAGCTTGGAATATCGAGGAGCGCGACGGGCTGTACTGCGGCATCTGGCAATCGACGCCGGGCAAATGGCGGATTTCCTATGACGAATGGGAGTATTGCCGCATTTTGTCGGGGTTATCGGTGGTGACGGAAGACGGCAAGCCGCCGGTGATGGTGCGCGAAGGCGATAGTTTCATCCTGCGGCCCGGCTTTAAGGGGACGTGGGAAGTGATTGAAACGACGCGCAAAGACTATGTCATTCGCCTCTGATCACCATTCCACGATCAGACTTTCCAGCCCGTGGAAATGATAACTGTCGCGATAGTGCGGTTGCTCTTGAAGCCTCAGCTTGGGCAGGCGCTCGAACAACACTTTGAGGCTGACTTGCATCTCAAGGCGGGCCAAAGGCGCACCGATGCAGAAATGAATCCCTGCACCGAAGGAGACGTTTTTCTGGTCAGCACGACCTGGATTGAACAGTTCCGGCCCGTCGAACGCTGCCGGGTCGCGGTTGGCGGCACCGAGCAACAGTGCAATCTGTTCGCCGGGTTTCAAGATGACGCTGCCGAGGATTTCGGTCTCACGGTATGCGAAGCGGGTGAACATGTGCAGCGGGGCATCGAAGCGCAGACACTCTTCGACCGTCGCCGCGCTTGCACTGTCGTTGGCGAACAAATGTCGCAGATCCTGACCAGACTGGAGCAGGGACTTCACCGCATTGCCAGTCTGGTGGACAGTGGCCTCGTGCCCGGCATTCAGCAGCAGGATGGCGGTGGATACCAGTTCATCTTCGGTGAGTTTTTCGCCATCAGCGCCAGCCTTAGCCAGCAGCGTCAGGAGATCATCCTTGTCGGTGCCGACCCTTGAGCGGCTTTCCTTGCGAATGAAATCTGCAAATTCGCGCGCGGACTTCGCCGCTTGCAACTCGTCCTCACGGGTGCGGCCATGCATGTACATCGCGACCATGTCATGCGACCAGGAGACCAACTGCGCGCCCATCGCATGGTCGATTCCAAGCATGTCGGCAATGATCATCAGCGGAATGGGCGTTGCGTATTGGGGCAGGAGATCAGTCTGTTTCTGCCCTTCAAATGTGTCAATGAGCTGATGCGACAATTGTTCGATGCGCGGGCGCAGCCGCTCGACCTGACGCGAGACGAAGGCGCGGTTGACGAGCGTGCGCAGACGCGTGTGCATCGGCGGCTCGCGCTCCAGCAGCGAATGCGCTTCCACCGCATCAAAGTCAGCCACGTGCGAGCGGGGACCGGAAATTTGCGGGGCGGGCGCACCATCCGGATTCTCGCGCCCGAACGCCCGGTCGCGCAGGAGGCGGTTAACATCGTCAAATCCGGCAAAGCACCATTTGCCAAACTCTTCCCAGTAGAAAACCGGACATTGGGCGTGCAGAAACGCATAGGCAGGGTAGGGGTTTTGGAAAAATGCCGGATCATGCGGGTCAATGCTGACGCGGCGCGATGCGGGGTCAAAATGGAGATAGTCCGGACGTGATGTCATGGAGCGATTTTGGCCACTGGAAGAAATTTCTGCAATGCCTGTCGCAGCAAATGGATGTCCTTTTGCGTATTGCCGCCCATTTACCCTGTATTCAATTGGGTGAGGTCGAATCGCAGCAAACCGATTCCATCACTTGAACTGCCATGCGGGTCGGCCCTATTTAGCAAATTGAATGCATTTGCCTGATTCCCCGCGGCCTTACGCGGCAAACAGCCCGCCGGGCCGGAGACAAAGATGAGAAACCCAGTCGAAACTGCCATGAACCTCGTGCCGATGGTCGTCGAGCAAACCAACCGCGGCGAACGGGCTTATGACATCTTCTCGCGCCTGTTGAAGGAACGTATCATCTTCATCACCGGCCCGATCGAAGACGGCATGGCGACGCTTGTCTGCGCGCAGCTTTTGTTTCTTGAAGCTGAAAACCCGAAAAAAGAGATCAACCTTTATATCAATTCACCCGGCGGCGTGGTGACCTCCGGCATGGCGATTTATGACACGATGCAGTTCATCAAACCCGCCGTGTCAACGCTTTGCTTTGGGCAAGCCGCTTCAATGGGCTCGCTTTTGCTGGCGGCTGGACACAAGGACATGCGTTTTGCACTGCCGAATGCCCGCGTGATGGTGCATCAGCCGTCCGGCGGTGCGCAGGGGCAGGCAACCGACATCCTGATCCAAGCGCGCGAAATTGAGAACATGAAGCGCCGTCTTAATGAGATATACGTTCACCATACCGGACGCTCGTATGAAGAGATCGAGAATGCGCTTGACCGCGATAACTTCATGACCGCCCAGACCGCCAAGGATTTTGGTCTGATCGACAAGGTGATCGAATCGCGTGAACAGGCTGCGTGAGTGCAGCTTGTCATTTGCGCCGGATGATACAATTAGCCGATGAGCCGGCTTTTCGTTGTTAAGCCTATATTGAGTTTCATGGGTTTGACTGGGCGAATCAGCGTGTTGCGTACAAACCGTCGGGTTGGCGGCTGATTGTGGGGCAGAGAATATCTGCATGAAACTTGTGTGACCCGTGCGGGGACGGTATACCGGTGTTGAACCGGCAACGGTCAAGGTGGCCTTGAAGGGGGCGCCGCACTGAAAGGGAAGTCGAATGAGCAAGGTAAACAGCGGCGGCGATTCAAAGAATACGCTCTACTGTTCATTCTGCGGCAAAAGCCAGCATGAAGTGCGCAAACTGATCGCAGGTCCAACGGTATTCATCTGTGATGAATGCGTGGAACTGTGCATGGACATCATACGCGAAGAGAACAAGACCTCGATGGTCAAGTCGCGCGAAGGCGTTCCGACCCCGCAAGAAATCATCAAGGTTCTCGATGATTATGTGATCGGTCAGCGGCACGCCAAGAAGGTGCTGTCGGTTGCGGTTCACAATCATTACAAGCGGCTTGCCCATGCGCAGAAGAACGCTGATGTCGAACTGGCCAAGTCGAACATTCTGTTGATTGGACCAACAGGTTGCGGCAAGACGCTTCTTGCGCAGACACTGGCGCGGATCATCGACGTGCCGTTCACGATGGCCGATGCGACGACGCTGACCGAAGCCGGTTACGTTGGCGAGGACGTCGAAAACATCATCCTGAAACTGCTCCAGTCCGCTGATTACAATGTAGAGCGGGCGCAACGCGGCATTGTCTACATTGACGAAATCGACAAGATTTCGCGCAAGTCGGACAATCCTTCGATCACACGCGACGTGTCGGGCGAAGGCGTGCAGCAGGCGCTGTTGAAGATCATGGAAGGCACGGTTGCCTCCGTACCGCCGCAGGGCGGACGCAAGCATCCACAGCAGGAATTCCTGCAGGTAGACACCGCCAACATCCTGTTCATCTGCGGCGGTGCCTTTGCCGGTCTTGACAAGATCATCTCCGACCGTGGCCGCAAGACCTCGATTGGGTTTAGCGCTCTCGTTTCTTCGCCGGAAGACCGCCGTTCCGGCGAATTGTTCCGGATGGTCGAGCCGGAAGATCTGTTGCGGTTCGGCCTGATCCCGGAATTCGTCGGCCGTCTGCCGATCCTGGCGACACTGGAGGACTTGGATGAGCCGGCGTTGATCACGATTCTAGTCGAGCCGAAGAATGCACTTGTGAAGCAGTATCAGCGGCTGTTCGAGATGGAGAATGTCGATTTGACATTCCACGAGGGTGCGCTGTCGGCGATTGCCAAGCGGGCGATTGAGCGCAAGACCGGTGCGCGCGGGCTTCGCTCGATCATGGAAGGCATTCTGCTCGACACGATGTTTGACCTGCCGACGCTGGAAGGCGTGACAGAAGTGGTCATTTCGGAAGAAGTCGTATCCGGCAACGTCCGTCCATTGTACATTTATGCAGAACGCAAGGACGAGAAGGCATCAGCAAGCGCTTGAGAGAAGCCGTGTTTGAGCTGGGGAAAGCGCGGAAATGTTCCGCGCTTTTTCCCGTTTTATGCTTTGCAGTTGCATGTGGCGCGCGGGCCGCCCAAAATGTCGGTGATTCCGGCTTGAACTGGTAATGTGTCCACTCCAAGTAGTGGAAGTCGGCTTTGCGGCCCCGGCCAATCGTGGCGGCGCGGCAAAGGCTGGTCCGGCGCAAGCTGGAGAAAGGAAACAAAATGACTGCTTCCAAAAGGACGACGGGCAAAAGTAGTGACGGGCTGCACGCAGTTCTGCCTTTGCGCGATATTGTTGTCTTTCCGAACATGATTGTCCCGCTGTTTGTCGGCCGCGAAAAGTCGATCAAGGCGCTTGAGGACGTGATGGGGTCCGACAAGCAAATCATGCTCGTGACCCAGATGAATGCGACGGACGATGATCCCTCGCCAGCTGCGATCTTTACTGTCGGCACTCTCGCCAACGTGCTGCAGCTCTTGAAGCTGCCGGATGGCACCGTCAAAGTGCTGGTCGAAGGCATGGCTCGCGCGGAAATCACGGCATTTTCCGATCGTGGCGAATTTCATGAGGCGCATGTCAAAGTGCTATCCGAACCGGTTGAAGACCGCGTGGAAACCGAGGCACTCGCCCGTTCCGTGGTCGCTGACTTTGAAAACTATGTGAAGCTGAACAAAAAGGTTTCGCCGGAAGTCGTCGCTGCGACCGCGCAGATCGAGGACTATTCCAAGCTTGCCGACACGGTTGCCTCGCATCTCGCGATCAAGATTCCCGAAAAGCAGGAGATGCTGGCCATGCTCTCCGTCAAGGGGCGGCTCGAGAAGGCCATGGGCTTTATGGAATCCGAGATATCTGTGTTGCAGGTCGAAAAGCGTATCCGCTCGCGCGTCAAGCGCCAGATGGAGAAGACGCAGCGCGAATATTATCTCAACGAGCAGATGAAGGCGATCCAGAAGGAACTTGGCGACGGCGAAGATGGCCGCGACGAGGCTGGCGAAATCGAAGCGCGCATCAAGCGCACCAAGCTGACCAAGGAAGCGCGCGACAAGTGCAACGCCGAACTGAAGAAGCTTCGCCAGATGAGCCCGATGGCGGCTGAGGCGACAGTGGTACGCAACTATCTTGACTGGATCCTGTCGCTGCCTTGGTCGCGCCGGTCCAAGATCAAGACCGATCTGGACTTTGCGCAAGAGGTGCTCGACGCCGACCATTATGCGCTCGACAAGGTCAAGGACCGGATTGTCGAATATCTGGCCGTGCAGGCCCGCGCCAACAAGCTGAAGGGCCCGATCCTGTGTCTTGTCGGCCCTCCGGGCGTCGGCAATACCTCTCTCGGCACGTCTATTGCCAAGGCGACGGGCCGCGAGTTTGTGCGCATGGCACTTGGCGGCGTGCGCGACGAGGCCGAAATTCGTGGCCACAGACGCACATACATCGGCTCGATGCCCGGCAAGGTCATTCAGTCAATGAAGAAGGCAAAGAAATCCAACCCGTTGTTCCTGCTCGATGAAATCGACAAGATGGGCCAGGACTTCCGTGGCGACCCGTCATCAGCGCTCTTGGAGGTGCTGGATCCGGAACAGAACCACGCCTTCATGGATCACTATCTCGAGGTTGAGTACAATCTCTCGGACGTGATGTTTGTGACAACCGCCAACACGCTGAACATTCCTCCAGCGCTGATGGACCGCATGGAGATTATCCGTCTTGCGGGATATACCGAGGACGAAAAGGTCGAAATCGCCAAACGGCATTTGTTGCCCAAGGCAATCCGCGACCATGCGCTGCAGGCGAAAGAGTTTTCGGTTGGCGATGACGCCCTGCACGCAATCGTCCAGATTTACACGCGTGAAGCCGGTGTTCGCTCGTTCGAGCGTGAATTGATGACACTCGCCCGCAAGGCGGTGACTGAAATCATGCGTGGCAAGACCAAGACGGTGAATGTCACGGCGGAAAACATCTCCGAGTATCTCGGTGTGCCAAAATTCCGCTTCGGGTCCGCCGAGACGGAAAATCAGGTTGGTGTTGTCACCGGTCTTGCGTGGACGGAAGTTGGCGGCGAGTTGTTGACCATCGAAAGCGTGATGATGCCCGGCAAGGGCCGCATGACAGTGACCGGCAATCTGCGCGACGTGATGAAGGAATCGATCTCGGCGGCGGCGTCGTATGTCCGCTCGCGGGCGCTCGATTATGGCGTTGAGCCGCCGATGTTCGACAAGCGTGATATCCATGTCCACGTGCCTGAAGGCGCAACACCGAAGGACGGTCCGTCTGCCGGTATCGCCATGACGACGGCGATTGTCTCGGTCATCACCGGCATTCCGATACGCGCTGATATAGCCATGACAGGAGAAGTGACGCTGCGGGGCAGGGTGCTGCCAATTGGCGGGTTGAAGGAAAAGCTGCTCGCAGCCCTTCGCGGCGGTATCAAGACTGTGCTTATTCCGGAAGAAAACGCCAAGGATCTGGCGGAAATTCCGGACAATGTGAAAAACGGCATGGAAATCATCCCGGTCAGCCACGTGTCGGAAGTCTTGAAGCATGCGTTGATCCGCCAACCGGTGCCGATTGAATGGACCGAACCGTCTACCGTGGTAACGCCCTTGGTGGATGACGAGGCGATCTCTTCGGTCGCGCACTGATCGTGCGCGCTGATATATTCTGAAAGTTGAAAGCCGGGGATCACACCCCGGCTTTTTTTGTGATATCGGTAATGCATTCATTGTGTTGCCCGACGGTGAGATTTTGCTGTGAGCAAGCCGGGGGCGCGAAACGGACGGATACTTTTAAATGCGGTTTGATTTTGTTTTAACACTGCCTCTGATTTGCGCCATTGCGGCGTGTAGTTCTACTGCCGTCTCAACCGGCTATTACAACGTATCCGGCATCACAGGGAAGGCGTTGGACCGCAGCATTGCCCAAAATGGCCCGATGCACGGCGACGCCTTTGCCGCCACAAGGTTGACGATTATTCCAGTGGCGGTGTCTCCGGTTGAAACGGCGGAAGGCTGCAAAGTCAGCAGGGCCAAGTTCAAGCTGAACGCCAGAATCACGCTGCCGCGCTGGACCGACCGCAAGGGCGCTTCGGCGGATTTGCAGGATGGCTTTGACATGTTTGCCGATTATGCGCGGTTGCACGAAAGCATTCACGTCAAGATCGGCGAGGCTGCGGTGCGTGAGATGGAGTTTGCGGTTCTGAATATTCCGCCGCAGCCAGACTGCCAGCGTCTGGAGGCCAAGGTGAAAACCGTGCTGGCAGATGTTCAGGCGCGTCACCACAAGGCCCAGCTTGCGTTTGATGCTGCAGAAAGCAAGCGCATCAGTTCACTTTTGAAGCGTGCTTCGAGCAAGTAGCGTTCCACTCCCTCTCCAACGTCCGCGCAAGCTCAGCCTTTACGTTATACATTTTGCACGCAAATTTTTACCCTTGCGGGAAAATCAAACGCGGTTTAGCTTCATCAATTGAAACCGCTTTCAATTGTGCGGTCCTCTATCCAACAATCACACGCTTACGATATTCCGGGAGGACAAGATGGCAATTCGCACCGTCGTTTGGGGTGAAAACATCCATGAGCAGATCAACAAGGCCGTGGCGGAGGTCTATCCGCTGACGATGCATGAGACCATTGCGTCGGCATTGAATGAGGACAAAGGCATTTCGGCAACCACCGCGTGGCTGCAACAGCCGGACCATGGGCTGTCTGAAGCGCGACTGGCCGAAACCGATGTTCTGGTCTGGTGGGGTCACAAGGATCACGGTGCCGTGGCTGACGAAGTCGTCGAGCGCGTTGCCAAGCGGGTTTGGGAAGGCATGGGTCTGATTGTGCTGCACTCGGGCCATTACTCGAAGATTTTCAAGAAGTTGATGGGCACGCCATGTGGGCTGAAATGGCGAGAGGCGGGCGAGCGCGAGCGGCTTTGGGTCATCAATCCAAGCCACCCGATTGCCGAAGGGTTGGGCGAATATTTTGAGCTCGAGTATGAGGAAATGTATGGCGAGCAATTCGCCGTGCCTGAGCCGCTTGAAACGGTTTTCATCTCGTGGTTCCAAGGCGGCGAAGTGTTCCGGTCGGGTCTGACGTACAGACGAGGCGCGGGCAATATTTTTTACTTCCGTCCCGGTCACGAAACCTACCCGAGCTATCACGACGCCAACGTTCGCAAGGTGCTGCGCAATTCTGTGAAGTGGGCTTACAACGCCGCCAACCAGCAAAAGTCGATCCATGACGCACCGAATGTGCCGGTCGAAAAGGCGCTCGAATCCATCACGGAACGTGGTCCAAAACTGCACCAATCCGGCGAAGCCGGGTATCGCTGAGGAGAGTGTCAGATGCGTCTTCTCATTCTTGGAACCGGCGGCATGGCCAACCAACACGCCGAACATTTCGCAAAAGTTGACGGCGTTGAACTGGTCGGCGGGGTTGATATCTCCAAAGAAAGGGCAGACGCCTTTTGCGACAAGCACAAGATCAAGAACCGCTTCACCTCGCTTGATGAGGCAATTGCCTGGGGCAAATTTGACTCGGCAACCAATGTGACACCGGACAAAATCCATCACCCGACGACGATGGCTCTGTTGAAGGCCGGCAAGCATGTGTTGTGCGAAAAGCCATTGGCAGAGAACTACGCCAAGGCGCTCGAGATGACTGAAACGGCCGAAAAGGTCGGCGTCATCAACATGGTGAACCTGACTTATCGCAACGTCGCGCCGCTGCAAAAGGCGCGCGCGATGGTGCTGGCGGGTGACCTTGGCACCATCCGCCATGTGGAAGCGAGCTATTTGCAGAGTTGGCTGGTCGCCAAGGCCTGGGGCGACTGGCGCACGGAGTCACAGTGGCTCTGGCGCTTGTCGAAAAAGCACGGCTCCAATGGCGTTCTCGGTGACATAGGTATCCATATCCTCGATTTTGCCGCTTATGGATCAGGGCTGGAGATCGACAACGTATTCTGCCGCCTGAAGACCTTTGACAAGGCACCGGGCAACAAGATCGGCGAGTATGAGCTGGATGCAAATGACAGTTTCACCATGGCCGTCGATTTCGACAACGGTGCGCTCGGCGTGATTCACGCAAGCCGCTGGGCAACCGGCCACCTCAATGAACTGAAACTGCGCATTTACGGCGAGAAGGGCAGTCTGGAAGTCCGTCACACGACCGAGGGCTCATGGCTGCACGGCTGCTCAGGTGCGGATATCGAGACGGGAACCTGGAAAGAAATCGATGCCGGGACGGTTCCAACCAATTACGAGCGGTTCGTCGCCGCCGTGAAGGCGAAGACAAACGCCGAGCCGTCCTTCCGTCATGCAGCGAATATCCAGAAAGTGCTGGATTTGTCGATTGTCTCAGAGGAAAAGCGGCAGGAATTGAAGGCCTGACGATCAGCGGCGCGCGGCGGCTTTGCTTTCCGGCGCGCGCACGGGCCCGGTGGAGTTCTTCAGGACAAGTTCAACGGGCCAAACATCGTTGAAGTAGCCGTCGTCCTTGCCCTCCATGATCTCGTGCAGCATCTCACCGATGCGCACGCCTGCCGCCCTGATCGATGAGCGCGTGGTCGAGACGGTCGGCACCATATTGTCGGCGCTGATGTACGGGAAGACGTCGTCATGGGCGATCAAGGAGACGTCGACACCAAGTTTCAAACCGGCGGTGCGCACGGCGCGCATCGCGCCGAGCGCTGACATCATGGACCCGGCAATCACCGCCGTCGGCTGATCTTTCAACTCAAGAAATCCTGCCATTAGCCGGAAGCCCATTTCATCGGTGAACTCACCGTTGCCCAGCAAGGCCTCATCCACCGTCAACCCGCGCTCGGCATGCGCCGCCCAAAAACCCTGATCGCGATGTTCAGCAAATGTGCGGCCCTTGTGCCCGTTGATGAAGGCGATGCGTGAATGGCCAAGATCTGCCAAATGTCCCGTCGCCTGTTTGATCGCACCAAAATTGTCGATGTCCATGAAATGATAAGGCAAATCGGAATTGGTCCGGCCATGCAGAATGAACGGTAGGCCAAGTTGGGTGAGAAAGGCGATACGCTCATCCTCGACAGCCGGTGAGTGCAAAATGACAGCATCAACGCGTTTTGACGCGGCAAGCCGCCTGTAAGTTTGCAGCTCAGCCTCGCGTGACACGACCGTTGCGAGCAACATGTCAATGCCATCTTCCTCAAGCCGCGTGCCAAGACCGCCCATGAATTCGCTGGTGTGAGGGCCAAATTCCGTACCGCCGCGAAAGACGATGCCGATTGCACCGGCACGACCGGTGGCAAGGCCTATTGCAGCACGGTTTGGATGGTAGCCGAACTTGCGTGCCGCGTCCGCGACGCGCTCGCGCGTCTCCGTCTTCACTTCCGGATATCCAGACAGCGCACGGCTCACTGTCGTCTGCGACAGGCCGAGTTTGCGCGAAAATTCTTTCAGGTTCATGCGATTTGTTCACGCCGCTGACCGAGCCAAGCCAGCAGCAATCCCCCCGGAAACGATAGGCCTCAACTTTTGCTGTCAGATGCCAAAACCAACGTCCACCTAGAGCATTATGACTTCAGCTGGAAACACATTAAGCGGGTGCTTTTGCGTCAAAACCGGCGAAAATACCATTGAAGGCATTTCAATGAGTCCGGCGGGGCTTTATTTGGTATTGAAACAAGGTCTTGGGTCTTGCCACAAAATCCCACCGCTGCCTGTGGTTCCATCTAAAGTCATAACGCTCTAAGTTTGGCACCATTTGAAAGCGTTATCGATTTCAACACTGGACCAACTGAAAAATTTTCGCAAGCCGACGGCAGATTGGACGATGTTGGGTGTGAGGAGGTTTCGATTATCCACTTGAAACATATTGGTTTTGGCCCTGTTCCTACCGGGTTTTGAGGATTCACTCACGTTGCGCACAGTGCCACTTGACAAAAATCACCAATGTGAGATTAATAATTTAAAGCGCTTTCAAATTTCGTTTTGCGATGAAATACCGTCACGCTTTCGCCGCCGCATGTCTGGGAGGACTATCGCGGGCTGCGCGGCACAGTTTGTTCAACGACTATCGGGAGGACTACCAATGAAAATCAAGTCAATGTTTGCCGGTCTCGCAGCTGGCACCATGCTGATGTCGGGTGTCGCGTCAGCGGCCAATATCAGCTTTGTTTCCGGCGCGACCGGCAATGATCTCGCCATTTTCCAGGAGCAGGTGAAGCCTTGGGAAGCTAAGACCGGCAATACGGTCACCATTGTGCCGATGCCGTCGTCAACATCCGACCAGTTCGGCCAGTATCGCCTGTGGCTTGCCGCCGGCAACAGCGATATCGACCTATATCAGATGGATGTGATCTGGGCGCCGCAGTTGGCTGACCAGTTTGTCGATTTGACCGAAGCTGCCAAGGACATTGCTCCGCTGCACTTCCCGTCGATTATTGAATCGCAGACCGTCAACGGCAAGCTCGTTGCCATGCCGCTGTTCACTGATGCGCCGGCGCTCTACTACCGCAAGGACCTCTTGGAAAAATATGGCAAGACCGCACCCAAGACCTGGGACGAAATGGCAGCGATTGCCGAAGAGATCCAGAACAAGGAACGCGAAGGCGGCAACAAGGACATGCAGGGCTTCGTTTTCCAGGGCAACGCCTACGAGGGCCTGACCTGCGATGCGCTTGAATGGGTCAAGTCATCCGGCGGTGGCCAGATCGTCGAAGCGGACGGCACGATCTCGATCAACAACGAGAAGGCCGCTGCGGCCATCGACCGCGTCAAAGGCTGGATCGGCAAGATCTCTCCGGAAGGCGTGTTGGCTTATCAGGAAGAAGAGTCCCGCGGTGTCTGGCAGGTCGGCAATGCCGTATTCATGCGCAACTGGCCTTATGCCTATGGCCTTGGCAACAGCGACGATTCCAAGGTGAAAGGCATGTTCGACGTCGTCCCGCTGCCATCAGGTGGTGAAGGCGGCAGTTCGGCGGCAACGCTTGGCGGCTGGAACGTTGGCGTTTCGAAATATTCCAAAAACCAGGAAGCAGCGATTGATCTCGTCAAGTTCCTCGGCTCAGCGGAATACCAGAAGCAGAATGCGATCAAGGGCTCCAAGCTCCCGACCATCATCTCGCTCTATGATGATGCAGACATCGCAGCCGCCCAGCCGATCATCCCGCGCTGGAAGGAAGTGTTCCTGAATGCCGTGCCACGTCCGTCGGCTCCAACGAAGGTCAAGTACAACGAAGTGTCTTCGCTGTTCTGGTCCGCCGTGCACGACACGCTGTCAGGCAAGGGCACAGGTGCGGAAAACCTCGAGCTTCTCGAAGCCAAGCTGACCGAACTCAAGGGCGACGCCTGGTAATCTCCCAATCGAAAATGCGGTGCGCTGTATAAAGGCAGCGCACCGGTTTCGCCAAACAGGGACGGGCGTTCTGCCCGTCCTGCATTCAGTCATTCATAAGCTGAAGCCAAATGTGGATGCCGTGATCGCGGGGTCCATGCAACGGGGAGCTTGGGAGGCAATCCGCATGAGCACAGTCTCGTCAGCCGCACCTTCGCGCGCGGTCAAGAACAACATTTCAGAATTGCAAGCCGAGCGACTGCGCGCCGCGCGCTGGTTCCTTGTGCCAATGGTGCTGGCCTTGATCGTCGTGGCAGGATGGCCGCTTTATCGCACCATCTATTTCTCGTTCACCAATGCGTCGCTCACCGATCTTTATAATTCCAAGTTCATCGGATTTGACAATTACCTCAGATGGACGACGATGAAGAGCGGCAAGATACTGTGGGGCGGCTTGCTGGCCGATCCGGCCTGGTGGAATGCGCTCTGGAATACGCTGCGCTTTGCATTTGTGTCCGTCATTCTGGAAACCATTCTCGGCACGATTGTTGCGCTCGTTTTGAATGCGGAATTCAAGGGCAGGGGCATTGTTCGCGCCGCCATCCTGATCCCGTGGGCGATCCCGACCATTGTGTCTGCAAAGATGTGGTCATGGATGCTAAACGACCAGTTCGGCATTCTCAATGATCTGTTCGTGCGCCTGCATCTGATCGAAAAGCCGATTGCGTGGGCGGCGACTGCTGACACCGCGATGTTTGCGGTTCTGATGGTCGATATCTGGAAGACAACGCCGTTCATGGCGCTGCTCATTCTGGCTGGCCTGCAGATGGTGCCGAAAGACATCTATGAGGCTGCGGAAATCGACGGTGTTCACCCGGTGAAGGTCTTCTTCAAGGTGACACTGCCGCTGATCAAACCGGCGCTGATGGTCGCGGTCATCTTCCGGATGCTTGATGCGATGCGCATTTTCGACCTGATCTATGTGCTGACGCCAAACAGTTCATCGACAAAAACACTGTCGGTGATCTCGCGGGAAAATCTGTTTGACTTCGACAAGTTTGCCTATGGCTCTGCGCAGGCCACGATGCTGTTCCTCATTCTGACCGGCATGACACTGCTGTATATCAAGCTGGGCAAGGTTCAACTCGACGGGGGAGACCGCTGATGTTGTGGGATTACACAAAAACGACGGCATTCTATGCGCTGGTTGTGTTCATTGTCTTGGTCGCAGTGTTCCCGTTTTACTACGCGATCCTGACCTCGTTCGAAACCGGCACCGCGATTTTTGAGATCAACTATTTGCCGCAATCTCTGGCGCTGGGCAATTATCGAGATGTTCTCAACAACGGTGCTTTCCCGCGCAATTTCTTGAACTCAATTGTCGTGGCTTCTTCGGTCGTGGTGTTGTCGCTGTTTCTGGCAATCACCGCGGCCTATGCACTGGCCCGTGTCCGCTTCCGCGGCCGCAGCCTTTTGCTGATGACGATCCTCGCCGTCTCAATGTTTCCGCAAATTGCGGTGCTGGCCGGCCTGTTCGAACTGGTGCGCTTCTTTGGTCTGCACAACACGCTGTGGTCGCTGATTTTCTCCTACACGATCTTCACATTGCCATTCACAGTCTGGGTGCTCACCACCTTTATGCGTGATCTGCCGGTGGAGATCGAGGAGGCTGCCGTTGTTGATGGTGCCTCGCCTTGGGTGATTATCACCAAGGTGTTTCTGCCGCTGATGTGGCCGGCGCTTGTGACCACAGGTCTGCTTGCCTTCATCGGAGCCTGGAACGAGTTCCTGTTCGCGCTGACGTTCACTTCGTCAACCGAGCAGCGCACGGTTCCGGTCGCCATTGGTTTGCTGTCCGGTTCCACCCAGTACGAAATCCCGTGGGGCCTGTTGATGGCAGCGTCGGTCATTGTGACCGTGCCGCTGATCATTCTGGTTCTCATATTCCAACGCAAGATCATTTCGGGCCTCACCGCTGGCGGCGTGAAGGGCTAAGGGAGACGACAATGGCTGAACTCAAGCTCAAGAATATCCGCAAGTCCTTCGGCGCTATCGATGTCATCAAGGGCGTTGATCTCGACATCAAGTCCGGTGAATTCATGGTGTTTGTCGGACCATCAGGCTGCGGCAAGTCCACACTGCTGCGCCTGATCGCGGGTCTGGAAGACATCACCTCCGGCGACATGACGTTCGATGGAGTGCGTGTCAATGCGCTCGCCCCATCCAAGCGCGGCATTGCCATGGTGTTCCAGTCGTATGCGCTCTATCCGCACATGACGGTCTACGACAACATGGCGTTCGGCATGAAGCTCGCAAAATCGAGCCCCGACGAGATCAAGAAGCGGGTGCTTCGCGCGGCTGACATGCTGCAGGTCACGCCGTATCTTGAACGTCTGCCCAAGCAGCTGTCTGGCGGCCAGCGCCAGCGCGTTGCCATCGGGCGCGCCATTGTGCGTGATCCCAAAGTGTTCCTGTTCGACGAACCGCTGTCAAACCTGGATGCTGCCTTGCGCGTGGCAACACGCCTCGAGATCGCCAAGCTGCACCACTCGATGAACAATGTGACGATGATCTACGTCACGCATGATCAGGTGGAGGCCATGACGCTCGCGGACCGCATCTGCGTGCTGCGCGACGGGCTGGTCGAGCAGGTCGGCTCGCCAATCGAGCTCTACGAGCGGCCGCAATCGCTGTTCGTCGCCGGCTTCATCGGCTCGCCGAAGATGAACTTCCTGACCGGCAAACACGCAGACGCGTACAAGTGCAAGACCATCGGCATCCGCTCCGAGCATATGGACATTGTGGACAAGGGTGGTGAATGGTCGGGCAAGGTGGTTCACACCGAAAACCTTGGATCGGACTCTTATGTGTTCATCGACATCGGAAGTGCTGAGCCGTTCATCGTGCGCCTGACCGGCACCAGCCGGTACAAGCTGGACGAGATGGTTCACGTCAAACCGCATGCGGGCAAGGTTTACCGGTTTGATGAGAACGGTCGCCCAGCGAAGTAGGGCCGGAAGGTAGCGAGATGGAAGACGGCGGCTGCATGCCGCCGTTTTTGTTTGTAGATTTTGATTCCAAGAGTGCCAGCGGAACTACATCGCCGCAGCCTTGGTCTTTTGTGCTTGGAGGATTATCACGGGCTTGCCAAACCGTGGCGCTTTATCCTGCACCAGCCCGCCTTCGTTGCTTCGCAACTTCGGCGCGGCAGCCTTCGCCCTTTGGGCTTTTGAACTTTGCAGATTGGTTGCGGCTTGCCGGGCCGTAGCCCAAAGGGCGAAGGCTGGTGGGCGATGACGGACTCGAACCGCCGACATCCTCGGTGTAAACGAGGCGCTCTACCAACTGAGCTAATCGCCCCCGAAGGGTTTGGTTTGGTGCCCTCGTCTAAGCGTTTTGGCCGCGCTTCGCAATATGAAAACAACTGGTTTCACCGGCAATATGGAGTGGAACCAATGTGCCGGCGTCTGTTTGCGCTTTACTTGGTTTTTCACGCCGACTTCGCTTGACAGGGTAGGGGGGCTTGTCTAAACGAGCGCTCACGCCGGTCGGCATGCGTCGAACGGTGGAGGAAATGTGCGGGTGTAGCTCAGTTGGTTAGAGTGCCGGCCTGTCACGCCGGAGGTCGCGGGTTCGAGCCCCGTCACTCGCGCCATTTCCCAAAATCTCGAAGATTGCAGTTTTTTTGCTTCCCGTTCAAATAGGGTTGCACGGCTGCTCATTCCCGGGTTCCCTCACATGTAACATTTGGCCGCATTTGCCTTGGTTATGCCCATGTCAGACTTGCTTCGCCGTTGCGAACGGGCTATCGCTCGGAACGTTGCTACATGGTACTTGACCCCATGTCCAACTGCTTCTACCGCCGGATTGCCGCCTGATTGAAACGATCAGGATTCGCACTTCGGTGGGTCGGCTTGCGGGATGTGCCATGAACGATCTTTTGTCTTCCTATCTGCCGATTGTCATCTTTCTGGGCGTTGCGCTCGTGATTGGCCTTGCCCTGATGGTCGCGCCGTTTCTGGTCGCTTATCGCGCGCCGGATCCGGAAAAACTGTCGGCCTATGAATGCGGCTTCAACGCCTTTGACGACGCGCGCATGAAGTTTGACATCCGCTTTTATCTGGTCTCGATCCTGTTCATCATTTTCGATCTGGAAGTCGCGTTCCTGTTTCCATGGGCGGTGTCGTTCGGCAACATCGGCATGTTCGGCTTCTGGTCGATGATGGTGTTCCTTGCCGTCCTGACAATCGGCTTTATCTACGAGTGGAAGAAGGGAGCCCTCGAATGGGACTGATGGACAATTCTTCGACACTCGTCGCACCCAAGCCAAGGGGCATCATTGATCCGAACACCGGCAAGCTGATCGGGGCGGATGACCAGTTTTTCGGCGAGATGAACAGCGAACTGTCTGACAAGGGCTTCCTCGTCACGTCCGTCGATTCGCTTGTCACATGGGCGCGCACCGGCTCGCTGATGTGGATGACATTCGGCCTTGCCTGCTGCGCCGTCGAGATGATGCACATTTC
>JANPEK010000277.1:0-3858 GCA_031422915.1 Phyllobacteriaceae bacterium | reverse complement strand
GCCGCAGACCACGACAACGAAGCCCGCCCCCGCCGCAAGCCGCACTTCGCGGACCGGGACGACGTGGCCTTCCGGCGCGCCGCGCAGATTTGGGTCGGTAGAGAAGGAATATTGCGTCTTGGCCATGCATACCGGAAGGTGGCCATAACCGGCTGCTTCCCATGTGTGCAGCTGGTCGCGCACCGATTTGTCGGCGATGGCTTCCGAGCCGCGGTAGATGCGTTTGACGATGGTGTTGACCTTGTCGAACAGCTTCATGTCATCGGGATAGAGCGGCGAGAATTGCGACTGGCCGCTTTCGGCGAGCTCGACAACCTTGCGTGACAATTCCTCGATGCCCTTGGACCCCTGCGCCCAGTGCTTGCAGAGGATCGCTTCCGTGCCCATTCCCGCGACATAGTCTTTCATCGCTGCAATTTCTTCTTCAGTGTCTGACGTGAAGTGATTGATGCACACAACGACCGGCACGCCGAACTGTTTGACGTTTTCAATGTGGCGGCCAAGGTTGGCGCAGCCCTTTTTGACTGCGGCAACATTCTCCGCGCCAAGCTCTTCCTTCTTGACGCCGCCGTTCATTTTCATCGCGCGCACGGTGGCGACAATAACGGCAGCGGCAGGCTTGAGGCCCGCCTTGCGGCACTTGATGTCAAAAAACTTCTCCGCGCCAAGATCGGCGCCAAAACCGGCTTCTGTCACGACATACTCGGCAAGCTTCAGGGCCGTCGTGGTGGCGACGACCGAGTTGCAACCGTGTGCAATATTGGCGAACGGGCCGCCGTGGACGAAGGCCGGATTGTTTTCCAGCGTCTGCACGAGGTTCGGCTGCATTGCATCCTTGAGCAGCACAGTCATCGCGCCGTCGGCCTTGATGTCGCGCGCATAAACTGGCGTCTTGTCGCGGCGATAGGCAATGATGATGTCGCCGAGGCGCTTTTCCAAGTCCTTGAGATCATTGGACAGGCACAGGATCGCCATCACTTCGGACGCGACCGTGATGTCAAAACCGGCCTCGCGCGGGTAGCCGTTGGCAACGCCGCCGAGCGAGCAGATGATTTCGCGCAGCGCGCGGTCGTTCATGTCCATAACACGCCGCCAGACGACGCGGCGCACGTCAATGCCCTGCTCATTGCCCCAGTAGATATGGTTGTCGATCAGCGCCGACAGGAGATTGTGCGCCGTTGTGATGGCGTGGAAATCGCCGGTGAAATGCAGGTTCATGTCCTCCATCGGCACGACCTGGCTCATGCCGCCGCCCGCCGCGCCGCCCTTGACGCCGAAATTGGGCCCGAGCGAAGCCTCGCGGATGCAGACGATTGCTTTCTTGCCGATGGCGTTCAGCCCATCGCCGAGGCCGACCGTTGTGGTCGTCTTGCCCTCGCCGGCCGGTGTCGGGTTGATGGCGGTGACGAGGATCAGCTTGCCATCCGGCTTGCCGCGCTGCGCCTTGATGAATGAGGCGGAAATCTTCGCCTTGTCATGGCCGTAAGGCAGCAAATCCTCTTCGGGAATGCCAAGCTTCGCGCCGATCTTCATGATCGGCATTTTCTTGGCGGCGCGTGCGATTTCGATGTCGGACTTGAAGTCGGCCATGTTTGGAAAGTCTCCCGGGAGATGCGGCAATTGGTGGCGAGAAGATGCGGCGCATTGGCACATTTCGCCGTCCAAAAACAGCCGTCGTGTGCGTCAAAAGCGACAAAGTATCATGTCGCGAATGGCAATCTGTCAGCTGTGCGAGTTTCGAACGGGGCCAGACGAGCGGATGACTCATTCAACGTCATATGAGAAACGCAACGACAATCCCATCAGCATCAAACCCGCGCCCAAAAACGCCGAACCGCCGAACGCTTCGTACGGTCGGCGGCTCCAATCATCTCGTGCATCGTGTCAGAACATTATCACCTTTGATCGATCCGGCACCTTGGGGCCCTAAAGCGGATTCTCGCACATTAAGGCCCGTCGCCTCAACCGCCGACAACGACCCAGCTTGGCGCAATCGCCGTGCCGCGGCCAAGGCCGTAACCGAGGCGGATGTTGAGCATGCCGAGCGGCTCAAGAAGCTTTGCCGCATCAAGGCCGCCCGTTTTCTCGACGGCAAATCCGGCTTTGGCAACGAGGTCTGCGACGGCGTTGACAGATGCTTCGTCATTGCCGGCGAGGAACACCGGGACCGATTTGGTGGAAGCTGAAGGTAAGTCAAACAAGCCGGCGAAGATCGTGTTGAACGCCTTCACCACATGCGCACCTTTGGCCACCGCTTGGATTTCTTCGGCGGCAGAAGTGGTGTGGCCGAAGGAAAGGCCGGAGAAATCCGGTTTAAGCGGGTTGCTGATGTCCACGACGATTTTGCCTTTCAATGCAGGCATTGCCACTGCTTCGAGCGCGGCAGCATAGGGCAGCGCCAGAATTACGATGTCCGCACCGGCAACGGCGTCGCTGATGCTGGCCGATTTCACGTTCTTCAAGCCGGCGGCAAATGCCGCTGCCGCCGCCGTGTCACGCGACGCGACAGTGAGGTTCGTGGTTCCGGCCAGACGCTTGGCAAGGCCCTTGCCCATGTTTCCAAGTCCGATGATTGCAGTGTTCATGATGAAATTCCATGTTTGGTTGTTGCGATGACCGGAACATAGCTCCTTCCATTCCTTCAGAAAATTGCATTGATGTGCGGAACACTATTGCATATGAGTATCGAATGACGAACCTTTCCGACCTCGAAACATTTGTCGCCGCTGCCAACACCGGCAGTTTCGCCGCTGTCGCGCGGCGCATGTCCATTTCTCCCGCCATGGTTGGCCGCCGAATACAGGCGCTGGAAGAGCGCTACGGCGCCAAGCTGATCGAGCGGACGACCAGATCACACCGGCTGACGGCAATCGGCGAGCAGTTTTTTGAAAAAGCCGTCGGGATCATTGAATCCATCGACGAACTCGGTGAACTCGCCCGCCCGACAGAAAAGCAGCTATCCGGCCGCATCCGCCTGACTGCGCCGACCACGCTTGGCATCAAGCATCTTGCAAGCATCGTCTCGCAGGTATCTGCGCTTCACCCGGCTGTTGTTATCGAAATGAGCCTCAGCGACCGCTCAGTTGACCTGATCACCGGCGGCTTTGACCTTGCCATACGTATCGGCGAGCTACAGTCAACGTCGCAGATAGCGCGACGCGTGGGCACATACCGCTTTGCATGTTGTGCCTCACCCGCATACTTGGACAAACACGGCACACCGCAGACACCGCACGACCTTGAAGGGGCGCGCTGCGTCCTCAATCTTAATTTGGTGCCGCGCAGCCGCTGGCCGTTTGAGGACGAAAACGGCGCTAAGTTCACCGTCGAAGTCAACGGCAGCATCGAGATCGACAATGGCGAGGCGCAGCGCGCCGCTGCGCTGGCTGGCGCCGGTGTCATTTTCAGCCCGCGCGACCTGGTGGAAGAAGATCTGGCTCAAGGCACCCTTGTTGAGGTGCTCAAACCATGGACCACCTTTACTCTACCGATCCACACAGTGCACCCGTCGCGGCGGTTTGTGCCAAGGCGGGTGGCAGTGTTGATCGAGGCGGTGGCGGCGGGGTTGAGGGGGCTTTAGAGCTCGAGCTGATTTGCCTGCCCCCCTCACTCCCCCATCGCAATCAAACTCGCATTCCCGCCCGCCGCCGCCGTGTTCACACTCACCACCTGCTCCAGCGCGAACCTGAGCAGATAGTGCGGACCACCGGCCTTGAACCCCGTACCCGAAAGCCCTGACCCGCCGAACGGCTGCGTGCCCACCACCGCACCAATCATGTTGCGGTTGACGTAGATGTTGCCGGTGTCGAGGCGCTCGGTTACTTTTTTGACCGTGTCCTCGATGCGCGTGTGGATGCC
>JANPEK010000276.1:0-2991 GCA_031422915.1 Phyllobacteriaceae bacterium | reverse complement strand
TCTCCCCGCTCGCGGGGCGAGGTTAAAGCCGCGCTGGTGGGTTTAACCTCGCCCCGCTTGCGGGGAGAGGTGTCGCGGGCGCAGCCCGTGACGGAGAGGGGACTGCTGCCGGACAATTGACCGCTGCCAACGCCGACACTGCGCAGCATCGCGAACAGCTCGGCGATGATGCCGAGGAGCAGGGCGTGGTTGCGGGTGATGGCCATTTCCCAGTTCACTGTGTGCGTTTTCCCTTGTTGAACATGATGGGGATTATCGCGCGGGATTGGAGTGTGTGGATAAGTTTTCGTTTTCAAGGCTGTGATTTGAATGATATCAATGGGTTGGCGGTGGGATGAAGCGGGATAAGTCTGTTGGCTTTTGCTACATAAGGCCGCAAAAAAACAGTTGACGCTGAATTTTGGCATCACTTGCTCTGAAACGAGCCCAAAGGCATGTGGCGGTTGACGTCCTTGTAGAGAAGGTAGCGGAAGCGGCGCGGGCCGCCGGCGTAACAGGCTTGCGGGCAGAAGGCGCGCAGCCAGATGAAATCGCCGGCCTCGACTTCGATCCAATCCTGATTGAGCCGGTAGACGGCTTTGCCCTCCAGCACATAGAGACCGTGTTCCATCACGTGCGTTTCGGCAAACGGGATCACGGCACCCGGCTCGAAGGTGACGATGTTGACATGCATGTCGTGGCGCAAATCCATCGGATCGACAAAGCGTGTTGTCGCCCATTTGCCTTCCGTGCCGGGCATGGCGACCGGCTCGATGTGGTTTTCGTTGGTGATGAACGCCTCTGGCATTTCGATCCCGTCCACGGCTTGATAAGCCTTGCGGATCCAGTGGAAGCGTGCGGGTACTTTGCCAGAGTTGTGCGCGGTCCACTTTGCCGCTGGCGGCAGATAGGCATAGCCGCCGGACGTCATGGCATGCTCCTTGCCGTCCAGTGTCAGTGTCAGCTCGCCTTCGACAACGAAGAGAACCGCTTGCGCATTCGGGTCGCTCTCGGGCCGGTCACTGCCGCCAGCTTGGCCGACTTCCATGATGTATTGCGAGAAGGTTTCGGCAAAGCCGGACAAGGGCCGCGCCAGCACCCACAGACGCGTGTGCTCCCAGTGCGGCAGGTGGCTGGTGACAATGTCGCGCATGACGCCCTTGGGGATCACCGCATAGGACGGCGTGAAGCAGGCGCGCCCGGTGAGCAATTCCGTCTGCGCCACATGGCCGCCTTTGGGGGCGTAGTAGGTGTTGGTCATGGTGCGATTCCCGCCGCTGTTCGTTCGAGTCTGAATCAAAATCCACTTTGACGGCCAACTGGAGCGATTTTCTGCGCTTCCGGTGCTCACGTACCCAAAAGTACGCTCCGCTCCGGTTCTCGAAAATCACTCCATTTGACTCATCAAACTGAATTTTGATTCAGACATCAAGCTTCTACTGGAAGTTTGAAACATCAACAATCGGCGAGATTGGCAATCAAATCTTCGCGTGTTGCAGGCGCAGCGAATTGACGATGACGCTGACCGATGACAGCGACATTGCGGCGGCGGCGAACATGGGTGAAAGCAGGACGCCAAACCAGGGATAGAACACGCCAGCGGCGATGGGAATGCCGACGGTGTTGTAAAGGAACGCAAAGACAAGGTTCTGGCGGATGTTTTTCATGGTGGCGATGGAGAGGTTTCGCGCCTTAACGATGCCGTTGAGATCGCCTTGAATGAGCGTCAGCCCGGCGCTTTCGATTGCGACATCGGTTCCTGTTGCCATGGCGATGCCGACATCGGCGGCGGCAAGCGCGGGCGCATCGTTGACCCCGTCTCCGGCCATGGCCACTGTGCGCCCTTCCGCCTTCAGGCGGGCGACGATTTCGGCTTTGTGCTCAGGCAGCACCTCGGCCTCGACCTCGTCAATGCCCAGTTTTGCAGCGATGGCATTTGCGGTTGTCTTGTTGTCGCCTGTCACCATGATGATGCGAAGTCCCGCCGCTTTCAATGCGGAGAGCGCGGCCATGGTTGTTGGCTTGACGGCATCGGCAATGGCGGCGATGGCGGCGAGCTTGCCATTGACGGCAATAAAAATGACCGACGCGCCATCTTTGCGGTGTTGTTCTGCACTGTCGGCCAGTTCGGCGGTGTTGATTGACAGGCTGGCGAAATAGGCGGCGCTTCCTGCGGCAAGGCGTTTGCGCCCGACCATGCCGATTGCGCCCTTGCCGACGGGCGAATCGAAACCCATGACCTTTGCCAGCGCCATTCCCTTGGCTTTCGCGGCATTGACAAGTGCCTGGCCAAGCGGGTGCTCGCTGCCTTGCTCAAGGCTTGCGACAAGACGCAGGGCCTCGTCGGCGTCGTGGCCCTTCGTTGCAACAATGGCGACGAGCGATGGTTTGCCTTCTGTCAGGGTTCCGGTCTTGTCAACGATGATCGTGTCAACTTTCTCCATGATCTCCAGCGCTTCAGCATTCTTGACCAACACGCCCGAGCGCGCGCCACGTCCGACACCGGCCATGACCGCCATCGGCGTGGCAAGGCCGAGCGCGCAAGGGCAGGCGATGATCAGTACGGAAACGGCGGACACCAGCGCGTAGGCCAGACGTGGCTCCGGCCCGTACAGCCACCACGCGCCAAATGCCAGGATGCTCGTGACAATGACAGCTGGTACGAACCAGCTTGAGACGATATCGGCAAGCCGCTGCACCGGCGCCCTTGAGCGCTGTGCTTCGCCGACCATCCACACGATGCGGGCCAACATGGTCTGCGAGCCGACATTGGTTGCTTTCATGGTAAGGCTGCCGGTCTGGTTGATCGTGCCGCCGATCAGCTTTTCGCCGGTTTTCTTGCCGACGGGCATTGATTCGCCCGTCACCATCGACTCGTCGACCAATCCGGACCCTTCGAGCACGATGCCATCAACGGGAACCTTTTCGCCCGGACGCACGCGCAGCGTTGCCCCTTGCGCGACATGCTCGACGGGCACATCCTCTTCCGTGCCGTCTTCGCGCACAAGCCGG
>JANPEK010000275.1:0-2129 GCA_031422915.1 Phyllobacteriaceae bacterium | reverse complement strand
AATGTGCACGAAAAGCGCTCGAACAGGACTACATCCTACAAACCCAAATCTCGCATCCTTGCTTCACCCTTCACTGGCATGGCATTGCTGTTGCCCGATGTTGTGCGCCTTTCGTTGCAACGACACATCGGTCTGAATGGTTTGCGCGAGGCGTTGCATTCAATCGTGGACGCAGAGTTGCGCGAACGGCTTGATGCTGACCCTTTGATCGCGGTGCTGTTTCCCGAAGACGAAGACGAAGACGAAGACGCGGACGAGCCCTCGTATCCGCCAGTGCCACAAAGCGGCGTCGCCCGTCTTGCTCCGGAATCGCGTGGCTTGATCACAGACAGGCAAGGCGCTGACGGGTGGGGCGATTATCTGCTGGCCAGCTTTGCCAGCCGACTGCCGGGCCTGCGGGCCAGTACACGTGGCTATTTACTGCGGCAATTCTTGCTGGTTCAAGGAAGCGCGGAAATTTCGGATGACATGATTTCGGTAACACTCGACGGACCGCCGCTTTCGATTGTGCTGAAAATGGCGGGGCTGTCCGGCGACCAGATGCGGGTGCCGCATTTGAACAACCGTTTGCTGGTCTTGAACATCGGGGGCATGTTGTGAACGCGCCGTCCAGACACAAATTCGACGCCGCCGACTGGCTCCGCCGGGCGATGATGGTGCTGGCGCTGAAGCTGCGGCATGAGGTGGCGTTGACCCGGGCGTTGCGCGGACCGGACCGGCAGGAGGGGTTCCTTGGGCTGTTTCTTTCAGATGACGAGGCCGAGGCGATCCTGGCGGAAGCTTCGGGCAGGCTGCGTGCATCCGGAACTGCCGTTTCAGCGGCAGAGATCGCAGACCTGCAACACCAGTTGGCATATGCAAGGCAGATCGACTCTGACGGCATATGGGTTCGTCTTGCCACGCTGTTCGGGCTGGCAGAAGCGGAACTGGATCTGCTTCTCTACGCCGCCGCGCCTGCAATCGATCCGCGCTACGGTCGCGTCTATGGATATCTCAATGATGACATGGCCAAGCGGCACCTGACCCCGGCACTGGCGCTGCGCCTGTTGGATCACCATGACATCGAATTGCTGACATTGCGCCGGATGTTGGCACCCGACGCGCCGCTGGTGGTTGCGCGGCTGATTGTGCCGGGGTCTGAGCGGCCCTTTGCCGAATGTCCGCTGCGGGTTGATGAGGGCATGCTCAACCGTCTGCTTGGCGATCAAACCGAGGACGCGGGCTTGCAGCCGTTTTACGATCTTCTGGATGTTCCGGCAGCGCCGAAAGCCGGTGACGGCGAAGTTATTCTGGCTGATTGCCGACAGGGTGCGGATTATGGCCCTCTTGCCGTTGCAACTGCTTCGAAACTCGGTCTTGGCATCATGCTCATTGAGCAAGGCAGGTTCGCCGGACTGGACAAGTCAGTACAAGTGGGGACGCTTGCGGCCTGTCTGCGCGAGGCCAGACTTTGCAACGCGTTGCCGGTGCTTGCCGGCTTTGACGCTGGCACCATTGCCGAGCGGCGCGATGTTGCAGCAGTCTTGACTGCACCCTCGTTGCTTGTCACCACTAAGCCCGCAGTATGGCACGATGCAGGGTTGAACGCTTCGCTTGAAACAGTTCACGCCGCAACACAATCAGACCGCTCGCGCCTGTTAGACCTCCTGTTACAGCCCGTTCCGCAAATCAGCGAGGACGAACGACAAAAGCTCGCCGCGATGCCACACCTTGGCGTGTTGCGACTGGCCAAGCTTGTCAAACACCACAGAGATCCCGGCACGCTGTGGCCAGCGGCGGTATCCTTGATGACGGCAAGCCTTGCCGGACTTGCCCGGCAGATGACATCGCCGCACAGTTTGGACGACCTTGTCCTTCAACCCAAGGCGCTGACAGCCTTGCGCGGTTTGGTGTCAACCCGTCAGACATCGTCTATTGTGCTGGATGAGTGGAAACTGGGCGAAGTGATGGGCAAGCGCGACAGCACGACAGTGTTGTTCAAGGGCCCATCCGGCACCGGCAAGACCATGGCGGCGGGGGCGATTGCAAATGAGCTCGGCTTGGCACTGTTTCATGTGGACCTTGCGGGCATGGTGTCCAAATACATCGGCGAGACCGAAAAGAACCTCGACCGTCTATTCGATGCCGCG
>JANPEK010000274.1:0-6064 GCA_031422915.1 Phyllobacteriaceae bacterium | reverse complement strand
ATAGGCGAATTTTTGCAGCACGTTGTAGCGGCCAGTGTGGTGAAAGCGCAGCCGCGCATGGTCGGCGATGTCTTTTGGAAGGGATTTGATGTCCGCTGTGGTCAGTGCGAGGTCACGGCGGATGTGGCCGTTCCACAGGCTTGCGAGAGCCCAGAGGAAAAGGGTTCCGACCAAAAGCCAGGCAAAGAAGAAGTGTACAATGCGCGCTGTGCCGAGCGAATAGTACGACGGGATCGTGAGCGCCGGGGGGAAGGCGCGGTACACCGGATCTTCGTCAGGCCCGGAAACACCGAGCACTCCAGTCGTGTTGAATTTCGCGCCGAAAATTTCCGTTGTACCTTGGGGTTTTCCGTCGACCTCAGCTCCCTTAATGGACAGGACCGCGTTGTCGTATTCAAAACCGCTCTCGTTGCCGATGTAGAGCGTGGGGTGGGCATTGAATATTTGCAGGCCGCTGAATAGCAGAAAGAACAGGCTCAGTGCCCAAAGCCAATGTGTCGTGCGCGTCCACCGGTTCTGGCGGTAGATCAAGTCGCCTTTGGCGGCCTTCATGTTCGGGGTATCAGCAGTCATCGAGTCGTCCCTCCCGGTTGCAGGTTACCTTATGGCAGAATTACGTTAGGTGGCACGGTAAAGTTTCAGTGTGGAGCGCTCACTTCGCCGTCAGAAGCACTTTATTAACCACGCGGCTTATCTCTTTTGCAAAACGCCTTTGTTACCATCGCTGCGGGAAAGGGCATGAAGGCATGTCCACGTGGAGACGATCATGGCGGAATTGATGCTGGAACCGCGCATCGCGGCAATTGCAAATCGCAACAAGATTACGGCGGACGATGTGCTGTACTTGCGTGGCAATGTCTATCAGGGCGGCATGTCGGCGCGCGGTGAGGTCGAGAGCCTGTTTGCGCTTGATGGTGCCTGTCAGGAGAAAGCCACAGAATGGGCGGCGTTTCTGATTGAGGCGGTTTGCGATTATGTCGTGCATCAGGAAAAGCCGGAAGGTTATTTGTCTGAGGCAAACGCGACGTGGCTGCAAAGCTTGATTGTCCGTGACGGCCGTGTTGATCGCGCCACGGAACTAGAGCTGATGGTTCGCGTCCTTGAGACTGCGAGAACCACTCCGGCAAGCTTTTCGGATTTTGTGCTGGTGCAAACGCAGTCTGCCATTTGTGAGCCGCACGGGGCGCTGGCCTCGGTTGATGGCAACAGCGTGATGCGCATCAGCGGCGAGGCGGCTGCGGTTGTGCGCCGGGTGCTTTATGCCATGGGCGGACACAGCAATGTGGCTGTAACGAAACCAGAAGCCGAGATGATGTTCAATCTGAACGACCGCGCGTCTGAAGGTCAAAATGACCCGGCGTGGAACGAGCTTTTTGTCAAGGCGATTGCCAACTTCATGATGGCGACGTCTGGCTACAAGGTTCAGACCCGCGAGAAGGCGCTGGCGCAAGATGGATTTCTTGATGCGTCGGCCGCTGGACTTGGCGGCTTCCTGTCACGCATGGTTTTCGGCAGCCTTTCGGACCGGATGGATTGGCGCGAGGGCGGCAGTGTTGAAGATCGTTTTGCCGAGCGCAATGCAAAGATGGACGCCGAAGTTTCAGATGCTGAGCGTGTAACAAGCGATGAGGCCGCATGGCTTGCCTTGCGGATCAATGTCGATGGCCAAATGGGCGCAAATGAGCGGGCGCTTGTTGAGTTTCTGAAGGCAGAATCGCCAGCGTTGCATCCGGAATTTCAGAAGATCCTCGCTAAGGTCGCTTGATTTCTGCATCCTGCTTTTTCGCGGGTCACACAACTATTTCATGTTCGTCGTAACGGAAAAGACAGGGTTGGCGGTGCAGCTTGAGGCGGGATCAGGGGTTAAAACATGTTCGCTTCCAACTTGCTGCCGCTCGGACTACTTGTCGCTATCAATCTGGGATTGATCTGGTTCCTGATGGGTGCGCCCATTGGCACACGCACGGTGGTGGTTTCACGGCGCATCGCCGCTTCGCCTGAAAAGCTGTGGTCGGCGCTGTTCCCGCTCGGCGAAAATGCACTTTGGGACGGCTCGTATTTGTCTGTTGAGCAGAAGTCGCCGGATACCGCTGACATTGCCATTGCCTTTGACGGGCGCGATGGCCAGCCAATCCGCAGGGTGGTGCGGTTTGAGAGTGTTGACCCGTTCAAGACATTCACCATGCGAACGATTGACGACACGTCGCTGCATGGAAGCTTTTGGGCCAATCACTGCGAAAAAGTGATGCTGGAGACCGATGGCGCAACTACGCTTGTGACCATCCGTGAGACCGACAAGTATCGCGGCTTTGCGTTTCTCGGCTTCCGCTACTTCAAGAACCGCCGCCACATGCATGCGCTGTCGCAATGGGCGCTGACAGGTTCATACAAGAGCAACGGCATTTTTGAGAAATTGCCGATGCAAGTGGCGATGGCGGTTTTGTCCGCATTGATCTTGTGGCCGTTCTTCGGGCTGACCAAGGCGGGGCTGATGCTTTCTGCGGTTTTGACGGCAGTGGTTGTGCTGCATGAAGCCGGGCACATGTTTGCCTTCCGGGCGATGGGTCACAAGACGGCGCGGATGATCATCATTCCGTTTCTTGGTGGGGTGGCGCTGGGCGGGCGGCCTTACAACAGCCATTTCGAGGTCGGCTTTTCAGCGTTGATGGGAGCGGGCTTCTCGGTGTTTCCGGTCATTGCGGCGATCAGCCTCTATTCGCCGTTGAACGATGCGGGATATCATGCTGCCGCTGCGATTGCCGGTGCGTTCGGCACCATTGGTGCGATTTTCAACCTTGGCAATCTTGTGCCTGTTTGGAAGTTTGATGGCGGACAGGTAATCCGTCAGGTGTTTCGCAGCCGCACGGGACAAGGCATTGCCTCGTTCGTGTTGCTTGCCGGACTGCTGTTTGTCGGCAAACTCGGCGGCTTCAGCAATCAGGCGCTGGTGGTGGTCGGGGTGGTGTTCTCGATCCTGTCGATTGTCACCAACGGCACCGGCGTGAAACCGCGCCATGCGCTGAACCCGATGACATCTGTTGAGCGCGCACTTGTATTCTGCGGCCTGCTCGCGGCCTTCTCGGCGCATGCGGCGGGCGCGGTGTGGGGCTTTACGTTCTACCTTTGATTTCAACGGGTCCGAAGACGTTAGCGAAGGCCTCATAAAGCGCCAAATCGGCGTCGGCCATCGTCATAGGCAGACCAAGATCAACCAGGCTTGTCACGCCATAACCGGCGATGCCGCAAGGCACGATGCCGTCAAAATGTGTCAGGTCGGGTTCGACATTGAGCGAAATGCCGTGAAATGACACCCATTTGCGCAACCGGATGCCGATGGCGGCGATTTTATCCTCTGCCGGGACGCTTGGCGCTTGTCCTGCCTTGTCCGGCCGGACCACCCAGACGCCAATGCGGTCCTCGCGCACCTCGCCGAGAACCGCAAAATGCGCCAATGCCTTGATGATCCATGTTTCGAGCGCGCTGACGAAAGCGCGAACGTCTTCCTTGCGCTGCTTTAGATCAAGCATGACATAGGCGACGCGTTGGCCAGGGCCGTGATAGGTGTATTCCCCGCCGCGTCCGGCTGCATGGACCGGAAAGCGGTCTGGAGCGATCAGGTCTTTGCTATTGGCACTTGTGCCGGCGGTATAGAGCGGCGGATGTTCGACCAGCCAGACCAGTTCGCCCGCCGTTCCGGCGCGAATGGCGTCCGCGCGCCCCTCCATGAACGTGACCGCTTGAGCGTAGGGCATGAGGCCCTCTTCAACACGCCATTCGACCGGTGCGCCGGTTTCGACCGGCCAAAAGCTGGACGCGAGATTTTGCCGCAAACTCAGGTTCAAGGGTTGATCATCCATTTGCGGCATATGGACCTTTCTGTTTCTGCCGTCCAGCTTCGGCAAACGCCAGCGCTTGATCGGAGTATTTGCGGCAGCGGGCTTTATGGGCTTGTTTGTCGAAAACCGATTTGCTACATGGCCGACGCCGGACTACCAGCCGGCTTTATGGTGCGTGCGGTCGTGGCGGAATTGGTAGACGCGCAGCGTTGAGGTCGCTGTGGGGCAACTCGTGGAAGTTCGAGTCTTCTCGACCGCACCATTCCCTTTTTCCTTTGTGACAGCTGAAACGGGCGATTTGCGATTCTGATCAACGCGTTGGTCGGGACGTTAAATGCTTTGTCACAGGCCATTTTTCAGTCTAAGCCCGATTACCCGTCCAGCCTTCGGGAGAGCAGCTTTGGCCGATCATGACACGACGCAACAGGACAATGCGGCGCTTGCGCCGGGGGATATGCTTTATAACGATGACGGCGTCGTGCGGTCCAGCTATCTGGCACACATCGGCGCGGCGATAGCCGACCGCGATACGCTGACGCTGCGGCGCGAGGTCGCCGAGTTTCATGAATCCGAGCTGGCCGATCTGATTGAAGCGCTGAACCAGGATCAGCGCCTTGCTTTGGTGCGGCTGCTGGGCACGGAGTTTGATCTTGCCGCGCTGACAGAGGTTGATGAGGCGATCCGGCTTGAGATCGTCGATGCGCTGCCGAATGAAGATCTTGCGGTGGCCGTGCAGGAGCTGGATTCGGACGACGCGGTTTATATCCTTGAAGACATGGACGAAGAGGATCAGGAAGAGATCCTGTCGCGCCTGCCGCATGAAGAGCGGATCATCCTCCAACGTGCGCTGAAATATCCGGAAGATTCCGCCGGCCGGCGCATGCAGACAGAATTTGTCGCCGTGCCGACTTTCTGGACTGTGGGCCAGACAATCGACTATCTGCGCGACGAGAAGGAATTGCCCGACAGTTTCAACCAGATTTACGTGGTGGACCCGACGTTCAAACTGTCTGGCGCTGTCGATCTTGACCAGATTTTGCGCACCAAGCGCACGGTCAGGATTGAGGACATCAAGCACGAAACCCGCCACGCCATTCCCGTCGATATGGATCAGGAAGAGGCGGCGCAGATCATGCAGCAATATGATCTTTTGTCCGCCGCCGTTGTGGACGAGAACGAGCGGATGGTTGGCGTTCTGACGATTGAAAACGTCATCGACGTCATCCAAGAGGAGGCAGAGGAGGACATCTTGCGCCTCGGCGGCGTTGGTGACGAAGAGCTTTCGGACAATTTCATCGATACAGCAAAGTCGCGTTGGCCTTGGCTGTTTGTCAACACGCTGACGGCGCTGATTGCCTCGACGGTCATCGGCCTGTTTGATGCGAGCATCAACCAGATGGTGGCGCTGGCTGTCTTGATGCCGATTGTCGCTTCGATGGGCGGCAATGCCGGAACGCAGACCATGACCGTGACCGTGCGGGCACTGGCGACCAAGGATCTGGACATTTACAATGCCGCACGGGTTATCCGGCGCGAGGCGTTGATCGGCCTGTCCAACGGGCTGATTTTCGCGCTGGTGCTTGGTGTGGTGGCTGCCTTTTGGTTTGGTGACCACAATCTTGGCATTGTCATTGGTGCGGCACTGATCGTCAATTTGATGGCAGCGGCGATGGCCGGCATTCTCATTCCGCTGGTGCTGCAAAAGGCGGGTGCCGACCCCGCACTGGCCTCAAGCGTGTTTGTAACGATGGTCACCGACATTGTCGGATTCTGCTCATTCCTGGGCTTTGCGACGTGGTGGTTCAGACTGGGGTAGCCGTCCATGCAACCTTGGCTCCACAATTGACTTTTACGTCAATATCGTTTCAACACGGGATGCGGCCCGGGGGCCGTCAAGTGTTTGAAAGTGCATGCCCAATGCGGGAATTTTATACGATTACCGAACTGACGCGCGAGTTTGATATCTCGACCCGCACGATCCGTTTTTATGAGGATGAGGGCCTGATCCGGCCGGTGCGGCGCGGGCGCACGCGACTGTTCCGCCCATCTGACCGGCAGTTGCTGAAGCAGATTTTGCGTGGCAAGCGGCTTGGATTTTCCATCGCCGAGATCAACGAGATTGTGCAGATGTACAAAGAGCCGCCCGGCGAGGCGGGGCAACTCAGATTGATGATGAAGCGCGTCGAGGAAAAGCGTGCAAACCTGCGCCAGAAGCGCAAGGACATCGA
>JANPEK010000273.1:0-8332 GCA_031422915.1 Phyllobacteriaceae bacterium | reverse complement strand
GGCGGCGTAGAGTTGGCGCGGTTGGGTGATGGTGTTTTTTGGTTTGTGTTTTGCTTTGCCTTTTTCGCGCGGACGTCCCCTCTCGGTGGGCTACGCCCACACCTCTCCCCGCAAGCGGGGCGAGGTTAAAGCCGCTGTGGTTGGTTTACCCACGCCCCGCTTGCGGGGAGAGGTGTCGGCGCAGCCGACGGAGAGGGGGCTGCCACCGGAGCCGACATCATGTAGCTTTCCCCGCAGCATCGCGAACAGCTCGGCGATGATCGCCAAGAGCAATGCGTGGTTGCGGGTGATGGCCATTTCCCAGTTCACTTGTTGCGTTTTCCCTTGTTGAACACGACGGGAATTATCAGGCTGGATTGGGGTGTGTGGATAGAGTGATGCTGAAAAAGATGTGGTTTGAATGATATCAATGGGTTGGCGGAGTTTTGCTGTGGGATAGTTTTGTCGGATTGGAAGATGGCGGGGCCTCGGAGCATTAGAGTTGAAGATGGCTGCGACCAGCTTGACTCCTCTGCCAATCATGCATAAACATGCACAATCACGGGAAAACGCGTATCCCCATGCAAATCACCTCCGCCCTGCTCCTCGAAGAACGCCAGAACGAAATCCGCCGTCGGCTTGGCTCTGCTGACCGGGTGATTGCGGGTGATCTTGCGTTGGAGTTCAATGTTTCGGAGGACACGATCCGCCGTGATTTGCGTGAGCTTGCTGCTGCCGGTCAGTGTATCCGGGTTTATGGCGGGGCGCTGCCGGTTCCTGCGCCTGACCTTTCGCTTTCCGAGCGCTACGGCATCGGCACGGAGCGCAAGCGCCGCCTTGCTTTGGCGATGAGCGATTTTGTCGAGCGCGGCATGACGGTGTTTCTGGATGCCGGTTCGACCAATTTGGCTGCGGCGCTGGTGCTGCCGGACACTCTTGATCTGACCATCGTGACCCACGCGCCGCATATTGCCGCAGCTGTCATGGACCGTCCGGGGCTTCGGCTGTTCATGATCGGCGGCAAAGTGGATTCAAAGACCGGGGCTGCAACGGGAGCGCAGGCGCAGCGCGCTTTGGAGCAGTTGCGGCCTGACATCGCGTTTATCGGCGCGTGTGCCGTTTCCGGCGTCACAGGGGTGACGGCGTTTGATGATGAAGATGCGGAATTTAAACGCTTGCTGACGCGGCAATCGCGGATGAATCTGGTCGCAGCCGTCAGCGAAAAGATCGGCACTGCCGCGCCCTATCCGGTTTTTCCGCTCAGCGCGTTTGACCATATCGTGATCGAAGGCGATCTTGATCCGGCCAAGCGGGCTTCCCTTGCCATTTCACCGCCGGTGCTCGTCAGCGCCTGAAAGGACCGTGCCATGTCCGCAATTTCTATATCTGACACAGACGCCGCATCGCGCGGGCGATGGGCCATTGCGGCGATGTTTCTGGTTAATGGTTTCATCATCGGCTCATGGGCGCCGCAAATCCCGCTGATGCTGCCGCGCCATTCGATCACCGAGTTCACGCTTGGTCTGCTCATTCTGGCGTTTGGCCTCGGCGCTGTTGTTGCCATGGTTTGGACGGGGCGTCTGATCAACCATTATGGCTCGCGCACTGTTACCCGCACATTTGCCATCATCGCCTGTTTCGGCCTCGCGGCCATTGTGCTGTCACCGTCGATTCCCTTGGCGGCGATTGCGCTGTTTTTCACCGGCGCGTGCGGCGGATCGATGGATGTGGCGATGAACGCCAATGCTGTTGAGGTCGAACGGCGGCTCGACAAGGCGATCATGTCCGCTTCGCACGGTTTCTGGTCACTTGGCGGCTTCATTGGCGGCGGATTGGGCGGGCCGATCATTGAGCGAATCGGGGCCGAGGGCCACGCCATCCTCGCCAGCGCCGTGTCCTTGGCGATTGTTCTCATTGCGATGCAATTTCTGGTCAGCGAGCCGATGCATCACGAAGATGATGGCCCCAAGCCGAAATATGCATGGCCGAAGGCACCCATTGTCTACATCCTCGGTTTTATGGCGCTGTTCTCGATGGTGCCGGAAGGTGCGGTTCTCGATTGGGCGGCACTTTATTTGTCGAAAGAGCTTGGCTCCTCGCTGTCGGTTTCCGGTCTCGCCTTCGCGTTTTTTGCCGGCACGATGGCCATCATGCGCTTTGCGGGTGATGGTGTGCGCAACCGTTTTGGCGCGGTTGCCACCATGCGCTGGTCGGCATTCATTGCCGCAGCGGGCATGCTGGCGGGTGGGTTGGCACCGACGGACTGGTTCGCCATTGCCGCCTTCGCAGTCGCCGGGCTTGGCATCGCCAACACGGTGCCGATTGCCTTTTCGGCTGCGGGCAATCTCTCGGGCTTTTCCGCAGGCGCAGCGATCTCGGTGGTCACGATGATGGGCTATTCCGGCATCCTGATCGCGCCGTCTGCCATCGGCTTTATCGCCGAGCAGATAGGCTTCCGCATCACCTATGTCGTACTTGCCGGGGCGCTGGTTGTGGTCGGCCTTGCCGCCTCTCAAGTGGCGTCGGCGGACCGGGCAAAATCCGACAGCGCGGCATAGAGGAAATCAGCCGTGCGGCGGATGCGCGGTGAATTGCGCACATCCTTGTGCATGGTCAACCACATCGGCAACACCGGCAGCGGCAGCTCGGGCAAAAGTCTCTGGAGAGATGGCTCACGCGCAATCAGTGGCACTTGGGCAAGTCCAATGCCGACACCTGCGATAATCGCCTGCCATATGATGACTTGATTGTCGGTGCGGAAGCGGAAGGAATGGCGGTCAACCTTCGCACCGAGCGCGTTGAAGCCCTTGATCATCACGTCGTCGCGGTCCTGGCCGATCAAGGCATGGTTCAACAGGTCGAACTGGTCCGTCGGCGCTCCGCAGCGCGCCAGATAGGTTTGGCTCCCGCACATGGCCAACGGCGTGTCGGCAATCTTGCGTGCGACCAACTCCTCCTGGCTTGGCGTCACCATGCGAATGGCGATATCGGCATCGCGGCGCAGCAGATTGTCGACAAGATTGGTGCCGACCAGTTCGATTTCGATGCCGGGTTCTTCCACGGAAAACCGCGCCAGAATTTGCGGCAGCACCAGCGATGCCATCACCTCGCTGGCGGAAATCCGCACCGTGCCGCTGAGACCTTCTTCGGACCCTGCCGCCTGCAACGAAAATCTGTCCACACCCTCGCGGATTGTCAGGGCATGGGACAGCAATGTTGCGCCGGTGTCTGTGAGTTCATAGCCGCCGAGCCCGCGCCGGAACAGGGTCAGCCCCAAGGCGCGCTCCAGTTCTGAAATGTGGCGGCCGATGGTTGGCTGGCTTGTGCCGATTTTCCGCGCCGCCGCCGACAGGCTGCCGGTTTCGGCCACCGCAACAAACGAGCGCAGCAGGTTCCAGTCAAAATCGCTCATCGTCCGTCCTATTCAATTGTGAATAGTAAAACATCAAATTCTGCCAATTTCAATAAATATCCATTTGGCTACGATGGCCCCATCAACAAGGAGCACACAACATGACCACCATCGCAGTCCTCGGGGCCAATGGCCGCCTGTCTCGCACTGTCGCCAAAGCATTTCTCGACGCAGGTTACGACGTTATCGCCGTCACGCGGTCTGGCAAGCCTTTGCCGGAACTTGGCGGCGCGCGCTTTGCCGCTGCTGACGCGCTGAAGGCCGGTGAACTTATCCGCGCAACGCAGGGCGCTGACATCATTTTCAACGGGCTGAACCCGCTTTACACGGAGTGGGAAGAGAAAGTGCTGCCGATGGCGCGCAATGTGCTCGACGCCTGCCGCGCGCATGGTGCGCTGCATCTCTTCTCCGGCAATGTCTATGGCTATGGCTCACCGATGCCGGTTGAACTTACCGAGGAAACACCGATGCGCGCCACAAGCGCCAAGGGCCGCATCCGGATCGAGATGAAGCGGATATTCCGCGAGGAATCAGAGCAACCCGGCGGCGTGCAGACGATTGTGCTGCGGGCGGGCGATTATTTCGGCGGCACCGGCACGCAGTCATTCTTTGATCTGGTGTCGGTGTCCAAACTGTCCAAGGGTATTTTCACCGCGTGCGGCCCTGTGAACCTGATCCATGAATGGGCCTATTTGCCGGATTTCGCACAGGCGTTTGTGAAACTGGCGGCGGTGCGCGATCGGTTGATGCCGTTCGAGAATCTCAATTTTCCGAGCCATGCAATCACAGAGTTGCAGTTGAAGGCGGCTGTGGAAAAGGCGGTGGGCAAGCCGCTGAAGCTGGCGCACTTGCCTTGGTGGGCGCTGAGAATTCTGGGAGTTGTCAAGCCAATGATCCGCGAGCTGGTCAAAATGTCGTATCTGCGGTTTGAGCCGCACCGGCTGGTCTCGACAAGGCTTGCGGGCCTGATCGGCGACATCCCGCATACGCCGCTGGATATGGCCGTGAGACAGGCCCTGATCGATCAGGGCCTGCTGGAAGCAACAGAGCGTCTTGCCGCGTAAAAGCTATTCGGCAGGTGCGGGCATGGCACCGCCAACGGTCCCCGCCGCACGCTTCGGCTGGCGGCGGAACAGGCGTCTGATGCGGTTGATTATGCCGTCCTCCGGCGTTGCGCGGGTGAACACCATCAGCGCCGATGGGGTGATGATCAAGGTCAAAACGGTCGAGAATGCCAGACCGAAGACGATGGCGCTGGAGAGCGATATCCACCATTGCGTTGACGGCGCGCCGATTGTGGTATCGTGGGCGAGCAGCTCAAGATTGACGCCAAAGGCGATGGGGAACACGCCGAGGATGGCCGTTGCCGCTGTCAGGACAACGGGCCGCGCCCGCTCGCGGCAGGTCTGCAGGATGGCTTCCAGCTTGTCCATGCCTTCGTGCCGCAGCGTGTCGTAGGTGTCGATCAAGACGATGTTGTTGTTGACCACCACGCCTGCGAGCGCGATGACACCGATGCCGGACATGACGATGCCGAACGGCTGGCCGGTGATCATCAGACCAAGGAAGACGCCGATGGTGGACATGACCACTGCCGACAAAACCAACCAGACGCTGGTGAACTTGTTGAACTGCGCCAAGAGCACCACGAAAATCAGGAAGATCGCCGCGCCGAATGCCTTGCCCAAGAAGGCGGAGGCTTCCGCCGAATCCTGATCGGAACCGACCATTTTCCAGCCGATGTTTCCGAAGTCCTCCTTCTCCATCATCTGGCGCACACGCTCCTGAACGACGGCGGCTTGCACGCCTTCCTTGACGTTGGCCTGCACGGTGATCGTGCGCTCGCCGTCGATCCGGTTAAGCGTGCCAACAGATTGCGCCGGTTCGCGGGTGACGAAGTTGGAAATCGGCACCGAACCGAGAGCGGTTTCGATGCGCAGCTGGTCAAGTGTTGCCAGTGTCCGCCGGTCTTCCGGCAGGCGAAGGCGGATATCGACCGCGTCATCGGCACCGGCGGGACGGTAATCCGACAGTTTGAGACCGGAGGTCACAAGCTGCACGACTGTGCCGACAGAGCCCGGCCCGATGCCATATTTGGCGGCTTCCGTGCGGTTGACTTTCAGCTCCCAGTCGATGCCGGGGATCGGCAGACCGTCGGCAATGTCGAGCACTTCCGGATCGGATTTCAACAATGCGACAACCTTGCGCGCCGCATCATTGATGCCTGCCGGGTCACTGGCCGAAAGGCGGACCTGAATGGCTTTGCCTGTTGGCGGGCCGGCGGCCGGAACCGACACCTCGATGTCCACGCCGGGAATGCCGGCCATGGCAACGCGAAGGTCGGCCAGAATTTCGAGCGCCGGTTTGCGCTCACGCCAGTCGATGAACTCATACTGGATGGTGCCGACAACATCCGGCGCGATTTCATTGCCCTGCCCTCCGCCGGCGCCAACGCGCGTATAGACCGTCTTGATGCCGGGCCAGCCCAGAATGCGATCCTCGGCAAGGCGGACGAGCGTGTCCTTCTCGTCAAGCGACATGTTGCCGCGCGCATGGACATACAACAGGCCATAATCGGGTTCGACATTCGGGAAAAATTCCACACCCGCACCGATCTTGCCATAGGCGTAGGGCACAGCGACCAGCAGGGCGACGGCGAGCATGAGGACCGTCTTCGGATAGTGGATCGCCTTCTTGACGACTGCCATATACCAGCCATCGCGATGCTCTTCGATGTGGTCCGGCTTTTTGGCAAACATCGCGCCAAGTGTCGGCGTGAACACAAGCGCGTAGAGCAGCGATGCCGACAGCGTGGCAATCAGCGTGATCGGCATGTATTTCATGAACTCGCCGACGATGCCCGGCCAGAACAGCAACGGCGAAAACGCGGCGATGCGGGTCATGGTGGCCGCCATAACCGGCCCGGTCATCTTCTTGGCCGCCATCGAATAGGCCTCGACGCGATCCATGCCTTCGCTCATGCGGCGTTCGGCAAACTCGGTGACAATGATCGCATCATCAACAAGCATGCCAACGGCCAGAATAAGCGAGAACAGCACGACGAGATTGACGGTCAAGCCTGCCAGCGACAGGAACAGGATGCCCATCAGGAACGAGACCGGAATGGCAAAGCCGATGAACAGCGAGGCGCGACCGGAGAGGGCATAGAGAATGACAACGAACACGAGGATAACGGCAGTCAACACCGAGTTTTGCAGATCGTGCAGGAGCTGGCGGATCTGATCGGATTTATCCTGTGAGAAGGTGATCACGCCGCCGGCCGGAAGCTGCGACTTGAATTCCTCGGTGACCTTTTTCACGCCATCAACAGTATTGATGAGATTGGATCCGGTGCGCTTGGAAACGTCAATGGCAATGGCAGACTTGCCGTTCAGACGCGTGATGGATTCCGCATCCTTGTGCGAGGCGCGGATGGTCGCCAAATCGCGGGCGCGCACGACGGCATCGGCGTTGGCGACGATGGGCAGGTTGGCAACGTCTTCCGGCGTTTCGATCAGTGATGGCACCTTGACGGCGTATTTGCCTTCAGCGCCTTCAAGTGCGCCTGCGGCAACCAAACTGTTGGAGCCTGCAACGCCGCCGATCAACTGGTCAAGTTTCAAGCCGTAGGATGACAGTTTCACGGGGTCGATGATGACTTCCACAAGATCATCGCGCGCGCCTTGCAACTTGGCTTCGAGCACGCCGTCAACTTCCTCGATGCGCTTCTTCAGTTCGCGCGCGGCATCGACCAGCACCCGCTCGGACGCATCGCCGGACAGGGTGACCACGAGCACCGGGAATTCCGACAGATTGACTTCAATTATACTTGGCTCTTCCGCACCTTGCGGCAGGTCGCGCTTGGCATCGGAGACTTTGGAGCGGACATCGTCAAGCGCCTTTGCAAGGTCGGCACCGGCGTTGAATTCCATCAGCACATTGCCGCCGCCCTGATAGGCGGACGAGCGCATTTCCTTGACGTCCTTGATGCTTTTCAGCGCCGTTTCCATCGGTCTGAGCAGTAGCCGCTCGGCGTCTTCTGGCGAAATTCCCTGATAGCTCAGCGACACATATATATTTGGTATTTGGATGTCTGGCTCTGCCTCTTTTGGAATAGAGATGTATGCCAGCGCGCCGGTGATCAAAAAGAACAGCAGAATGGAAATCGTCAGCCGCGAATTGCGGATCGCAAGGTCAATGATGTGGCTCATGGCTTTTGCCCTTGGTGCTTACTGAAGTTCGGAAGCAAACTGCGCGGCGAGTTTCTTGATCGTTGCCGCGTCAGGCTCGACCACGGTCACGACTTCGCCATCGACGACAAAATCCTGACCCGAAATGATGATCTTCGTGCCTTCCGGCACGCCGGTCAAAACGATGGCGTCCGTGGCGTCATCGATCAAATCAACCGGCAGGAACACCACCTTGTTGTCCTTATCGACCGCGCGGACACCAAGCGCGCCATCCTGATTCAAGGTGACAGCCGAGCGTGGCAGCTTGATGGCCTTGACCGGATCTGACTTCAGGTTGATCTCGGCAGTCATGCCGGCGGGGATGTGGCCGTCCTTGTTTTGGACAGCGACTTCAATCCGGTAGGTGCGGGTTGCAGCGCTTGCCTCACGGCTGATGTAGCGAACCGTGCCTTCTTCGATGGAGCCGTTGACGAGGCGGATGCTGGCCGGGCTGCCGACCTTGATCGACGACAAATTGCGCTCGGAAATCTCGCCGACTGCCACAATCGGGTCAAGCGCGATCAGAGTGGCGACCGGGCCGCCCTGTCCGACAGAAGCACCGTTTTCGACCGAAATCTTGTCGATGATGCCATCAAACGGCGCGATCACCTGCGTGCGCTCAAGCTCGGCCTTGGCCGCTTCATACTGAGACTGGGCACCTTGCAGATCAGCGCGCACCTGGTCGAGTTGCAGCTTGGCGACATTGCCGCGC
>JANPEK010000272.1:0-2279 GCA_031422915.1 Phyllobacteriaceae bacterium | reverse complement strand
CGGCGGTTCAATCGCTGGCGGAATGTCGGGCTCGGCACCGGGTGCCGGGCCGGACGACACGGTCAAGGCGTTCGTCGATTTCCAGAATGATGTGACCGCCAAGGACATCCGCATGGCGGTGCGCGAGGGCATGCATTCGATTGAGCATGTCAAGCGTTTCACCACCAATGGCATGGCTTCCGATCAGGGCAAGACCTCCAACATGCATGGGCTGGCGATTGCAGCCGAAGCGCTTGGCAAGCCCATTCCGCAGGTTGGGCTCACCACGTTCCGCTCGCCATACACGCCGGTGACGTTTGGCACGATTGTCAACCACGCGAAAGGTCCTCTGTTTGACCCGACACGGCGCACGCCGATGCATGAGACTTCGGCGGCGATGGGCGCGGTGTTTGAAGATGTCGGCCAGTGGAAGCGCGCCTGGTATTTCCCCAAGGCGGGCGAAACCATGCACCAGGCTGTGGACCGCGAGTGCAAAACTGTGCGCACAACGGCGGGCATGTTCGACGCCTCAACGCTTGGCAAGATCGAAGTGGTCGGGCCGGATGCGGCGAAGTTCCTGAACATTCTCTACACGAACAGCTGGGACAAACTCGGCGTTGGCCGCTGCCGCTATGGCATCATGTTGCGCGAGGATGGGTTCATCTATGACGATGGCGTCGTCGGGCGCATCGCCGAGGACCGGTTCCATGTGACGACCACCACGGGCGGTGCGCCGCGCGTGATGAGCCATATGGAGGATTATCTCCAGACCGAGTTCCCGGATTTCAACGTCTGGCTGACCTCGACCACCGAGCAGTGGGCAGTCATTGCCGTGCAAGGTCCGAAAGCGCGCGAGATCATCACGCCGTTTGTCGAAGGCATGGATATGTCCAACGAAGCCTTCCCGCACATGTCGGTGCGCGAATGCACGTTCATGGGTGTGCCGTGCCGCCTGTTCCGCATGACGTTTGCGGGCGAGCTTGGCTTTGAAGTCAATGTGCCGGCGCATTATGGCCAGGCGGTGTGGGATGCGATTTACGCGCAAGGTGCGCCGTTAGGGTTGACGCCATATGGAACCGAAGCCATGCATATTCTGCGGGCCGAGAAGGGCTACATCATCGTCGGGCAGGACACGGACGGCACGGTAACGCCGCAGGATGCGGGCCTGTCGTGGGCGATTGCCAAAGCCAAGCCAGACTTTGTCGGCATTCGCGGATTGAAGCGTATCGATCTCGTAGCGCCGGGCCGCAAGCAACTGGTCGGGCTCAAGACCAAGGACCCGATGACAGTGCTGGAGGAAGGCGCGCAGATCGTGCTTGATCCCAAGCAAGCCATTCCGATGAAGATGGTGGGGCATGTGACGTCGTCTTACTGGTCGGAGAATTGTGGCCGGTCGATTGCGATGGGTTTGGTTGAGGGCGGGTTCGGCAAGATGGGTCAGACCATCTTTGTGCCGATGCCGGACCGCGTGATCGAGGCGGAGATTTGCAAACCCGTGTTCTTTGATGAAGAAGGAGGGCGGATCAATGCCTGAACGGCCGACCGGCGGAATGAAGTCGAACGTGGCGCACCTCCCCTTCTCCCCGCCGCTTGCGGGGAGAAGGTGGCCCGCGGGGGCGGATGAGGGGCAGTGCCGAGGGTGGAGATTGGCGTCAGTGGATCGTTGTGGACGCTCGATATCTGGCGTTAACACCGCTTATTCTCAACCATCGAGCTGCCCCTCATCCGTCGCTTCGCGCCACCTTCTCCCCGCAAGAGGCGGGGAGAAGGGGACGTGGTGCATGGGGCTACTGACAGCTCAACAGACTTTTTCAGGAGCCCGTATCCATGGCTGATACTGCATTGAAACCCCGCCAGCCGCTGGATGGCCGCGCTGCCGGTTCGGCCAATGTCTCGGTGACGCCTGCTCCGGATGCTTCACGCCTGTCGCTTCGAGCGCGCCCGGATGCGGTGGCGGCGCTGGCCAAGGCGCTTGGACTAGCGCTTCCGGTCAAGCCAAAGACCAGCGTTGGCAGGGGCACCCGCACGGCCTGCTGGCTTGGGCCTGACGAGTGGCTGATCTTGGACGAAGCGGGCAAGGACATGGTCGCCGCGTGCGCCAAATCAAAGGTGCTGCACTCCGCCGTGGACATTTCCCAACGCAACACGGCGGTGTTTGTCACTGGCAGAAATGCCGAAGCCGCGCTGTCGGCCGGGTGTCCGCAGAACCTTTCCGAAAAGGTATTTCCGGTCGGTGCCGTCTCGCGCACGCTGTTGGGCAAGGTCGAGGTCATCATCCAGCGCACGGGCGCGCAGACGTT
>JANPEK010000271.1:0-12514 GCA_031422915.1 Phyllobacteriaceae bacterium | reverse complement strand
GGTCTGGCCATTGTCAAAGAACAGGGAAGCGGGGTGTGGACTCCTGCCTCTATGGATTAGCGAATGTGACAAAAGCCACACCCCGCACGTCTGGCACTTCATGCTCCCGGACAGGTCGGTATCCACCGGACTGGGCAAATGTGCAGGCTTTCGCCTGACACCTGCATGCGCCGGGACCCCCGCAGCCGTGGCCGTGACCGGGCAACGGCATTTGCGCCGTCATTTTTGGACCCCGGGCCTTCTCGCGCGCAAGAGTCTCCTCAAACGCACTATCCCCCGTACATTTTAGGGGAACCCATCTCGGCCGGAGAGGATGGTTCCATTAGGCCACCCCCACCGAAGCCAGCTCCTTCGCATCAAACCGGATGGACCGGCCTGACCTTCCCGAAGGAACACGCATGGGAATTATGCGGCACTGTTCGGGATGGTGGATAGATTTGGGCAAAAATTGTTGTGGAGTCAGGGATGTCAATGGGTTGGGCGGGTTGCGGGTGTGGATAAGTTCCCGCTCCGCACTGATGACAGGCATGGCGGCTGTGATGTGGGCGGCGCGCCATGTGCTGGCACGGGCTTTTGACAGTCCCTCACCTGTCTTGCTTCGCAAGACTGTCCTCTCCCCGTGGGGGAGAGGTGAAGGGCCGCGTTTTTCTGTGTGTCCGGCGGAGCATGGCGAAGCGCCACGTTTTCCCCTCTCCCCGCCGGGGAGAGGACAGTCTTGCGAAGCAAGACATGTGAGGGAGAGTCACACACCACGCCAAATTTTCGTCATTCCGCACAGCGCAGCCATGCCCGCAATCATGCGGAAAGCCGCTCAAATTCCAGTACGAGATCGCCTTCCCCGCGCAGGGGAAGGCTGTCTCATTACAGCGTGCGCTTGATGCTTTCCACGCGGAAGCACTCTATTGTGTCTCCGGCGCGCATGTCTTCGTAGTTTTCGAACGCCATGCCGCATTCCTGGCCGACCTGGACTTCCGGCACTTCGTCCTTGAAGCGCTTGAGCGTCTTGAGCTTGCCCTCGTGGATGACCACGCCTTCGCGCACCAGACGGACTCCGACGCCGCGTTCGACCTTGCCTTCGACGACACGGCAGCCGGCGACCTTGCCGACCTTGGTGATGTTGAAGACTTCGAGGATTTCGGCATTGCCGAGGAAGGTCTCACGGCGTTCCGGCGACAGGAGGCCCGACATCGCGGCTTTCACATCGTCCACAAGATCATAGATGATGTTGTAGTAGCGGATTTCGATGCCTTCACGCTCGGCAGCGTCGCGGGCCTGAACGTTGGCGCGGACGTTGAAGCCGATGATTGCCGCGCCCGATGTTGCGGCCAGCGCCACGTCGGACTCGGTGATCGCACCGGCACCCGAATGGATGATGCGCGCACGCACTTCCTCGGTGCCGAGTTTGTCGAGCGAACCGGCGATGGCTTCGATGGAACCCTGAACGTCACCCTTGATGACGAGCGGGAATTCCTTGAGACCGGACACCTGCAAACGGCTCATCATCTGTTCGAGCGAACCGCGCGTGCCGGCCTGCTTGGCGACGTATTTCTCGCGCGCCTTGTGCTGGCGGTACGACGAGATTTCGCGCGCCTTGGCTTCATTCTCGACCACGGCAAAGCGGTCACCGGCAGCAGGCGTTCCCTGCAAGCCGAGGATTTCGACCGGAAGCGAGGGACCGGCCTCTTTGACCTGATCACCCTTGTCATTGACGAGTGCGCGCACACGTCCCCATTCGGCACCGGCAACGAGAATATCGCCCGGCTTGAGCGTGCCGGCCTGCACCAGAACGGTGGCAACCGGGCCACGGCCACGGTCGAGCTTGGCTTCAATGACGACGCCTTCTGCCGTGCGGTCCGGATTGGCTTTGAGTTCAAGCACTTCGGTCTGCAAGAGGATCGCTTCGAGCAGCTTGTCGAGGCCAAGGCCGGTCTTGGCCGAGACTTCAACGTCCAGCGTTTCACCGCCCATCGATTCGACGAACACCTCATGCTGAAGAAGACCGGTGCGGACCTTCTGCGCGTCGGCTTCCGGCTTGTCGATCTTGTTGATGGCAACAATGATCGGCACCTTGGCGGCTTTGGCGTGGCTGATCGATTCAATCGTCTGCGGCATGACGGCATCGTCCGCCGCCACAACAAGGATGGCAATGTCAGTCGCCTGCGCGCCACGGGCACGCATGGCGGTGAACGCGGCATGGCCCGGCGTGTCGATGAAAGTGATCTTGTGGCCGTTGTGCTCAACCTGGTAGGCACCGATGTGTTGCGTTATGCCGCCAGCTTCGCCGGAGACAACGCTGGTCTTGCGGATCGCGTCGAGCAGCGAGGTTTTGCCATGATCGACATGGCCCATGATGGTGACAACCGGCGGACGGGACACCATGTCGCCAACAATATCCTTGACGTCAAAGATGCCTTCTTCGACATCGCTGTCCGCGACGCGCTTGACCGTATGGCCGAATTCGCTGGCGATCAGCTCTGCCATGTCGGCGTCGATGATGTCGCCGGGCTTGAGCATCGAGCCCTGTTTCATCAGGTACTTGATCACATCCACGGCGCGCTCGGCCATGCGCTGGGCCAGTTCCTGAATGGAAATGGTCTCGGGCAGGATGACTTCGCGCGTGATCTTCTCGCGCACTTCCTGCATCTGTGAGCGGCGGAATTTTTCCTGACGGCGGCGGGTGGCGGCCATCGAGCGACCGCGTGCACCTTCGCCATCATCGCTGGTGACTGAGGTAACAGTGATCTTTCGGCGGTTGTCGACCTCGACCTTGGCCTTGGCAGGGCGCACTTCGGCCTTGACCGGTGCCTTCAGGCCAACAGGGCCAGCGCCCGGACGGCGCTTGGCGCGGTCGTCTTCCTCTTCGACCACAGGGCGGCGCACAGCACCCGGGCGCAGCACGACAGTGCCGGGGCGGGCTTCTTCTTCGACGACACCACCGGGTGCGCGGCGCTTGGCCTCATCTTCGGCGCGGCGTCTTGCATCAGACTCGCGCTTGAGGCGGACTTCCTCGTCAGCCTGACGGCGTTCGGATTCTTCAGCCTCGCGCTTGCGACGGGCATCGTCGTCGGCGCGGCGGCTGGCGTCTTCCTGCGCGCGGACACGGTCCTGCGCATCGCGGACAACCGAACCTTCCAATGCGCGGCGGCGGGCAGCCATCTCATCGTTCGACAAGACGTTGAGCACCATGCCGGAATTGCCGCGTTGGGGCTGCGGCGCGCGCTGCTCTGTGCGCTGCGCTGTTGCCAAAGGCACGGTAGCCGGACGCGGCACTGCGGCCACGGGCGCGGCGGGTGCCGGCGCGGACGGCGCAGGTGTGAAGAGCTGCTTTGCCCTGTCGTCAGGACGGGAGAATTTGCTCTTCTTGGTTTCAACAACGACCGCCTTGGTGCGCCCATGGCTGAAATTCTGGCGCACGGTTGATTGCTCAACCGATGACCGCTTCAGGGTCAGGGTCGTCTTCGGGGCAGCGTTGACGCTTAGCGTCTTGTCGTCACCGGATTTCGTATCGTTCATTCGGTTTCCTTTGCGGCGCCATCAAAGTCTTGCGCCAAAATTTCGTCTTCCAGGCCGCGGTAGCGGGCCAAGGCAAATGCCTTTTTGACGAGGTTTTCCCCCGCCGGACCCTTCAGGACGGCAGCATGTATCACATTTCCGCCGCCCAATGCCAAATCCATTTCGACACCGGTGAGCAATTTGAAGGCGGGGATATCAGGTCCGCCGGTCATTGCAACCGCTTTTCTGGCCTGATCCATCTTGCGCACCCCGTCTGCCGCAGCATCGGAGGCGTGCAACAGGAGCAGCGTCTGGCCTGAGCGGACCAAGGCTTCCACCTTGGCGGCCCCTGTCATGATCTGTGCCGCCTTGCGGGCGAGACCCAAAGTTCCGGAGAAATTCCTTGTCATCACCCTGTCGATCTGATCGGGGAGATCAGGTGTGGCGATGATAGATTCTTTCAAGGCGCGCGCAAACAGGTTCTTGCGCATCGCCTCTTCGACAGTCTTGCGGGTCGCTGTGACCCAGCAGCCGCGTCCGGGCAGATTGCGCTTCAGATCGGCGACCACCGTGCCATCGGGCGCGGCGACAAAGCGGATCAGCTCATCGGCTGATCCGGCCTTCCGCGTCACGATGCACGTGCGGTCGTTCATGTCCCGCATATCCGTTCTGCCCGACAGCCATCATGGCAATCAGGCTTCCGCCTCTTCGGCCACGACGTCTTCAGCCGCGTTGGATGCGCCCGGCATGTCGGCTTCGGTGATCCAGCCAGCCTTCAGGCGGGCCTGAAGCACCATGTTTTCCGCGTCCGTGCGCGACACGTCAAAGCCGGTCAAAATGCCATCAAATGTCTTGGTCTCGCCGTCCTTGCGTTCCTTCCAACCGACCAGATCGTCTGCCGAATAGCCGGCAAAATCTTCAATGGTCTTCACGCCGTCTTCACCGAACTTCACCATCATCTTGGTGGTGATGCCATCGACCTCGCGCAACTCGTCGGCAACGCCGAGCGTCTTGCGCTTCTCGTCATATTCGCCCTCGACACGGGCCAGATATTCATTGGCACGGCTCTGGATTTCAGTCGCAGTGTCCTCGTCAAAACCGTCAATGCCGGCAATTTCGCCTGCGTCAACATAGGCCAGTTCCTCGACCGAGCCGAAGCCTTCGGAGGCAAGAACCTGACCGACCATTTCGTCAACGTTGAGGGCGTCCATGAACAGCTTGGAGCGTTCGGCAAATTCCTTCTGGCGGCGCTCGGACTCTTCGGCTTCCGTCAGAATGTCGATATCCCAGCCGGTCAGCTGTGAGGCAAGGCGCACGTTCTGGCCGCGGCGGCCGATGGCCAGCGACAGCTGATCGTCCGGCACCACAACTTCAATGCGCTCTGCATCTTCGTCGAGAACGACCTTGGAGACTTCGGCCGGCTGCAAGGCGTTCACAAGGAAGGACGCCGCATCGGGCGACCATGGAATGATGTCGATCTTTTCGCCCTGCAATTCGGCGACGACCGCCTGAACGCGGCTCCCTCGCATGCCGACGCAGGCCCCGACCGGATCAATCGACGAGTCGCGCGATGTCACGGCGATCTTGGCGCGGGAGCCCGGATCGCGGGCGACCGACTTGATCTCGATAATGCCATCGTAGATTTCCGGCACTTCCATGGTGAAGAGCTTGGCCATGAACATCGGATGGGTGCGCGACAGGAAAATCTGTGGACCGCGTTGCTCGCGGCGCACATCGTAGACATAGGCGCGCACGCGGTCGCCGTAGCGGAAATTCTCGCGCGGGATGACTTCGTCGCGCCGGATGATGCCTTCACCGCGGCCAAGATCGACGATCACATTGCCGTATTCGACGCGCTTGACGGTGCCGTTGACGATCTCTGAGACGCGATCCTTGTATTCGTCATACATCCGGTCGCGCTCTGCTTCGCGCACTTTCTGGACGATGACCTGCTTGGCTGATTGGGCGGCGATGCGGCCGAAGTCCATCGGCGGCAGTTGCTCGGCGATGAAATCGCCGACTTCGGCATCCGGGTTGCGGTCGCGGGCGGTGAGCATCGCGATCTGCGTGCCGTAATCCTCGACGGTTTCGACCACTTCGAGCAGTCGCTGCAGCTTGATCTCGCCGGTGCGCGAATTGATGTCCGCGCGAATGTTTGTCTCTTGACCATAGCGCGAGCGCGCCGCCTTCTGGATGGCGTCAGCCATCGCGGCAAGGACAATTTCCTTGTCGATGGACTTTTCGCGCGCGACCGCATCGGCGATCTGCAGAAGTTCAAGCCGGTTTGCACTGACTGCCATGTTCGTCTCCCAGACTTGCCGGACACTTCAATCGTCCGACGAATAGATTCAGTTTGCGGTCTCGCCGCTGATTTCGTCGTTTTCGCTCTCGCCCTGTGCTTCACGCAGGGCCTTGTCGCGCTTCAGCGCTTCGCGGATCAGTTCGTCGGTCAGGATCAGCCGCGCGTCGGCGATATTGTCATAAGCCACATGCATGCGCGGCTGTTCGCCATAGGCGATGTTGTCGGCGACAAAATTGAAGCCGTCGTCGTCACCTTCGACCAGTTTGCCCTTGAACCGTTTCTTGCCATTGATCAAAACATTGGTTTCAAGCTTCATCGAATAGCCGCCCCAGCGGGTGAAATCCGACTTGCGCACCAATTGCCGGTCAATGCCGGGCGAGGAAATTTCCAGATGATAGGCGCGGCCTATCGGATCTTCCACATCAAGCACCGGCGAGATCGCCTTGGACAGTTGCTCGCAATCGTCAACCGACATCGAGCCGTCGCCCCGCTCCGCCATGATCTGCAGCGTGTAACCGTTCTGGCCGGACAGATGCACGCGCACCAGCTTGAAGCCGATGGAATTCATCACCGGAATGATGATTGACGCCACGCGCGCTTCCATCCCGGTCTCGCGGATCAGCCGGTCATCGCCCGCATCGGGCGTTGCTGCAACAGTCTGGCTTTCCTCGTTCACGCTTGCCGCGTCTCCATGTGGCTGAGCGTCAGGTAACAAAAAAGAGCGGGTCCGGAAGGGCCCACTCTTCATCTGACGATCAAGAATTTGGATGTGGGTTACACCGGTTCGGCGGCGAAGGCAAGACATTTGAGAGGTGATTGCGCTTGGCATCGCTGCCATCAATCCTATGCGGCGAACTCACAGCTGGCATGCCAATCCTGCACTGACAAAGCCAGCTGACCACTCCCACATATCAGGCGCAGGCACGAAACAATGTCTGCAAGGAGACCAAAATGACCAAGACCCGCAATTCAGCCACAGCCGAGTTCTTTGGTTCCATCGCCAGCGCCTTCCGCGCGGCAGGTTCCATGCGCTCAGGCGGTCAGCCCAAGGCGACTGACCTCAAGGCGCTTGGGATCAATGCGACCGATTTTCGCAAGATCAATCAATAGGCCGGTCAGACCGGGTTTCGCTTGAGGCTCAATCTTCGTCTGTTGCAAACTGCGCCGTGTTTTTGCCGCGCGCGCGCAGGATCATCGGCACCACCACAGCGGCAATTGCCAAGGCGATTAGCGCTGTTGATATCCAAGACCTGAACAACACGGAAACGTCTCCCTGCGCAATCTGCAACGCCTGACGCAGGCTCTTCTCCGCCATCGGCCCGAGAATGAGCCCGACCACCACCGGCGCTATTGGATAGTGGAAACGGCGCAGGAAATAGCCGAGCAAGCCGAACAGCATCAAGAGGCCGAGGCCGAATGAAGTCGGTATCGGCCCCAGATTGAAGGTTGACCCCGAGCCGCCGAGCGTTCCAAGTGTCGCGAACACCATGATGCCCGGGTAAAGCCAGTGGCGCGGAATGGTCAAAAGCTTAACCCAAATGCCGATCAGCGGCAGGTTCAAAACCAGCAGCATGAGGTTGGCGACCAAAAGGCTGGCAATCAGGCCCCAGACCAGCGGCGCGCTTGTAATGAACAGCAAAGGTCCCGGCTGAAGACCGAACTGCTGGAAACCTGCGAGCATGATCGCTGCTGTTGCCGTGGTGGGCAGACCAAGGGTGAGCAGCGGCACCAAGGTGCCGGCGGCTGAAGCATTGTTGGCTGCTTCCGGCCCGGCAACGCCCTCTATGGCACCGTGGCCAAACTCTTCCGGATGCTTCGAGAATTGCTTCTCTGCCGAATAGGAGAGGAAACTTGAAACATCCGCCCCGCCGGCAGGCATTGCGCCAATCGGGAAGCCGATTGCCGTGCCACGCAGCCAAGGCTTCCACGAGCGCTTCCAATCCTCGCGTGTCATCATCACCGAACCTTTGATCGCCTCGACTTTGCCTTCCAGCATTGTCTTGGAAGCGACGACCGCGATGGTCTCGCCAATCGCAAACAGCGCGACTGCCATGGTGGTGACGTTGATGCCGTCAAACAGGTTCTGAACGCCGAAGGACAACCGCGCCTGTCCGGTCAACTGGTCAATGCCGATGAGGCCAAGTGCGAGGCCGATGAACAGCGAGGTTAGCCCACGCAACGTCGATTCGCCGAACGCGGCAGACACGGTCATGAAGGCGAGCAGCATAAGCGCAAAATACTCCGCCGGGCCGAAAGACAGGGCAAACTTGACGACGGTTGGCGCGAGAAACGCAAGACCAAGTGTCGCCAGCAGTCCGGCCACGAATGAACCAATGGCAGCAGTGGCAAGCGCAGGGCCGCCACGGCCCTTTCGGGCCATCTTGTTGCCCTCCAGCGCTGTCACAATCGACGCGGATTCGCCCGGCGTGTTCAAAAGGATCGAGGTTGTCGAGCCGCCATACATGCCGCCATAGTAAATGCCTGCAAACATGATGAGTGAGCCAGCGGGATCGAGCTTGTAGGTGACCGGCAACAGCAGCGCGACCGTCAGCGCCGGGCCGATGCCGGGCAGCACGCCAACTGCCGTGCCAAGCGTCACACCAATCAGCGCGTAGAGCAGATTGTAGGGCTCCATTGCGGTCAGCAGCCCTTGGCCGAGAAGCGCGAATGTGTCCATCAGGAGGCCTTGAAAAGCGAGCGCACGAAGGTTTCAACCGGGCCTTCCGGCAACGTCAATTGCAGGCCGAGCGCGAAAACGAACCAGACAGCAAATGAAAATATGATGCCAGTCGGGAGTGTCTTCGACAGCGGACCGCGTCCGAAGGCCTTTGCTGCGGCGGCGAACATCAGTCCCGCACCGATGGAAAACCCGACTGTCTTGATTGCCAGCAACTGGATCGTCAGGCCGCCGAGAAGCCACAGGATCGGGTTGATGTTCTGCTCTTCACGCGCGGGAAAGTCGCCGCGCCAAGCCTCGAAGGCCGTCCAAATTCCAAGTCCAAACAGGCAGGCGGCAACGATGTAGGGAACAGTCTTTGGCCCGACTGCCGTGTATCCCGCAGCCTGCGGTGCCAACGCCGTGCTCCATGCCGTTACGATGCCCGCGAGGGCAAGCACAGCAGCGATGATGAACGCCGCCCTATCGGGGCGACGTTTGTCTGTGTTTGAAGCGTCACCGCTCATTTGACCAGACCAATATCCTTGAGGATGGCACCGGTGGCTGTGATGTCTTTGGCAAGCTGTGCCTTGAACTCATCGCCGGAAAGATAGGTGTTGGCCCAGCCCTTGGCAGCCAGCGCGTCGGCCCATCCCTTGGAGGCGACCATCTTTTCGATGTCGGCAGACACTGCCGCCGTCTGTTCCGGCGTCAGGCCCGGCGCTGCGGCGACCATGCGCCAGTTCTGAATCGACATATCAACGCCGCTTTCTTTCAGCGTCGGCGCGTCGATGCCGTCAATCTTGGCATCCGCCGTGATGGCGAGCAGGCGCAATGTGCCGGCCTTGACCTGTTCGGAAAATTCGCCATAGCCCGAAACACCGACAGTCACCTGATTGCCGAGAATGGCTGCCAGCGCTTCGCCGCCACCTGCGAAGGCGATGTAATTCACCTTGGTCGGATCAACGCCGACCGCCTTGGCAATGAGGCCTGCCGTAATGTGGTCCGTGCCGCCCGCTGAACCGCCGCCCCACGAGACGGAGCCCGGGTCTGCCTTAAGCTTGGCAACAAGATCGGCCACGGACTTGAGTTCGGATGCTGCAGGAACAACAATCGCCTCATACTCGCCGGTCAGGCGGGCAATTGGCGTGATCTGGTCGAGCGTCACAGGCGATGCGTTGGTCAAAATAGCACCGACCATGACATAGCCGCCGACAATCAGCTTGGTCGGATCGCCGGTCGCTTCATTGGCAAACTGTGCAAGCCCGATAGTGCCGCCAGCGCCCGGAACATTGGTCACCTGCACATTGCCGGAGATCTTCTCGTCCTGCATTACGGTCTGGATGGTGCGCGCCGTCTGGTCCCAGCCGCCGCCCGGCGCGGCAGGCGCCATGATCGAATAGTCAGCAGCGAAGACAGGCACTGAAGCCATGACGAGGCCGAGCGCGGCGATTGTGGATTTGAGAAACTGTTTCAAGGAACCCTCCCAAGTTCGATTGACAATCCCGGCATGTAAATGCGCGGGGCGGCTGCGATGTGCTGAGATCCGTAGTCACACGGCTGCGGAACATTGCCGATGTCCAAACGAAACGGTTCCGGAGCTTGGAGTCAACCGAATTTCAGACCGTGCCTGGATTTGGCAGTGATTATTTCAACCGGAGGAAGGTCATGAGATGGAGCGCGCTGTGGTCCGGGGTGACAGCTGGCTGGCAAATTGAATTACAGTTTTCGGAACGTGAGATAGGCCGGCGTCCGGCCTTCGCGCAATGCCTTGGCTTCGTATCGGGTACCCGGCCAGGCTTCATAAGGCTTGCGCCAGTCATCAGCGGTCGCGGCAACGAACTCAAAGCCACTTGCCGCCTCGACATGCTGGAGCGTCCAGTTGATGTAGGCTTCGATGTCAGAGGTAAAGCGGAACAAGGCATCCGGCTTGAGAACGCGTTTCATCTTCTCCAGATTTGCCGGGCTGACAAAGCGGCGCTTGTGGTGACGGCTTTTGTGCCACGGATCGGGATAGAGAAGGTCCATGCCCGAAATTGATTGATCCGGCAGCCAGTCGAGCAGAAGGGCGGCATCCTCGTTAAACAGGCGCAGATTTTGCAACCGCTCGCGGTTGAGCGCGGCAACCATCTTGGCCATGCCATTGACGAACGGCTCGACGCCGATAAAGCCGACACTTGGAAACCGCGCGGCTTCATGCAGCAAATGCTCGCCGCCGCCAAAGCCAACTTCCAGCCGGACATTTTCCACTGGTGCCGCAAACAGCTGGCGCAGATCCTGAGGTGGCGTGACTGTCAGATCAAGCCGCAGGCCGGGGAGCATGGTCTCCAGCAGATTGGCTTGCAAAGAGCGCAACGGCTTGCCGTGCCGGCGACCGAAAAACGATCCGCCGCCGCGATGCTTGTGGGTCGAGTCTTCAGACAGGACTTAAGCCCCGACGGCCTTCTTGAGGGCCGGTGCCAGATCAGTCTTTTCCCACGAGAAAGACCCGTCGCGGCCCGGCTTGCGACCGAAATGGCCATAAGACGCAGTGCGCGCATAGATTGGCTTGTTGAGATCAAGATGCTTGCGGATGCCGCGCGGTGTGAGGTCCATCACCGTGCGCAGCGCTTCTTCGAGCTTGGCTTCATCCACCTTGCCGGTGTCGTGCAGATCGACGTAGACCGAAAGCGGCTCGGCAACGCCGATGGCGTAGGAAAGCTGAATGGTGCATTTGTCGGCAAGCTTTGCCGCCACAACGTTCTTGGCCAGATAGCGAGCGGCATAAGCGGCCGAACGGTCAACCTTGGTGGTGTCCTTGCCGGAGAATGCGCCGCCGCCATGCGGGGCTGCGCCGCCGTAGGTGTCAACGATGATCTTGCGGCCGGTCAAGCCCGCATCACCATCCGGTCCGCCGATGACGAACGCACCCGTCGGGTTGATGTACCACACGCAATCCTTGGAAATCTCGATGCCGGACAGCGCCTCGCGGATGTAAGGCTCGACGACCTTGCGCACCTTTTTGGAATCCCAGCTGGCGTCCATGTGCTGTGTCGAAAGCACGATGGACGTGACTTCCGAGGGCTTGCCGCCCACATAATGAACGGTCACCTGGCTCTTGGCGTCAGGGCCTAGCTTGCCAGCCTCGCCTTCGCCCTTGTGGCGGGCGGCGGCGAGCAGCTCGAGAATCTTGTGGCTGTAGTAAATCGGGGCCGGCATGAGGTCGGCGGTCTCGTTGCAGGCATAGCCGAACATGATGCCCTGGTCGCCAGCACCTTCAGACCCTTGTTTGTCGGCAGCATTGTCAACGCCCTGCGCAATATGGGCGGACTGGAAATGCAGCAGCACGTCGATTTTGGCGGTCTTCCAGTGGAATCCATCTTGCTCATAGCCGATGTCGCGGATCGCCTTGCGCGCCGCAGCCTTGAACTTGACCGGATTGATGATGTCGTGGCCGTTCTTGTCTTTCTTGATCAATGACGGTGGCACGCGCACTTCACCGGCAATAACCACGCGGTTGGTGGTTGCCAGTGTCTCGCAGGCAATGCGGACAGTCCAGGGATCAACGCCGGTCTTCTTGGCCTCGCGATATACCAGATCAACGATTTCATCTGAAATCCGGTCACAAACCTTGTCGGGATGACCTTCCGAAACAGATTCACTGGTAAAAACGTAGTTTGCTCGCGCCATAGGAAAACCCTGCCAGAAAAAAGCGCGCATCAGGCGCGCCACGTGAATGACGCGCCTGTTAGACGATGATGCTCCGGTGGTCAAGCCAAACGGAAGTGGCGTTTTTGAGCGGTTTTTGTCAGACTTCCGGCGTATCGCCGAGCGATTTCACCAAATCGATGATCTTCCGGCGAACCTTCGGATCAGCAATCTTGACGAATGCCCGGTTGAGCTGAAGCCCTTCTGAACTGTTCAAAAAATCCACGACGTAGGCAGTTGAGTTTTCCTCGGCCAAGCCGCGGATAACCTGACCGTTTTCACCGGGGGCATCTTCAAAGAAAAATGAAACCGGAACGTTGAGCACGGTTGCAATCGCCTGCAGGCGGCTTGCCCCGACGCGGTTTGCGCCCTTTTCA
>JANPEK010000270.1:0-9277 GCA_031422915.1 Phyllobacteriaceae bacterium | reverse complement strand
GCGGTCGCATTGGGCTGTAGCCTTGGGACAACTTTTTGGGCCCTTATGGCCATCACCGGCCTCACGACACTGCTCGCGCTGCATCCAACCATTGGGTCAGTCATGCAGATTCTGTGTGGCGGCTACCTCACTTGGCTTGGGGTCAAGTCTCTGAGAGCCGCGATGGGTGTAGCGTTGGATCCCAAGCTCGCCGGGGATATTGTACCAGAGTCTAAGTGGACCTCTCTCAGACGGGGATTTTTGATCCAGGTTACCAACCCCAAGACGGCCCTTTTCTGGCTTTCCATGGTATCCTTGGTTATCCAACCAAGCACGCCGCTCGTCGTCGCCGCCATACTGGTCGTTGGCACTACGCTTATCGCCCTTGTCTGGCATTCTGTGCTGGCAATCGCATTCTCGCACGCCATTGTCATTAAGGAATACCTGGCGCGGCGGCGCCTCATCTCACTCTTCTTCGGCGCTATTTTTGTCGTCCTCGGCGGCCAGCTGGTGCTTGGAGCTGCGCGAGCCGTAATGTCGGGTGTTGTATCATGACCAGCCAGATAGACGCCAGAATTGTGTCCCGTGTCGCATCCTTTAGCGATGGCATTGTCGTGCCCGGCGGATCGCGATTGCTCTTCACGAGTGGCCTGCCCGGTTTCGAAAAGGACGGGACCTTGTCCGGCGCGTTTGATCGACAAGCTGAATGTGCCTGGACAAATGTCGAAGAGGTTTTGGCCGCCGCCGGTATGTCGCTTGCGTCGATCGTGCGCGTGACACATCTGCTTGTAAACCGCGAGGACCTTCCGACTTACCGGGATCTGTGTGATCGGCGTCTCCGTAACCTTCGGCCGGCTTCCACGCTGTTTTTCGTCGCCGCGCTGCCGTGGCCGAATATACTGATTGAACTTCAAATCGAAGCGATGGCGCCGGATGAATGAACTTCGAGCGATCAATGTCACGTTCACATTGAGGCCGTCCCTTATTTGTTTCGTAAGGGGCGATATGGGTTTCTGGTATTGGTCGGCCTGCATGGCTGGCAAGACCGTGCGTTCGCGCGAACATTTCAGTGCGCTCAACGATTGCCGCAAGGACGCCTCCCGTTTCGTTCGGGGTCGATTTGACAACCGCCTAACCGATATCGGCATTTGCATGATCGGCCGCGTCGCTCTTGCCAACTTGGCATCGGCGCCCCACGAAAGGGCCAGCGTGCCAAGAGATAAAGCAGCAGCGATAATGGCCTTCCATAGAGCGAATGCGACGGGCAGATAAAGTCTTTCCCGAAATTTGTTCCGGATTGGGTTTGACCTGCGCCCTTGAATATACTCATTCATGAGCTAACCCTGTTTGCGTTTGGTCCATTTTGAACCGGGTTGCAAACTGGTCAGGTGCAAGTCTGTCGAGGCTTTAGAGCATTATGACTTTAGATGGAACCACAGACAGCGGAGGGATTTTGTGGCAAGACCAAGGAAAGAGCCGCAGGACGCATTGAAATGCGTTCAAGGATCTTTCCGCCGGTATTGACGCAAAATCCCTCCGCTGTCTGTGGTTCCATCTAAAGTCATAGTGCTCTAGTGGCATCATTTTTTCTTCTCACATCCGTTTCCAAGCATCAAAGCAGCGGCGCAATCATTCGGAAATTCCACCACGGACCCCTCCCTTCAGAAGCCCTTGCAGCAAATACTCCGGATCCTCATCGTCAAGCCGGCACAGCGTCCGGTAAACTTCCAGCGCATCATCTTCCATCAAACCCGCCTGATGCAGGAACATTGCCGCTGCGTAGCGGGTTCGGCCTGACCAATGTTCGCCTGGCGGAGTTTTGATCAGGAGCCGGTTTTTTGCGATGTCTTCGGCCGATGGCATGGTTTTACCGGTCATCGGGCGGGGTCAGGGTGCGGCGGGCGAGCTTGACGAACGGGCGCTCCACTACTCGCGCCCGCTTCATCATCTTCTGGTATTGCAGTTCGCGCATGGCGTAGATTTCGACCCAGAGATTGTCGTTGATTGTCACGCCATATGGCCGTTGCAGGGTGGCGATGGCGATGTTGCGCTTGCCGGTCGGGGACCAAAGCGCGGCACTGACGAGGCCAACCTCGCGCTTTTTGTCATGGTAGACAATGGCGTGTTCGGCCGGAATATTGCCTTCAATTTCAAGGCCGACCAGAACATGGCGCAACGAGCCTTCTTGTCGTGCTTTCAATATCGCAGCCTTGCCATTGTAGTAGGCTTTCGCAGGATCAACCAGCCAATCCAGACCGATTTCGTCGGGCATGCGGGCGCGGTCGTAGCGAAGAGCGGTTTCGGATGTCACAAAATCGCCGTTGGCGACAATGAAACCGGCCTCAATGCGGGCGCTGTTCAGCGCTGCGTAGCCAATCGGGCGAATGCCAAATGGCGCTCCGGCGATTTGCAGCGCGTCCCACATTGGCAGGGCGTTTTGCAGACGGACAAACAGCTCGTAGCCAAGATCGCCGGTGAAGCCGGTGCGCGACACAGTGACTGGTTCACCGTTCACCATGAACTCTACGATATCAAACGGCTTCAGCCGCTCAACACCTGCAAAACCCAAGGCTTTCAGGATCGCGCATGACGTCGGCCCCTGCAGCGCGAGGCCGGCGATTTCCTCCGTTTCCTCATGGATGGAGACATCGAACCCGATGGCACTGTCCAACAGCCACGGCAAATGCCGCTCCTGACAGCACAGGCGAAACCGGTTCGCCGCAAAGCGGAACAGCGTGCCATCGTCCAGCACATGTCCTGCGTCGTCGCACCAAGCGGTGTAGTGCACCCGGTTTGGCTTGAGTTTGGTGACATCACGCACCGTCAGGCGGTTGAGACAGGCTTCCGCGTCCGGCCCCTCGATCCGGTATTTGACCATCGGCGAGATGTCGAACAAGGCGGCAGTGGAACGGATGGCGAAATATTCGAGCTCTTCATCCGTGATCACCAACGCCGATTTATAGCCGTTCCAGACGTACCATTCCTCCTGCTGCATTGCCGCTTCAATGCGGGCATGGAACGGGGCTTCGAGCCGGATCGCATTGATGTGCGATTGTGCCTGTTTGCGCTTTTCTACGACTGCCAGCTGTTGCCTCACTTGCGTGGCCCCTTCAGAATAGTCCGCGCAGCCAGCAATCCCGGCATACCTGAAATGCCGCCGCCCGGGTGCGAGCCTGCTCCACACAAGTAAAGGCCCGAGAGCGGTGTGGCATAGCGCGAGGCGGCATAAGTGGGGCGCATCATCAGCATCTGGTCGGCTTGCAATTCGCCATGATGCCAATGGCCGCCCGGCATGAGGTAGCTGGTCTCGATGTCTGGTGGGGACAGGAGTTCGTGGCCGACAATCGATTTGCTGATGCCTGGGGCATGCTGCTCAAGAAGTTCAATCACGCGGCGGTAGAGTTCGATCTTGCCGCTTTGCCAGCCTTGCTTCAAGTCAAACGGCGTGTGCTGGATATTGGCGGACAGCACGCAAGCACCCTCTGGTGCGAGCATTGATGGCAAGGTGATTTCCATCACCGGTGTGTCGGGCAACTCACCGTATTTTGCAGGGTTGAACGCGCGCTCGACATACTCAGATGACGGGGCGAACACCAGTCTTCCTGCGTGGTCGGCGTTGGAAAGTCCTGCGAATTGCGGCATGCGGTCCAACGCCAAATGAAGCTTGGATGTGTCACCCTTGGTGCGGATGTTGCCTATTGCGCGGACGAAGCCTGTGTCGAGATGTCTTGGTCCAACCAAACTTTTGAACGTCGTCACCGGGCTGATGCCGGACACAATCAGCGGGGCGCGCATCTCGCTGCCGTCTGCCAGCACTATGCCGCAGGTGCGTTCATTCTCGATCATGATCCGCGCAACTGAAGCACCGGTCCGGATCATCACGCCACGGGAACGGGCTGACTTTTCAATCGCCGCGATGAGCGCTGACATGCCGCCATCCGGAATTGTCTGTTCACCGGCAACCCCGTCCAACTCGCCTGCCAGCCGATAGTAAAGCCCGAGCAGCGACGTCGGCGAGCGTGGTCCGAGGTGAATGCCAAGCGTCGCATCAAAGGCAAGCAGGCCCTTCAGGCGTTCCTCTTTCAGATGCTCATTGGCAACATCTGCGACCGGCATCAGGATCATGCGCATGAACTCGCGCATCTCGACCTTGCCCAAAAGCCGCAGCGCCAAGCCTGTTCTGGCGAGTTTGAACAACTCGCCCGCAGACGGCGCGCCGAGCGGCGGCGGTACGTCGTCAAACATGCGTTTCAATATTCCGGCATGGCGGAACAGCTGCGTCCGCAGCGTTTGCCAGCCGTTGATCTCGCCATCTGCCAGATTGCCATCAATGGATTGACCGTAAGCACCGCGCAGCACCAGATGATTTCCATCGGCAGCGAGCGCGACGGTCGGCGTCTGCGTTGCCTTGAGCGCCAGTCCATGGCGCACCAAGTCAAGCTCTTTGATGACATCGCGGTGCAGCCGGTTGATCACGTGGGCGAGACCGGGTGATCTGAAGCCTGGATGAAATTCGCTGCCCCGCGCTGCGCCGCCAAGCTGACCGGCAGCTTCAAACAGCGCCACCTTGCGCCCTGATTTGGCAAGCATGGTTGCCGCAACGAGGCCGTTGTGCCCGCCTCCAATGATGATGGCATCATATGACATCATGCGCATCACTCACATGGCCGGTGCTTCGCGACAGGTTGGACAGGATTTCGCGCGCTGCGTTGCGCCCCGGAGCTCCCATCACGCCGCCGCCCGGATGCGTGGACGAGCCGCACATGTACAAGCCCCGGATCGGGCTGCGATACTGCGCATATCCCGGTATTGGCCGGTTGAAAAGCAGCTGGTCGAAAGTCAGCTCGCCCTGGAATATGTTGCCCTCTGTCAGTCCGACTTCCGCTTCCAGTTCGCGCGGCGTGCGCACCTCCATATGAACAATCCGCTCGCGGAAGCCGGGTGAATAGTCCGCAATCTGCGAAATCACCGTTTCGGCAAAGGCATCGCGATCCGCATCCGTCCAGTCACGCCCCTCGACCTTCGGCGGGCAATATTGCACGAAGCAGCTGACGAAATGCTTGCCCGGCGATGTCATGGTCGGGTCCATTATGGTCGGTATCATCATGTCGATGAATGGATCTGCAGACCAGCGCCCCGCCTTCCAGTCGTCATAGCCGCGCTCCATCCGCTCAACGGAATCGGTGAAATGCATGTCGCCCCTGACGCACGTCGAGCCTTTCGGCAGTGCCGGAAACTCCGGCAGGGTGTCGAGCGCAATGTTCAGTTTCCCTGATGAGCCCCTGATCTTGAAGTTGCTCACGCTCCTGACGAAGCTCGACGGCAAGTCCTTCTCATCGACCAGTTTCAGAAACGTCCGCTTCACGTCGGCATTCGACACAACAATGTCAGCGTAATGCTCATCGCCGTTTTCGAGCGCCACGCCTTTGGCCTTGCCGCCGGATACGAGAATTTTTTCAACGCCACTGCCGGTCATGATGGTTCCACCCGAAGCGGTGAAGGATGACGCCAGCGCCTTGGTGATCGAGCCCATTCCGCCGCGCGCATAGCCCCATGCGCCGACCGAGCCGTCCACCTCGCCCATGTAATGATGAAGGAGAACATAGGCAGTGCCTGGCGACATCGGGCCGAGTGCTGTGCCTATGATTCCCGATATGGCGAGATAGGCCTTGATGACGTCTGTCTCGAAATACTCGTCGAGGAAGTCCGAGATCGACATCGTCCAAAAGCGCAGCGTGTCCGCCATTTCCTTCGGCCCGAGACCACCGAATTTCCTGGCCAGATACATCAGCTCCGCAATGTCCGCCGGTTTGAAACTGGCGGGATCTGGCGCACGGCGCATCAACAGCGGCTGGATGAAGCGGCACTGCCGCGTCACGTCTCGCGAATAGCGTTCATAGGCTTCGGCATCACGCTTGGAAAATCTTGCAAATTCGCGCCGGTGCGCATGGTGGTCGCGGTATGAGGCCAGATAATCGCCGTCGCGCGTGAACACCGCGCCGCCCTCGTAAGCGATGATCTGGAGGCCATGCTTCGGCAGCTCCAGATCACGCATGATTTCCGGGCGGAACAGGCTGCACACATAGGCGCAGTTGGAATAGATAAAGCCGGGCGTCAGCTCCCTGCTAACCGCCGCGCCGCCGACCCAGTCGTTCTTCTCGACTATCAGCACGTCCAAGCCAGCGCGCTGCAAATAGCAGGCGTTGACGAGGCCATTGTGCCCCGCACCAACAATGATCGCATCAAATTTCTTCATCAGGAGGATCATTCCAAACACGGTCAACTCTAACATATCGCGACGCAAAACCTACTCATTTTGAATGAATGTTCAACAAGATTTTTTGTTGCGTGCGTTTGCGTTTGCGTTAGAGTGCATTCATCGGGATGGAGATATCTATGAGCCAACCAAACGCCGCCGCTGAATATGATGACACTGCGATCCGGTTTCTGGAGTCGCTGTGGGGCGATGGTTTTTTGTCGCCCGGCGGGCCTGACGAGGTTGATCGCGTCATCGGCACCCTGTCGCTTGAAGGGTTGACGGGCCTTGATATCGGCTGCGGCTCCGGCGGGGTGACCCGGCATCTTGTGGTCAAACACAGGGCTGCGCGTGTCACCGGATTTGACGTGGAATGGCCGGTGATCGGGGCCGCACAAAAACGGGCCGCACGCAATGATCTGATAGATCGTCTGACATTTGTGCATGGCCGCCCCGGTCCCCTGCCCTTTGGCGATGCCGTGATGGATTTTGTCTTCTCCAAGGATGCGATCCTGCATGTGCCGGACAAGCCAGCGCTGTTCTGCGACATCTGGCGCGTTTTGAAACCCGGCGGCTTCTTTGCCGCCAGCGATTGGTTGATCGGTCATGATGACGAGCCGTCAGATGACATGAAGGCCTATGTCGCCGCAGAAGGTCTCAGTTTTCACATGGCTTCGCCTGATTTTTACAGGCGCGCTCTTGAGGCGGCCGGGTTCGTGAACGTCGAGTTGCGTGACCGGAATCCCTGGTATCGCAATGAGGCACGGGCGGAGATAGAGCGCCTCAAAACCTCACTGCATGGCGACATCTCCGCATTGGCCGACAAGGACTATGTTGAAAAAAACATCCGCACATGGACGGCCATGCTGAAGGTTCTTGACAGCGGCGAGCATCGCCCGACACATCTGTTGGCTTGGAAGCCACGATCATGAATGTGGCGCTCACGAAAACAGGAACCATGCCTTTGGCCGCCATCGACATCACTGCCGCACCGCGCGGAGCAGGCAACAACGGTCAGAAGGCCTCCAAGGAAACCCGTCGCCAGCAGCTGATCGAAGCGACCATCGATTCGCTCGCCAAGCGCGGCTATGCCGAAACCACCATGGCGGACATTTCCGACGGCGCGGGCATGTCGCGCGGTATCGTCAATTTCCATTTCGAGAGCAAAGACAAGCTCTTGACCGCAACCCTGCAATTCCTCTCCGACGAATACTCCGCCCATTGGCGCGCCTCGCTGCACAAGGCCGGCGACAATCCTGCCCATCAGCTTTTCGCACTGGTGTCCTGCGACTTTGACCGCGCCATTTGCAACAAGCGCAAGCTTGCCGCGTGGTGCGCCTTTTGGGGCGAAGCCAAATCGCGTCCGACTTATCAGGCGCTTTGCGCTGCACGCGATGAAGACTACCAGCATCTGTTCGAACGGCTCTGCGGCGCACTGATTGATGATGCGCACTATGCTTATGATCGCGACAGCACAGCACTTGGTCTGCTTGCCCTGCTTGAAGGCCTTTGGCATCGCCTGATGATGGGCGGCGGCGGGCTGACCAGCGAGCTTGCGCGGCAAGTCGGCCTGCGCCAGCTGGCCATCGTCTTCCCGCATCATTTCCAGGTGGCTGAAGGGCCGCGCGTTTCAATTACTGCAAGATAGTCTGATCAGGAGGATAAAATGAACCTGTCACGCATATCCGCTCTCGCAAGCGCCGCCTTGCTTTTTGTCCCACTGCAGGACATCGCCCGTGCCGATGACACGCCAATGGTTTTTGACTGGTCCGGCTACGAAGACCCGCAGTTTCATCCCGGTTACACAGCCAAGAATGGCGGCTCGCCAAATTTTTCATTCTTCGGCGATGAGGATGAAGCGTTTGAAAAGCTCCGCGCCGGTTTCAAGGCGGATCTCGCGCATCCCTGTTCACAAAACGTCGCCAAGTGGCGCGACGCCGGGATGCTGGAGCCGCTCGACACTGCCAAGCTGACCGCTTGGAAAGACGTGCTGCCCGGCATCAAGTCGATGAAGAATTTCACCACCACCGAAGATGGCAAGGTCTGGGCGGTTCCATTCGAGTGGGGCAACACGTCAGTGATCTACCGCACCGACAAGGTCAAGCCTGACGAGATCACATCGCTCAGGGCCTTCGCCGACCCCAAATTCCAGGGCCGCGTTTCCATCGGTGATAACGTCGATGACGCCTACGCGCTGGCAAGTCTTGCCATCGGCCTGAAGGACTGGACCAAAATGACCGACCAGCAATTCGCCGAGGCCTCCGCCTTCCTGCGCGAAGTGCACAAGAACGTCGTGGTTTACTGGGCCGACAACACCGAGCTCGCCCAAGCCATGACCGGCGGCGGCGTTGATCTGGCGTGGGGCTGGGCTGAAACCTACACAACCCTGAAAAAAGATGGCCAGCCCGTCGCCATGGAAACATCCGCCAAGGAAGGCTTTTCGACCTGGGTCTGCGCCTACGTGCGCCTCAAGGGCGGCGCGGCGAGCGACGAAAAAGTCTACGACTATCTGAACGCCGTGTCCTCACCGGACATCAGCCAGTATCTCCTGACCGACTGGGGCTATGGCCACGGCAACGGTGCCGGCATGGCAAAAATGGATCCCAAACTGGTCGAGGCCAGCGGCTTGGCAGACATCTCCAAATTCGTCGACAATACCCTCTTCCAGCAGCCGGTTGCTCCGGAGCTCAAGGCCAAATGGATTGCCGAGTTTGACAAGATCAAGGCCGGGTTTTGAGTGGGTCAAAGCCTCGGTGAGTGTCAAAAGACATAGACAGCAAAATAGACCTTGACTTTGCAAGAGGCAATGTTCATGTTTCGTTCAGAAACGGAGACATGCATACTTTGGACTGGCCGCTCGCAATAACCCGCAACACAGAAGCGCTCCGCAAGATCGTCGCGGTGATGTTTGCGATGCTGCATTGTGTCGATCGCGGCAGCAGTCCCCTCTCCGTCGGCTTCGCCGACACCTCTCCCCAAAGGGGCGAGGTTAAACCAACCACGGCGGCTTTAACCTCGCCCCGCTTGCGGGGGTCCGAAGGA
>JANPEK010000269.1:0-3481 GCA_031422915.1 Phyllobacteriaceae bacterium | reverse complement strand
CAGCGTGCGGCTCATGGCCATGCGCAAATATTCGGCGATTTGCTTGGCAGTGCCTTCGGCGGTTTTCAGCGCAATGTTGCCGGCAAAGCCTTCGGTCACGACGACATCAACTGTGCCCTTGCCAAGATCATCGCCCTCGACGAAACCTTCGTAGCGCATGGTGGACAGGTTGGCATCGCGCAGCATGCGGCCGGCTTCCTTGACTTCTTCTTGTCCCTTGATTTCCTCGACGCCAACATTCAGCAAGCCGACGGTCGGACGATCAATCTCAAACAGCGCCCGCGCCATGGCCGAACCCATGACGGCAAAATCAACCAGCTGCTGCGCGTCCGCGCCGATGGTCGCGCCGACGTCGAGCACGATGCTTTCGCCGCGCAGTGTCGGCCAGATGCCGGCAATGGCCGGACGCTCGACCCGTGCCATCGTGCGAAGGCAGAATTTGGACATGGCCATCAGCGCGCCGGTGTTGCCCGCCGAAACGCTCGCCTGCGCCTCGCCGGACTTGATCGCCTCGATCGATTTCCACATCGATGATTTCCAGCGGCCCTGGCGAAGCGCCTGGCTCGGCTTGTCCTTCATCGACACGGACACATCGCAATGAACAAATGTTGATACGGATTTCAGCCCGGCAAACCGGTTGAGCTCGGGCGCAACTTCTTCTTGCCTGCCGAAGAACATGAACTGCAAATCAGGATAGCGCTCCAGCGCCAGCGCTGCGCCGGGTATCGTGACGCTCGGACCAAAGTCCCCGCCCATGGCATCGATGGATATTTTCGTCACGCTTTGCACGTCCCGTCTCGCGGAAGCATTCGCGGTTTCGCTTATTGACACTTTCCGGCACCAGTCTTTGCCGGTTATTGCCTTAAGCGCAGACTTCCATGTTCCGATTTACCGGTTTTCACCATACAGGCAACGGCAATCGTTCCAAATTGCAGCGTCGCTCACTGTTTTTGCTTGATGGCGGCCAGCTTGGCAAAAGGCGAGACCTTTGCCGGCTCCTTGTCGATCTCCAGAACCGGCGGCAGCACTGCACCGGGTTTGCGCGGATAGGGATCGATTCCAAGCCCGAAGAACTCGGCCGCGACCTGGCCGACGTCCAGTTGATCGCCTGAAAATGTCTCCGGCGCGTCCGGTCCTTCCGGGTCAAGCACGATCTCGCCGTCTGCATCCGTGTTGACACGGGCCAATTTGGAGTGCTCCGGCACGTAGACTGCATCGACCTCGTTTTCCACGCGGGCGTCGAGCGGCTCCAGTGTGATCGAACAGGTTTGGACGATGTCAGCCATCACCGCGCCGGAAACCTTGACCCCGTCGCCGCGCCATTTTGCCACCAGCAGGTCCGCCGTGAAGGCTTTGACTTCGATCACGTCAAATTCGCAGGCAAGTGCCGCGCACTCCGCATGCGTGGCGACAAGCTTCACAGGCATGCCGCGCTGCGGCAGACGCGCGATGCTGACGGGATGGCAGATCGGAAGTGTGGTGTTTTTGTGCATAACCTGTCCCCAAACTTATGCGATTGCGCTGGCTGGCTGCGGAAAAACAATCTCTCCGGAGAGAATTGCAGCATCAAGCTGTGCGTCCAATGACTTGGCGACAGCGAGTGCATGGCGTGCGTATTCAATTGCTTGCGGCCAATCCTTGCCATCGGGAATCATGTTGCGCAACATGGCTGCGGCCAATTCCTGGCCATCTGCGGCACCGATCGGGCCATCGTAGCTTGCGGCGCGACCATAGAACATGCGGGCGAGTTTCTTCATCCGCTTGGGCACGGATGCATCGCCGATGCCCAGTTCACGGAGCGAATGGTCAACATCCTTGAAAAACTCCTCGACAACCTCTTGGCCAAGCGCCGGCAAGCCGCCGGGCGCATCCTTGGTGCGGCGCAGGAACAGGATCATGTGCAAAGACAGCGATTCAAACCGGCCGAGCGGCGTATCCGGCACGTTCCATTCAGAAAAAATTTCCGGCTGCCGCGCCGCCGCCACGATCGCCTCATAGGTGCGGATCAGGATCGCTTCGCTGACTTGGCGCTTGCGGCCGAAGAGTTTGGAAAAGATCAAGGGCTGGTCTTTCAATAAGCGTCGTTTCAATTGCGTGGACGCATCGTCTGACACGTTGCATCGAAGCGAAAGCTGGTTTACCGAATGCGTGCGGAAAGGCCCGGCACGCGGTCTTTGAGAGCCTGACTCAAAATTCAGTTTGATGAGTCAAATGTGGCGATTTTCGAGAACCGGAGCGGAGCGTACGTTTGGGTACGTGAGCACCGGAAGCACAGAAAATTGCCTCAGTTGGCCATCAAAGTGAATTTGGAGTCGGGCTCTTAGGGAGATGGCGTTGTTTATGGCGTATATCAAGCACAATTTTGCATCGCAAATGGTCACAGGCGCGGCTCTTGCGGCGCTGAGCGTCGCTCTCGCCTCATGCCAGGCGTTGGATATCAGCTCGCCGTCCGAAACGATCAACCAAGGCTATGTGATCGACGAGCAGTCGCTGGCCGCCACGCCGGTTGGCTCCAGCCGCGAACAGGTGCTGTTGTCGCTCGGCACGCCATCGACTATCAACACGCTCGAGAGCAACGAGGTGTTTTATTACATCTCGCAAACGCGCAAGCGCAGCATTGCTTTCCAGAAGGCAAAGCTGGTTGATCAGCGCGTGCTGGCCATCTATTTCGCGCCAGACGGGACAGTTGCCACCATCGCCAATTATGGCTTGAAGGACGGCAAAGTGTTTGACTTCATCAAGCGCGTCACGCCGACCGGCGGCAAGGATCTGACGTTCATCGGTCAGATATTGTCCGGTCTCGGCCGTGGTGGCGCGCCGAGCATCAGTCAGAACAAGGGCGATATTTATTAGGGAAGTGGTGTTTTGGGAATTGGTCAAACGGCTCTCGATGCGGATTTATTGAAACGGCTGTACAGGTCAATTGAGAGACGTTTGCGTGTGGCCGCCCCTCATCTGCCTGTCGGCATCTTCTCCCCATTGGAGAAATGGGGAGAAGACGGCCAATCACGAAACTTCAGTGATAAGCCGTCTTCTCCCCACGACTTCCGTGGGGAGAAGATGCCGACAGGCAGATGAGGGGCGGCTTGGCGCCAACATTTCGCCATTCGGCGCGTGGCCGCAAGCGATCAATTGAACCAAATCGCGTAGCCAAGAAAATTGCCGCGGAAGGCTGAGGTCAGGCCGTCCCAATCGGCGGTTGAGGAAATCGGACCGGCTTCGAGGAACGGCACGGCGTCAACACCGGCTATAATCAATACGGCGTCGATGCGCTTGGACTGGTCAAAGAAGCGTTTGACGTTGAACCCCTTTTCAAAGCGCCAGTGGGGCATCAGCTTTTTGCCATCGAGCACCTGTTCGAACTCGCCCATGACCGCCAGCCAGCTGTCGATTGTGGCGTCGTCCACTGTCAGACCAAAGCGGCCAGCCTGTTTGGCGTTGGGCAGCCATTCCTTGTCATCGTCAGTCTCCGCCCGCGCTG
>JANPEK010000268.1:0-2405 GCA_031422915.1 Phyllobacteriaceae bacterium | reverse complement strand
GGCGCGGGTCAACTTCATTGGCGCGGACGGGCGCAAGTCAGAACGGCACTTTATCAACATTGCAAGTCTTGGCCTTTCCGGGCCAACGTCAAAGGCGGTCAACGCGGCCAAACGGTCAAATGCTGCATCCGGCCAGATGGTCTTCATGTGGCACACGATCAAGGAGCTGTTGCGGTACAAGTTTCAGACCGTGCGGATAACGGTTGATGACCAAACTCCGATTGAAGCCAAAGTCGCACTGGTGGCGGCGGCGAACGGGCGGTATTTCGGCGGCGGCATGATGATCGCGCCTGATGCCATCGAAGATGACGGGCTGTTGGACGTGGTGATTTTCAGGGGTGCGGCGAAGCTGAAGCTGATCCTTGACCTGCGGCTTTTGTATACCGGCGCGCACCGGAACCACCGCCAAGTCACCATCATTCGCGGGAAGAAAGTGCTGGTGGAACCCGTCGGCGACCCGGCGCTCAACACCGCTTTGCTGGATGTTGACGGCGAAGCGCCGGGGCAAATTCCAGCGCTGTTTGAGGTGTTGCCGCAAGCAATCCGGGTGATGTGCTGATGGCGACGCAGCTTTGGGGATGGCTTGGCCAGCAGGACGATCCGCTTGAGGGCAACGTGATGGCGGAGCAAATGCTGCGTCAGATGCTGGGCCTTGACGAGTTGCAATCCGTGTTGCCTGCGGATTTCAATGGACCCGCGCTGCGGCCATCGCGACTGAGCGCGGCGGTGCAAGGTGCGTTGCTGAGCCGGTTCGGATTTGAAGGGTTTTCAGTTGATCCGGACAGTCGGGCGGCGTTCTCGCTTGGCCAGAGCTATCCGGACCAGTTGGCAAGGCGCGCGGCAATCGTTGCTGATCCGGTCGACGCCGTTGTCTCGCCAGCCAACAGTGCGCAGGCCAACGATCTGTTGCAGCGGGCGTCGAAGCTTGGATTTTGTGTGATGGCGGCGGGCGGGGCGACCAATGTCACCGGCGGATTTGATGTGCACGATCAGCGACCGCGTGTTGCGGCGAGCATGCTGCGGATGAACCGGCTGATTGCAGTCAATGAGACGGATTTGACTGCGGAGGTTGAGGCTGGGATCCGGCTGCCGGACCTTGAAGAGCTATTGAATGCGCGCGGGTTTACGCTTGGCCATTTTCCGCAAAGCTTTCATGGCGCAACGTTGGGCGGGTCGATTGCGGCGCATGGCAGCGGCCAGCGCTCGGCGGGTTACGGGCGCATGTCGGACATGCTGATCTCTTGCACACTTGCGACGCCGCGCGGGCTTTGGACCAGCGAAGCGCAGCGCCATACTGCCGACGGGCCATGGCTTGGCGGGTTGGTGTCCGGGTCGGAAGGATTGTTCGGACTGATTGTATCGGTGACGGTACGTATCAAGCGCAAGCCGGAAACGGTTGAAGACTGCGCCTGGTATTTGCCCTCGTTTGACGCTGCGGTTGAGGTGGTCCGCCAGCTTGCCCAAAGTGACGCCGGGCTCTCGATGCTTCGCGTTTCTGATGCGGCAGAAACGCGGTTTCTCGGGCAATTCCGGCTTGCGATGAAGGGTATGGAACGCGCGACGGCGCTGGAGCGGGTGGCGCTTGCGGTGAAACGGGCACCGTCCAACCCGGTGCTGCTGCTTGCCGGATTTGAGGGCGGGCGCGGGCGATTTGCCGATATGATATCTGATGCCGGACGGATTATTGGCAAGGTCGGCGGCGTTTCGCTTGGCCGGGGGCCGGGCGCATCGTGGCGGAAGAGCCGCTATGATCTGCCCTATTTGCGGGAAAGCCTGCTGCGGCGCGGGATTGGGGTTGATACATTCGAGACTGTTGCGCCTTGGAGCAGACTGGCGGAATTGAAGTCGGCTGTCGCTCAAGCATTCGACGCGGCCATGGCGGCGACTGTGAGCAATGGGCAAAAAGGTGTGCTGATGTGCCATCTCAGCCACAGTTATCCGGAAGCCGCGTGTTTGTATTTCACGGCGATTTTCCCGCAGGCCGAGGACCGGCTTGGGCAATGGCGGTTGATCAAAAGCGGGATTTCTGCCGCAATTGGGACAAGCGGCGGCGCGGCGAGCCATCATCATGGGGTTGGCGCGGATCACGCGGACATGGCGCGGGCAGGGAAAGGCGAGATTGGAGTAGAGTTGTTGCGGGCGCTGAAAGCGACACTTGATCCGGAAAATTTGCTGGTTTCGGGGATGGGCAGACTGTTGGCGTAGCTGGTGGGGGGGGCTTGAGAAAGCCAGAAAATTCACCGCATTCGCCTTGGCTCACATTTGGCCAAGTCTGGCAACTGTATTGGGATCAAGCGGCGAACTCCTTGTTGTCGCGCAGCAGTGCATTGGCGGTGATGAGGATTTTGCGGGCGACGGCGATGAGGGCGAGTTTTGGAGGTTTACCCTTTTCGATGAGGTGTTTG
>JANPEK010000267.1:0-7516 GCA_031422915.1 Phyllobacteriaceae bacterium | reverse complement strand
CTGTCCAAGCGCCTTTTGCCAGGCCCTGTGCCAGTAGCGCAGTTCTTTGGCGTTAAATACACGCGGGACTGTGAGCTTGGAGATTGTCTCAGAGCTCGGATAAAGGTTCTTGTCGTCCCGCAATTCCGGGTCAACCATTTTAATGGCTTCAGCATTGGCTGTTGCAAAGCCTGTTTCATTGGCGGCAGCCGCCGCGATTTCCGGACGCATCATGAAGTCGAGGAATTTCACGCCTGCTTCCGGGTTTGGTGCATCAGCGGGCACTGCAAGCAAATCGAAATACATCAACGCACCTTCCTTGGGCAGCCGGTAGTCGATCTTGAAGGTTTGTTTGGATTCGGCAGCGCGCAAGGATGCAACGCGCGCATCGCCTGAGAAGCCAAGTGCAAGGCAATAGTCGCCCGCCGCCAAACCGTTGAAATATTCCGATGAATGGAATTTGCGGATGCTCGGGCGGATTTTGCTGATCAGCGCCTCAGCCTCGCTGATCTCGGCTTCCGTGGCGGTGTTTGGATTTTTGCCGAGATAAATGAGTGCGCTGCCCAGCACTTGTTCGCCGTCGTCCAACATGACGACGCCGCATGTGGCAAACTTGGAAACAATTTCGGGATCAAACAGCATCGCCCATGAATCCACCGGCGCATCGGGCATGATCTCGTTGATCTTGTCGACATTGAATATCACGCCGGTCGTGCCCCACATCCAAGGCACTCCATGCAGGCCTTGCGGATCCACTTTGGTGAGTTGTTCTGCAATGCCGACGTCGATGTTTTTCATGTTTGGGAGTTTCGCAGCGTCAAGCGGCGCCCAGACTTTGGCACCCAGTTGGCGGGCAAAATGGGGCGACAGGTTTGGGGTCACCACATCATATCCGCTGTTGCCGGTCAGCAGCTTGGTCTCGACAATATCGTTGTTGTCAAACACGTCATAAACAACTTTTGTGCCGGTCTCCTTCGTAAATGCTTCGATGGTCTTGGCACCAAAATAGTCGGACCAAGAATAAAGATGCAGCTCATCAGCCTTGGCCGCTGCGCCGGTGAGAACACAACTTGTGACCAGAATAATCTTGAGTTTGGACATGCTTGTCTCCTTCAATCTACGCGGCGTTCGCAGGCAACAGTCTTGCCGGGGATTTGATTGCAATTTCCGGATAGAGATCAAAACGCCGGTCGCGGAAAACGCCCCAGGTGCGGCGGGCTCCGGCGATTTCGTTCAGATTGAATTCGGCGGTTATGACGCCCTCGCTGACGCGGTCGGCCTCAGCCAATTTTGCCCCGGTGAAATCAGCGATGAACGACGAGCCATAAAATGAAACGCTGCAGCTTTCACCCTGCTCAATGCCGATCCGGTTGGCAGCAATCAGCGGCGTCAGGTTTGCGCCTGCATGGCCTTGCATCACGCGCTGCCAATGATCGCGGGAATCCCACGACGGGTTGGACGGCTCTGATCCGATGGCGGTCGGATAGATCAAAATTTCAGCGCCCTTCAGCACCATCGCGCGGGCAGCTTCCGGAAACCATTGATCCCAGCATATTCCGGCTCCGATTTTGCCAACCGCCGTTTCGTGCACCATGAAGCCGGTGTCGCCTTCATCAAAGTACAGTTTTTCACTGTATCCCGGCGCATCCGGGATATGGCTTTTGCGGTAGGTCTTTGAAACCCGTCCATCAGCATCCACCATCACCAACGAATTGAAATAGCGCGTTCCATCTTTTTCAAACAGTGAAACAGGCAGCACAACACCAAGTTCCTTGGCAAGGCTTGCAAATCTGCTGATTGTTGAATGACCCTCAAGCGGCTTTGCCCGCGCCAGATGTTTCCTGTCCGCATCCATGCAAAAATAAATTCCCTCGAACAATTCCTGCAAGACAATCAGTTTGGCACCGCGCGCGGCAGCGTGGCGGATATGCAGTTCCAGCTTGTCGAGGTTTGATTTCACATCATCACTGCAAGCGATTTGAACGGCGGCTACAACGAGGTTGGACATTCAATTCTCCAGAGAATTTGTCTACGGCAGACAAGTCCACATTATTTTTGAAACGCATACTGCTCTTGCGTAATGCAATGCACCGACCCGCCGCCAGGTGCGATGGCGTTGACGTCCACGGTTACCACTTTGCGATCCGGGTATGCGGCTGAAACCACACGTACCGCTTCCTCATCACTTGGTATGCCGTAGACTGGCAGGATCAGGCCACCATTTGGCAAATAGAAATTGATGTAGGAACGGCAGAACACGTCGCTCGTCACTGTCGCGTTAGCTGCTTCCGGCAGCATGATCATTTCCAGCTTCCGGCCTTTTGCATCAACCTGATTTTCCAGAACGGCAAGGTTTTGCGCCAATATCCGGCCGTGCATATCGTCCGGATCGGTGTTGCTTTCAAACAGAACAACGCCCGGGCGCACGTAGCAGCACATGCCGTCGATATGACCGTCTGTCTCCAAATCCAAGGGATCGCCGGGCAGCCAGATGACTTTGTCAACGCCCAGCATCGCCTTGAGCTCAACCTCGGCAAACGCCTTGCTGATGCCGGGGTTGCGGTTTGGATTGAGAATGGACGTCTCAGTCACGATAAGCGTTCCCTCACCATCGCAGGCGAGCGAGCCGCCTTCGCAATAAAGCCACGAGCGACGCACAGACAGGCCTTGATTGTCCAAAATTTTCTCTGCAACGGCATCATCTGCATCAAATGGTGCGTGCTTGCCGCCCCAGGCGTTGAAGCGCCATGACACGCCGGCACCGGTGCCATCAGCGTTTTCCACAAATGTCGGACCGGAGTCACGAATCCAGCAATCGTCAATCGGCATTTCCAGGACAGTTGCATGATTGCCCAGCATCGCCCGCGCTTTCGCAGCGTGCATGGGATGAGCGACCATTGTGACGGGTTCAAATTCGGCAATGGCGCGGGCAACGGCCACATAGCCGGTTTGCACATCGTCGAGCAGGTCTTCGTAAAGGTCCTTGCGATGCGGCCATGCCATCCACGTTTGCGCGTGCTGCTCATAGTCGGCGGGGCGGCGCACGGTGTTTCGCGTTGTGTCTGCGTTGAACTTGGATGAATGGACGGTCACGATGAGGCTCACTTGTTAAACGGTTGGCGAAAGTTGACAGTTTCAGCATCGTCAATCAAACGAGAAGCGTTCCCATATTTCATGAATGGAATTCATGCATGAGACGCTACCGCAGCATTCCGCCGTTGCAATTCCTGTTGGGATTTGAGGCCGCCGCTCGGCTTGGCAGTTTTTCCAAAGCCGCACTTGAGCTCGGTTTGTCACAATCCGCTGTCAGCCATGAAATGCGTTTGCTGGAGCTTCGGATTGGTCAACCGCTGTTCTTGCGTATCGGACGCAGTGTTAAGTTGACCGATGCCGGCCATGTCTATCAACGCGTAGTCCGCGAGGCCTTGAATGAGCTTGACACTGCGCAGCAACGATTGGAGCCATTTCGCCGCCAAAGCAGCGTGGTCATCTATGCGCCGCGTGACTTTGGGCGCCTCTGGATGTTGCCGCGTCTTGGAGCACTGCGCTCGGCTTGTCCTGATGTTCAGCCATGGCTTGATACGAGCGGTGCGCCGATAGACTTTTCATCGATGGAATTCAGTATCGGCGTGATCTATGCGCAAGAGCCACCGGCCGATCTCATTTGGATAAGCCTTGCAAAGGATTTACGTGTGCCGATGGCGTCTTTCTCCGCGTTTCCTTCGTTGCCAATTCCAATTGAAACGCTTGCAACACGGTCGCTCATTCACGATGAAAAGTTGCCCGGCTGGACCCGGTTTTTTGAAGAGTGTGGCTACGCTGGCCCGATCGCTCCCAGCGATTTTGATTTCAATGACAGCGATACTGCGCTCGCCGCAGCAGAGGCGGGACTGGGGATTGTTTTGGCCAGTCAGACTCTCGCCGAAGCTTCCATTCAGGCAAACCGGCTTGTGCCGGTCTTAGATGTGATTTTTGATCCCAAGTGCAGTTGGTTTGCGGTGACCACCGAGCAGGAATTGACAAATCCTCACGCGGCAGCTGTTTGGCAATGGTTTGACAGCGTGAAGGCAAAAGATTGAATTACCGCCGAAAATTGACCCGCACCCTCGCCACTGGCAATCCATACTTCGTCACCAGAGCTGTGTTCTTCATCGTCTTGTTGTCGGCTGCAAACTTGAGTGTGTCGTAAAAGCGGACGATGTTTTGGCCAGGGCCTTCATCAATATCGACGTAGTAAGAGAATCGGGCTGTTTGGCCTGAGACTTTGACAGTTGCAGTTCCCACCACATCTTCGCGGGTACCGCTGTAGCGGCCTTCGCCGGTCTTGGTCATGCGCCAGGTCTTGCGGTTTTTGACGCCGTCAGAATAGGTGAAGTCTTCAACAAGTGTCAGCTTGCTGCCGTTCCAGTAACCGGTGAGCTTGACCTTGAAGTCGCGCTTCACGCCGTTGATGGCAGCGAATTTGCCGTCAGCGACGGTCTTGCCGGTGAAGAATTTGATCAGCGCGTCTTCGGCCTTGGCCGGTGCAGCGGTGAGCATGACGCCGGCGCAAAACAGGGCAGCTACGGTATTGGAAACGATGGTCATCGTGGGGACTCCTTGTTGCGTGGTTTACGCACCAAGGAGCCCGCCGGATTTATCTGCCCCAGTTGCGAAGGCTCGCCCACGTCTTGCGGTCCAGCACGAAACGCTCGATCGAAACCGGTCCGGCAGCAATGGAGTTCATCATGCCGTTGCCAGCATGTTGAAAGCCACACTTTTGGATGACACGGCGGGAAGCCGGATTGGACAGGCGGCAGGAGGCGGTGATCAACGGAACGTCGGTATCGCGGAAGGCGAGATCAACCAGCGCATGTGCAGCCTCCGTGGCAAAGCCTTCGCCCCAGAACGGTTCGCCGAGCCAATAGCCGAGTTCCAAGCCGTTGCCCTTGGATGGATCCAGCCCTGCACAGCCGATAAACCGCCCTGTCGCCGCCATGGTCACCGCATACATGCAGCCGTTCGGCCCGCCATCCCTGACGCGCCCGATGAATGCGTGGGCATCGCGCATCGAGTAGGGGTGCGGCATGCGCGCCACCATCGAGGCAATCTTCGGGTTGTTGGCCAGAAACGCAATGTCCACCGCGTCGTCCTTGTCCGGACGGCGCAGAACGAGGCGCTGCGTTGCGATCAGCGGAACATCGAGCCGGAAATCCGAAACGATTGGTTCCAGTTCCTCTATGGCTGCCATGGTGAGACCTCCAGAATAGTCTTGCGATGTGGTTCAGTGCTGAGTTGGATTTGTGGCGGTGCACATTCGAATGGCATTCTTGAATGCCTTCCGCGTGAGCGTTGTTTTGATGCTTTCCACGTCGGCATTGCGCGACAAAGACCAGGTTGATCCCCTGTGTGTCACTGCAAAGCCGAGCTTTTTCTGAACGGTCAGCGATGCCACATTGTCGTGAAACACTGATGACGTGATTTCGCCAACGCCGCGCTGATTGAAGGTATGGGCCAAAACCGCTGCACCAGCCTCGGTGGCATAGCCCTTGCCCCATGCAGGTTCAGCCAGCCAGTAGCCGAATACCGGCACCGCATCAAAATCCTCGATGGACATGACGCCGATCAGACCTTCACAGTGAATGGCATAGACCATGTCGAGGCCCTCAGCGTTCCGCTCAGTGCTGCGCGCAATCCAAGGCTTGCAATCGGACAATGCATAAGGGTGCGGCACACGGGCGAGCATGCGCGCGACATTCCAGTTACCGATGTGTCTTGCGATTTCCGGCGCGTCTTCGAGCGTCGGCGCTTTCAGCAAAAGCCTTGGCGTTGTCAGGGTCTGCATCGCGTCCTCCAGGACAAGAAAAAAGGGAAGATGGTTGCCCATCTTCCCCTTTTAGTCTTGTGCCTGGATTTCCAAACACCGGGTCCGATGGGACGCCGGGGTTTGAATTGACTCCGGCTTTACTCTGCTGCGATGGCTTTCGGCATCACCGAAACATACACGCGGTTGTTGGCTTTGGTGCGGAATGCCACCACGCCTTCGGTGGTTGCGAAAATGGTATGGTCCTTGCCAAGGCCGACGCCTGTGCCCGGATTCCACTTGGTGCCGCGTTGGCGGACAATGATGTTGCCGGACAGGACTGCCTGTCCGCCCGACTTCTTCACGCCGAGGCGTTGCGAGGCTGAATCACGACCGTTGCGCGATGAACCGCCAGCTTTTTTGTGTGCCATGGGAGTTCTCCTGTTCTGTCGTTATTCGGCTGCAGCCGGGGCTGCTTCGGCAGGCGCGGCCTTTTTGGCGCGAACCGGCTTGTCAGCGGCTGTCTTGGATGGCTTGGCGCCGCCGGTCAGGATTTCGACAATCCGGATGGATGTCAAATGCTGGCGATGGCCGCGGGTGCGCTTGGAATTTTGGCGGCGGCGCTTCTTGAAGGCGATGACCTTCTTGGCGCGGCCCTGCTCAACGACTTCTGCCGTGACAACAGCGCCTGCAACCGTTGGTGCGCCGATGGCTGCCGAAGCGCCTTCGCCGACCATCAGAACTTCGGTGAATTGAACGATGTCACCGGCTTCACCGATGACTTTTTCGACCTTCAAAAGGTCGTTGGCGACGACGCGATACTGCTTGCCGCCGGTTTTGATGACTGCGAACATTTTTTTCCCTTTCGGTGTTCACGCAACAGGCTCGGAATGATCCGGCTTGTCTTTTTATCCAGTCAGGACCGGGTTGATAAAACGCAATCTGCGCGGAGAGCCCACGCTTAAAGCATGGTCGCGTTACGGCATGGCCGGTCAATAGTCAACCAACAAGCGCGTTGCTTAACGAAAATCATGCTTGTTTCGCCGCCCACATATCGCTACATACCGCTCGCTTTGACCAAGGCACCCATGGTTGGAAGCCGTGATCGGACGCAAAAACCGGCGTCCAACGTTTCAGATCACGGCTCGTTGCGGAGAGGTGGCAGAGTGGTCGAATGCACCGCACTCGAAATGCGGCATGCCTGTGAGGGCATCGGGGGTTCAAATCCCTCCCTCTCCGCCATTATTTTTTCAAGTCAATTTTGTTGAGTCTTGGCCGCATGATTGTGTTGTGCCCCACACTCGATAAATTCAGAAATTGTTTGCAGCTCGGTTGAACCCCTTAACGTCAGCCCCGCCGCTGCAGTACTGATTGCCAGATATCGCCATTGGTTGCCCAAACCGCAACTCGGCAAGTGTCGTCCCTTTAATGGTGGAACGCTAACGTCCATTTCACCGCTGCACAATTTACAACGTGCGGTGTCACACTTCATAATCCTGTTGATATCCAACCGTCTGCAATTGTCAGTTGCTGACCCGAGTGCAATCATAGACATATCTAAGCAATGCCTGATGCAATCGCGGTTGCCAGCCAGTGGATGTGTTGTTGAAAATGACCTTACAAAAATTGATCGGCGTCATGAGTGCCATTTGCATGTTTGTGACGCCAAGCATGGCACAGGAGCTGGGCAATGGATCGCCTTCGCCCGCCACAGGTGAGATCACCATACCGGACGGCGCGGTTCCTGAAAGTGCG
>JANPEK010000266.1:0-2321 GCA_031422915.1 Phyllobacteriaceae bacterium | reverse complement strand
GTTGCGAGAGAACCCCGGCGGCAGTCCGATGTCCGGCAGCCGTCCCCTCTCCGTCGGCTTCGCCGACACCCCCCCCCCACGGGGCGAGGTTAAAAGCCCGGAGCTTGTTTTAACCTCGCCCCGCTTGCGGGGAGAGGTGTCGGCGAAGCCGACGGAGAGGGGACTGCCGCCGGGGTTCTCTCGCAACATCGCAAACATCACCGCGACGATGCGGCGGAGTGCTTCGGTGTTGCGGGTGATTGCCCTGTTCCAGTCCATCCTGCCTGTCAACCTAGCCTCGTGTACGCCGGGATTGACGCGAAGGCATTGTAGGATCGGGTTTAGGTAGGGTGGATAGATTTATTTTTGGCGCGGCTCCTATGGCGCTTCAATGACCTTGAAAGAGAACGCCAAGCCGCTCTGCCTGCACGCGCAGCCTCTTGTCCTTGGTCCAAAGCACGCAGCCGGTGTGGATCAACACGGACGCCAGCAAATGAGCGTCTGAATAGCCAATACCCGAGCCGTAGAGCACCTGTGATTCGATCAATTCCAAAACTTCATCGTCACGCGCAACTTTGACTTTCTCCAGTTTCTGCAGCTGGCGAAACAGCAACGCCCGGTTCGGATGGTTTCCAAGCGCAATTTCACCCAAGACCACGGGGTGCATGAGCAGTTGATAGCTCGACATTTCTCCGGCCATCTGCCGCGCGCCACCACGCAGGAAATCAATCCAGACTGAAGTATCGGCCAGAATCATTCAAACGAATAGCGCTTTCGTGGCGCTGCCTCGGCAGTGGGGTCGCTGCCTCCCAAAGCCACGAGGCGCTTGATAGCCTCGCGCTGAATGAGCGCTTTAAGCGCTTCGCGGACAAGCGCCGCCCTTTCAGTGATGCCAGTGTATTCTTCCGCTTCCGCAAGAAGCTCGTCATCAAGAACAATGGTGGTGCGCATGGTCAAACTCCTTGCATCAAAAATAGCATCAAATGATGCTGATTTCAATGCCTCGTGACGGCCGTCACGCCGCGCGCAATTGCCTTGCCGGACGCGTTGCGACCTTTCGCCCGGTCGCAAAAATTACGCCGTACGCGCCGCCCAGCGCGTCGCCTTTCAACTCCAGCGCCAGAAGCCGCGACTTTTCAAACGGGCCGGGCATATAGAGATCACTCGTCTTTTCCGCAGAAAACCCGAAGCGCTGATAATAGCTGGCATCACCGACAAGGATGATTGCCGCATGCTCAAGCCGCGTGGCTTCTTCAATGGCAAGGGTCATCAGCGCAGCGCCGATGCCCTTGCCGTTAAAAAACGGATCAACAGCCAAAGGCCCGAGCAACAAGGCATTTGCTTGGCCCCGCCGTGTGCAATTGGCCGCCACATTCCACAACCGCACGGTACCGATGACCCGGCCGTCCTCGTCGCGGGCGACAAACGACAGGCCTTCGGCAGGGAGCCGCCCGCGCCGCAGAATCTCGGACGACTTGCGCTTGCGCGCCTCGCCCATCGCGCGGTCAAGCAGCACTTCGCGCTGGCCGGATTCATGTGGCATTTCGCGGCCGAAGGTGATGTTGGCGGCAGTCAGATTTGGAACAGAAGCGGGCATGATGGCCTCCGATGCGGAAAAATAGGTTGGTTCTTGAGAGTATTGTGACTCGGCGGGGTGACAATTTTCACCCTCAGTGCTGCCCCTCATCCGGCCCGTTGGGCCACCTTCTCCCCGCAAACGGCGGGGAGAAGGGAGCTTCCACCCTTTGCGACACTTGTCCTTCTCCCCGCCACTTGCGGGGAGAAGGTGGCGCGAAGCGACGGATGAGGGGCAGCGCCGAGGCTTGAAAGTTATCTGCCTAAATCACATAGGCCCTCAGCGGCTCAAACCCGTTGAACGCCACCGCCGAGTAAGTCGTAGTGTAGGCGCCGGTGTTCTCGATCAGCACTTCATCGCCAATGGAGAGCGCCAGCGGCAGGTCGTATGGCTTCTTCTCGTAAAGCACGTCAGCCGAATCGCACGTTGGCCCGGCCAGCACGCACGGCGCAACAGCACCGCCATCATGCGCGGTCGTGATCGGATAGCGGATCGCCTCGTCCATCGTCTCGGCCAGACCACCGAACTTGCCGATGTCGAGGAACACCCAGCGCTGGTTGTCATTGTCGGCCTTCTTGGAAATCAAAACGACCTCTGTCTTGATGGTCCCCGCGTTGCCGACCATGCCGCGGCCTGGCTCGATGATGGTCTCGGGCAGCACATTGCCGAAATGCTTGCGCAGATAGCCGAAGATGGCCTGTCCATAGGCCTGCGCCGACGGCACATCCTTGAGATAGCGCGTCGGGAAACCGCCGCCCATGTTGAC
>JANPEK010000265.1:0-9332 GCA_031422915.1 Phyllobacteriaceae bacterium | reverse complement strand
CGAAAGCACGCCCGTCGTTTCAGAAGTCCCCGCCGCGAACCCAAGCCTCAATCCCGCCAGCCCGAAAAACTTGCCGAATGATTTGAGCACCAGCAGCCCGTCCACCCCCGCATGCGCCGCAACACTGTCCTTCGCGTCGGTATCCGCAAAGGCCTCATCGACCACCAGCAACCCGCCGCGCCCCGCCAACCGGTCCGCAGCAAACAAAATGGCATCGGCGGGAATGCGCTTTCCATCCGGATTGTTCGGGTTGACGACGACAGCGATCATGTCCTCGTCATCAAGGCTCGACAGCGAGCGATCATAGCGCACGTCGCGGCCGGCAAGACCAAGCGCCTGCGCATGCTCCTCATACGTCGGCCCGATCACCATCGCATTGCCCGGTGGCGCGAGATGCGGATAAAGCTGGATCAGCGCCTGCGTCCCCGGTGCCGCTACCATGCCTGAACCCTCGGCAAAGCCATAATAGCCCCGTGCCGCAGCAATCGCGTCCGCCTCCAGCTGTACATCAGGAAGCCGCGTCCACACGTCCAGCGGAAGCTCAGGCAGAGGATAGGGATTGGGGTTGATCCCCGTCGAAAGATCCATCCAGTCCGCGCGCGCGCCGCCAAACTCGGCGATTGCCCGATCCAAAGCGCCGCCATGCTCGATCATTCGTCACCTTCAGAATCAATCAGGTGCATATAGGAGCCCGCAACCGTGCCAATTTGCAACCCATGCGCGCCAAGGTCCGCACCAGTCGCATCAACAGCGTCAAACAACGTAATCCCTTCGCCCTGACGCACCAGCGTCGAATAATGAAACTCATGCGCCCGGTAATTGCCCGAAAACAGCGTCCCTGCCCGCCCCGTCAGCTTGCGGTAGCCAAGGTGCCGCGTCCGCGTCGCAAAGCTCGTCTCAACCGGCAAAAGCCCAAGCATCGCATGCGCCTTGCCATCGGCATCAATCAGGCTTTCGCCCAACACCATGAACCCGCCGCACTCGCCATAAATCGCCGCGCCGCGCTCCCGCGCCGCGTTCATTCCGGCCCGGAACACATCCTTCGACGAAATCGCCCCTGCATGCAGTTCCGGGTACCCTCCCGGCAGATAGACAAAATCCGCATCTGCCTCCGGCGCTTCATCATTCAACGGTGAGAAAAACGAAATCTCCGCGCCCGCCTCGCGCCAGCCTTGCAAAATGTGAGGGTAGGCAAAAGCAAACGCCCGGTCCTTCGCCACAGCAATGCGTTGCCCAAGAGGCTTCAATCTTGAAACGGCAGCAGCAGTAGGACCCGCGTTCCCACCGAGCCCTGCCAGCAGATCCAAATCAACCCGGTCCCGCGCCACAGTCGCCGCAGTCGCCACATACGCCTCCAGCGCCGCATGCTCGCCCGCCTGCACCAGCCCCAGATGCCGTTCCGGCAATTTCAGCACATCGAGCGAGGACACGACGCCCGCTACCGGAATGCCAATCGGCACCAGCGCATCGCGCAGCAAAAATTCATGCCGCTCAGTAGAGACTTTGTTGAGGATCAGCGCCGCAATCCGCACCTCCGGCCTGTGATCACAAAACCCGCGCACCAGCGCCGCCACAGAATGCGATTGCCGCGCGCAGTCCACCACCAACACCACCGGCAAGCCCAGCAACACCGCCAAATCCGCGCAGGACCCGGATCCGTCCGCCGCCCCGTCAAACAGCCCCATCATCCCTTCAACGATGGTCAAACCGTCGCGGCCCGCCAGTGTCCGGATGAAATCGGGCCGCATGCCCCAAGGGTCAAGATTGAAACAATCCGTCCGCGCAGCATGGCCAAGAAACGCCGGGTCAATAAAATCCGGCCCCGCCTTGAATGGCACAACCGTTTCACCCGCATCGGCAAGCGCCCGCATCAGGCCAAGCGTCAGCACTGTCTTGCCTGAGCCGGAATGCGGCGCAGCAACAAGAAATCCGCGCTTCATCCGGTATTCCGCTCGGACTTGACCATAAGCGGGTCACCATCCAGCACCCGCCCGGTCAGCGCCCCAAGCCAATCCAGCCCCGACCTCAGCCGCACGACCTCGCCAACCACCACAATCGCAGGTGGCTCGATTCCCGCGTTTGCCGCATCCTGTGCCGCCCTGCCAATCGTCGTTTCCAGCACCGTCTGGTCTTTGGTCGCCGCATTGCAGACAAACGCCAGCGGCTCGTCCGCGCGCCGACCGGCCGCGATCAGGCTGTCGGCAATGCCGGCGATATGTTTCATCGCCATATACATCACGATCACCGGCGACCCCTTGGCCACGGCCTCCCAGTCAATCGCATCGGGAACCAGCCCGTTCTGGTCATGCCCGGTCAGAAATGTCACCACCTGATTGGTGTCGCGATGCGTCACCGGAATGCCCGCATACGCAAGCCCGCCGATGCCCGCCGTGATCCCCGGGACGATCCGGAACGGAACACCATGCGCCGCCAGCGTCAGCGCCTCTTCACCGCCGCGCCCGAATACAAACGGATCTCCGCCCTTCAGCCGCAGCACCCGCTTGCCCTCACGCGCCAGTTCCACCAGACGCAGCGAAATGTCCCGCTGCTTCGGCGAAGGCTTGCCACCGCGTTTGCCGGCATATTCCAGCACCGCATCCCCGCCCGCCAACGCCAGCACACTCTCATCAACCAGCGCATCATAGACAATCACATCCGCAAAAGACAAAGCATGCGCCGCCAAAATCGTCAAAAGCCCCGGATCGCCAGGACCGGCCCCGGCCAGCCAAACCGTGCCCGGCAAAAACTCAGGCATTATGGGCAAAGACGCAGTCACAAGGGCGCGCCTTTACTTCTCCCCGTCTCTTCGACGGGGAGATTGACGAGCGGTTCGGCGCAGCCGAACGGAAAGCCAACGATTTGGCTTTCCGAGCGAGGAACGCGCGCAGCGCCGGATGAGGGGACCGCCGCACAAAGCATAGCCTTTATCTTACCCACTGTATTTCCCATTCATTCCCTGCCTATAACCCGTTCATGAGCGATGAACCAGATGCAGGCTTGGCAAAACCGGACGGCGCGCTGAAACGCGGCTGGACCACCGGCGCCTGCGCCACCGCTGCAACGAAAGCTGCACTCACCGCGCTCTTCACCGGCAATTTCCCCGACCCGGTCTCCATCCTTTTGCCAAAAGGCGAAGAACCAGCCTTCCCGCTCGCGCTGGAAAGCCTCACGGAAACCTCCGCCTCGGCAGGCATTGTCAAAGACGCTGGCGATGATCCGGATGTGACCCATGGCCTGACGATAGTCGCCAGCGTGCGCCTTGGACAGCCCGGCAGCGGCATCCGCTTTGTCGCAGGCGAAGGCGTCGGCACAATCACGCGCCCCGGCCTGCCGCTAAGCGTCGGCGAACCGGCGATCAACCCGGTCCCGCGCGCCATGATGACCACCATCGTTGCCGAACTCTGCGCTGCGCACGCCATCGCCATGGACGTCGAAATCACCATCTCCGTCCCCGGCGGCGAGGATGTCGCGCTGAAAACCTGGAACCCGCGCCTTGGCATCATCGGCGGCCTCTCGATCCTCGGCACCACCGGCATTGTCCACCCCTTCTCCTGCGCCGCATGGATCCATTCGATCCACCGCGGTATAGACGTCGCGCGCGCCTCTGGCTTGACGCACATCGCAGGCTCCACCGGATCAACCTCAGAGGACGCCGTCCAAAAGCTCCACGCCCTGCCGGACATCGCCCTCATCGACATGGGCGACTTCGCCGGCGGCATGCTCAAATACCTGCGCGCCCACCCGGTCGACAACGTCACCATCGCCGGCGGCTTCGCCAAGCTGACCAAACTCGCCCAAGGCGCGATGGACCTGCACTCCTCCCGCAGCCAGGTCGATCTGAATTTCCTCACCAGACTGGCCCTCGACGCAGGTCTTGATCCAAATCTCAAAGCCCGGATTCAAAATGCCAATACCGCACAGGAAGCCCTTGAGTTCGCATCCGAAAACAACATCGACCTCGCAGGCCCGGTAGCAAGAATGGCCCTCGCCACCTGCTGGGACATACTCCGCGACGCACCCGTGCGGGTGGAGATATTGATCACGGACAGGAAGGGGAACGTCATTGCGCGGGAGGGGTAATCTGGCTGAGTCACATCAGGATCGCGCGCCTTCCCTTCTCCCCGCCACTTGCGGGGAGAAGGTGCCCGAAGGGCGGATGAGGGGCAGCTCCGGGCGGTCAATAGTTGATCTCCCGCTTCGCGTCACATTACGCAAAGTCGCACTTTCCAATGGCATGCTCGAAACAGCCATGGGACTCAAGTTGACGACAGTCAAAACTGTCCACCTTCGGCGCTGCCCCTCATCCGGCGCTTCGCGCCACCTTCTCCCCGCAAGCGGCGGGGAGAAGGAAGATTGTGCGCAACTGTTCTGCAACTTCCCCTTGGCGCATCAGAGCGACACCTTGCAGCCCTCTTCATGATGTCCACAATCCTCATCCTCGGCGGCACCACGGAAGCCGCAGCCCTCGCCGTCCGCCTGACAGCCCGAGGCATCCCCGTCACAACCTCCCTCGCCGGCCGCACCCGCGAGCCTTTGCCCCTCAAGGGCCAAACCCGAACCGGGGGCTTCGGCGGGCCGCAGGGCCTCGCCGCCTACATCCGCGAAAACGCCATCTCAGTCTTGGTCGACATGACCCACCCCTTCGCCACCCAAATCTCCTTGAACGCCCGCAAGGCCGCCGAACTCACCGGCATCAAACTGATCCAATGGCATCGTCCCGCATGGGAAAAACTCGACGGTGACACATGGCTCGAAGTCCCCGGCATCGCCGCCGCAGTCAACGCCATCCCGCCAAACGCCCGCGCGCTCCTCGCGCTCGGCAGCCAGCACATCGCCCCGTTTGCAGCCCGCCAAGACGTCCACTACCTCATCCGCATGATCGACCCGCCGCCCGCACCTTTACCGTTGCAAGATCACGAACTCCTCCTCGCCAAACCCGGCAGCGTCGAAGAAGAATTCGCCCTCCTGCGCGACAAGCACATCACCCACATCATCTGCCGAAACTCCGGCGGCAAAGCCTCCTACGCCAAGGTCGCTGCCGCAAGATTGCTCGGACTGCCAGTAATCATGATCGCAAGAGCGCCCAGCGAAACCGGAACCGCCTCGCTCGAAGCCATCGAACAGCGAATCGTCGACGCAATTGGCTGACCTTGTCAGCATCTCCTGCCACCGCCTTGCCGCCCGCAAATCACCATGCCACTCTGCCACCAGAATGGAGCCCACATGATCCTCATCGGCCAATATGATTCGTCCTTCGTGCGCCGCTGTGCCATCGCCATGCGGCTTTACGGCCTGAGCTTCGATCACAGGCCTTGGTCCACCTTCGGCGACGCCGACAAAATCCGCGCCTACAACCCGCTGACCCGCGTGCCGACGCTGGTGCTGGAAAACGGCGATGTGCTGTACGACAGCCATTCGATCATCGATTACATCGACAGCCTCGCCCCGCATGGCAAGCTGTTGATGCCCAAGCTCCAGCCGGAGCGCCATCAGGTCATGGCCGTCATGTCGCTCGCCACCGGCCTTGCCGACAAGGTCGTCGCTCTGTTTTACGAACAAGTCCTGCACGATCACCCATCAGAGAAATACATCGCCCGCTGCCGCACCCAGATAAGCGAAACGATTGCCGCCCTCGAGAAAGACCGTGCCAAGCGCACCGACGACCACTGGTTCGGCGACCGCATCACCCACGCCGACATCGCCGTCGCCTGCGCCTTGGAACATCTCGGCGCCTCACACCCCGATATCGCGGCAAACACCAGCACCCCCGCGCTGGACGCCCATTGCGCCAAAATGGAATCAATGCCCGTCTTCAAGGAAATCTACCAGCCCTTCATCCCGCCTGCCTGAGGCCTCAAAATGAAAGCCCTGCTCGCCGCCGCGCTCCTGCTCATCGCCGCACCCGCCCTTGCACAGGGCCTCCCGCCGTGCGCGAAAACCGGCGCGGCCTCGGTCATGTTCAACGGCAAACCGGCGCTCAAACTCGCCGATGTCGCCACCTGCCCGGCAGGCTCGTTCGAAATCATCCCGAATGTCATGGTCGAGGGCCAGCCCATGGTCCATTTCAACACCGGCGTCGCTGGCTGCATCGCAAGCGCAAGCCCCAACGTCATCGTCGGCGGCAAAGCAGTCACATCAAAAGGCGACGTCGCCTGCCCGCAAAACTGAGGCCGGAAATGTCCCGCCAGACCGTCAACACCATCTGCGCCACATTCCCCGGAGCGTCGGTCTCTGACCCATGGGGCGGCGGTCATGACGCCTGGAAAGTCGGCAACAAAATGTTCGCCTCCATGGGCGCAATCATGGAAGGCGTATCGATCAAGACCGACTCAGTCGAAACCGCCCAAATGCTGATCGAAGCCGGCGTCGGCAAGCGAGCCCCCTATTTCCATGCCTCTTGGATCAACATTCCGTGGGACATGGAGGAGAAAGAACTGACAGCCCGGCTGGCGAATTCCTACAATCTGATACGGGCAACCCTGCCGAAGAAGGTGCAAGCTGCGCTGAAAGCGCTGTGAAATCCCCTCTCCGTCGGCTACGCCGACACCTCTCCCCAAGGGCGAGGTTAAACTCAACCACTGCGGCTTTAACCTCGCCCCTTTGGGTTGTGGTGTCGGCAAAGCCGACGGAGAGGGGCCCGCGCCGCGCGCAAAGACTTCACTTTACCCACCGAATCCCGCTAAACCCTCCGCCATGATCTACAACCTCGCCGCCCTCGGGGCAGCCCTCGCCTGGGCCATTTCCGGCATCCTCTCCGCAAATCCGTCCGCCGCCCTCGGCTCGATTGCGTTTGTGCGCATCCGCATGACCATGGTGTTCTTCATGCTGGCCGCCGTGGTGCTGGTCACCGGCAGCTGGCGCACGGTCGAGACCTCGCACATCACGCCAACCATCGTCTCCGGCCTCGTCGGCATTCTCGCAGGCGACGCCGCCCTGTTCGCCACCATGAACCGCCTCGGCCCGCGCCGCTCAGGCATCCTGTTTTCATCCAACGCCGTCTTCTCGGTGATCCTCGGCTGGCTGTTCCTCAATGAAAAGCTGAATGCCATGACACTCACCGGCATCATCATCGCGCTCGCAGGCGTGATGCTCGCCATCCTGTTCGGCAAGCGCGGCGCAGACGTCCACCATTGGGAGGCCATCAAGGGCCCGCTCAGTGTCGGCATCGCCATCGGCCTGTTCTCAGGCCTCTGCCAAGCCATCGGCTCTATCACCGCGCGCCCGGTCATGGCCACCGGTGTCGATCCCGTCGCCATTGCCGCCATCCGCGTCGGCATCGCCTCGCTCGGCCTGACACTGGCAATGGTCGCAGGTGTCAAGTCCGCCCGCGCCAAAACCACCTTGACCCCCAAACTAACCGCCCAAACCGCCCTCTCCGGCTTCGCCGCCATGGGCGTCGGCATGACGCTGCTGCTCTTTGCGCTCAGAGGCGGAGAAGTCGGCATCATCGCCACCCTGTCAGCCACAACACCGGCACTCCTGTTGCCGCTGCTCTGGTGGAAGACAGGAGACAGACCGCCTGCACTGGCGTGGGTTGGGGCGGGGTTGGTGGTGATCGGGTCGGGGTTGATCTTTGCGGGGTGATATCAATTTGACATCAATACACCAAAAATGATATCAATTCCTTTTTGCTGGAGGCACCCATGGCAGCCATAACCGTTCGCAAAATTCCAGACGAAATGCACCGCGCGCTCAAGGCGCGCGCCAAGAAGAACGCGCGCAGCACCGAGGCAGAAGCGCGGGCGATTCTGGCAGAGGCGGTGCAGCCGCAGATGGTCGGTCTTGGCACGGCGCTGTACCGGATTGGCCGAAAGTATGGCGGCGTTGATCTCGACACCACCATGCCGGACGACGTGCCCGAATTTGCCGAATTTTCATGATCATAGTCGACACAAACATACTGTCAGAACCGCTGCGACCCCAACCAGATGAACGGGTGTTGAAATGGCTGGACGAACAGGCCGCTGGCACGCTGTTCCTGACCGCAACGGTGGTTGCTGAGGCATTCTACGGCATAGAAAAGCTGCCGGAAGGAAGGGGCAAAAACACCCTTATGGCCGATTTGCAGCTGCTGGTCTCAACCTACTTTTATGGCGCAGTGCTTCCCTTCGACGAGGCGGCAGCATATTTACACGCCTTGTTGGTGGCCTCTGCTGCCCGCCAGGGAAAAGCAATTCACGTCGGCGATGGCCAAATCGCCGCTGTCGCTCTCACGAAACGCTTTTCAGTCGTCACCCGGGATGTCAAGCCGTTCCAAGCTGCGGGATGCCACGTCATCAATCCCTTTACAGACCGCTGACTCTCTTCTTCCCCCTGTTGCGCAACACGTGACTATACTCCGCATTGTACAAATCACTGTCGCGAAACTCGATATCGCCAAACACCTTGCCCACCATCACCAGCGCCGTGCGCGTAATCTTTGCCTCGCGCACCCTGTCCTTCATCTCGGCCAATGTGGTCTTGATATACAGCTCGTCCGGCCAAGTCGCGCGGTACGCGATCACCACCGGGCAATCCGCGCCATAATGGGGCTCCAGCGCCTCGCGGATGTAAGCCAAATTGCGGATCGACAGATGAATGGCCAGCGTCGCACCGGAACGCCCAAGCGTCTCCAGCTCCTCGCCCTTGGGCATCGCTGAAGCCTTCATCCCCGTGCGGGTGATGATTACCGTTTGGGCGATTTCCGGCAGCGTCAATTCCGTCTTCAACCGCGCCGCCGCCGCCGCAAAGGCCGGCACGCCGGGCACCACGTCGTAAGGAATCCCCAGCCCATCCAGCCGCCGCATCTGCTCGGCAACCGCCCCATAAATCGCCGGATCGCCCGAATGCACCCGCGCAACATCTTTGCCCTGTTCATGAGCCAACCGCATTTCCTCGATGATTTCGCCAAGCGCCATCGGCGCCGTGTCCATCACCTTAGCCCCGTCCGGCGCGGCAGCCACAATCTCCTCAGGCACCAGCGAACCGGCATAAAGGCAGACGGTGCAACGCTCGATAAGTCGAAGTCCGCGCACGGTGATAAGATCAGGCGCGCCGGGTCCTGCACCGATGAAATAGACGGTCATGAATTGTTTCCTGATACAAATTTCGCAGCACTTCCCTTCTCCGCGCCTCTTGCGGGGAGAAGGTGGCCCAACGGGCCGGATGAGGGGCAGCGCCAGAGATCGGGCGAGAGGCGCTTCAGCCAGCGTGGTTCAGTGAATTTGCGGACAATGGGCAAGCCTCGGCGCGGGGGGGGGGCCCCCCCCCCGGCGCCCGGAGAGCCCCCACCCCCGCGCGGAGGGCGACGCCCCCCACACAACCACAAAAAGCCCCCCCCCCCCCCCCCAAAC
>JANPEK010000264.1:0-24684 GCA_031422915.1 Phyllobacteriaceae bacterium | reverse complement strand
TCCGGCGCAACCGCAATCGAATACGGCCTCATCGCCGCCCTCATCGCAGTCGCCATCATTGCCGGCGCCGGCGCACTCGGCACCGCGATCAACGACAAGTTCGTTTACATCCAGTCCCAGGTCGTCGCTGCCAAGTAATTTAACCAAGTAACCGGCGCGAAACCTACCCGCCAGAAATGACAGAGCCGCCCATCAGCAATGACGGGCGGCTTTTTTGTAAGGCAGGGCCAATTCGTTACTTGGTTACAATTGGCTTTGAACTGAAACACATTGACAACCTTGTTCCTTATCAATCGGGAAACCCCTCACATATAGAGCTGTCAGATTGGACACTGGTGCGCGCGTGAACGCCATCACAGACGTCCTGAACGGGAGTGACGCCATGCCCACGATCACAAAACGCTTCATAACCGATGAGTCCGGCGCAACTGCCATCGAATATGGCCTGATTGCCGCGCTTATTGCGATTGCAATCATTGCCAGCGTTGGCGCGCTCGGCACGGCGATCAGCGACAAATTCACCTATGTTCAGGGCAAAGTCGCAGAAGCCAAGTAGGCTAATTGTTGCAGACGGCGTTCCCGGCGCGAATCAGGACGCTAGTTTCAAACTCTGGTCAATGCGCGCAACGCCGCGTTCCAATGCGGCAAAACATTGGCTGTCCAACCCGGTTCCGACATCCATGCGCATGATGTCAAACGCCTGGGATACCGGCATCGCCGCACGGTAGGGCCGCTCAGCTGTCAAGGCATCGAAGATATCGGCAACCGTAATAATTCTGGTTTCCAGCGCGATGTCATCGCCCGCAATGCCGCGCGGATAGCCCTTGCCGTCAAGCTTTTCATGGTGGTCGCCGGCAATGCGCGCCAACTCCTGAAACGCATTGATGCGTGACAAAATGATCCGGCTTTGCGCCGGATGCTGGCGCACGGACTGCCATTCCTCTTCAGTCAATTTTCCGGCCTTGTCGAGAATCTGGTTGGAGACCCCGAGTTTGCCAATGTCATGCAGCAACGCTGCCCGTTTCAGAAACCGTCTGCGCTCAGATGACAGTGCCATTTCCTCGGCGATCATATCGGTGAACAGGGCGACCCGGTCGCTGTGACCGGCCGTGTACGGGCTTTTGGAATCGACCACATCGGCAAATGCGGCGGCGATTTCATCAAGGTAGTCTTCATCCACCGTTTCGCCTTCGCCGTCCGGGGCAAGGCGGATAACCATGCGCTGCAACGACGGTGAGGCGAGCGCATCCCAGAAACGCCCGTTTTCCGAGACGGCTGCGAACGCGTCGCACAGCACCGGATCAAACCAGTTGCCACTGCGTAATGTCACTTCTTTTCGCGCTGCGGCACGACCGCCGCCGGTATTGAACACATCGACAACCTGCGCCATCAAGGCAATACGGGCATGGATGGATATCGACCCGCCAGCCAGCCCGTCGGGCTTGCCGCTGCCATCATAGTGTTCGTCGAGATCAAGGATGCCGCGCGCCACGTCTTCGGAAAAGCGCATTCGCCTTGCAATGTTTGCGCCGCGCTGGCAGCGGGTTTCGATCAATTCGCGGGCAATCTGTCCGCCTTCGGAAAAAATGGTCAGCAATGAGCGGAAGCGCTCGGAAAGCCCGGCCTTCAATCCGGTGTGCGAAAGCACGAAACGCAAAATCTGTGGCAGGCTGTCGTTGACCGATTTGATGTCGCGCTTGAACGTGATGTCGTCCGCCAGATACAGTTCGCATATCCGCGCGGCATTGGATGAGCAGCCGATGTCCTTGAGCAGCAGCGTGTAATAGAGATGACCAAGGTCCTCTTCGCCCATGCCGATCTGGCGGCCGACTGCCATGCCGATCCAGGCGCAGCGCACGCCGTGCCCCTCCGACTGGCCCTCGGTGATGTCGAGCGCGTGACTGAGCGCGCTAACGATTTCGGCGCGTTTGATGGATGTCTTAAGGCTCGTCATCAGTGCCCTGCCCCGCGTTGCAAGCTGAGGAGTATCGGGCAAAGCGGTTACCAAAGCTTGACGAAGTTGCATTTCACGGGCGGTTCACAATCAATTGTGTTTGATTCGGTTGACCCATTTGAGACTGCGTGATCAACCGAAAGTCTGTTGCATTGGGGATTCCGTTTTGAAAACACTGTTTGCTGCTCTCGCGTTTGCCCTTTCCCTTTCGACGTCGGCTTTGGCGGCAGATCCTGATCCTGCCAATTGGCAAGCTGTGCTGGACGATGCGAAGGGCGAAACTGTGTATTGGAATGCCTGGGGTGGCGCGGACAACATCAACGCCTACATCAGCTGGGCCGGCGGCATGATCGAGAACCGATACGGCGTCAAGCTTGTGCATGTGAAACTCGATGACACGGCCAACGCCGTCGCCAAGGTCGTTGCCGAAAAGGCCGCTGGCAAGGCTGACGGCGGGTCCGTGGACCTTATCTGGATCAATGGCGAAAACTTTGCATCGATGAAAAACCAGGGCCTACTGCTGTCTTCGGGCTGGGCGGAAAAACTGCCGAACTGGAAATATGTCGATGCTAGTGGCAAGCCGACAGTAAAGACCGATTTTACAATCCCGGTTGAAGGACTTGAATCGCCGTGGGGCATGGCCAAGCTGGTGTTTTTCCACGACAGCGCCAAGACCAAGGCCGAAGACATGCCAAAGTCTGCCGCTGACCTATTGGCTTGGGCGGAAAAGAACCCCGGACGCTTCTCCTATCCCATGCCACCTGATTTCATCGGGTCGTCGTTCCTGAAGCAAGTCTTGTCCGAAACCATCACGGACAAGACGAAGCTGTTGGCACCGGTCAAGGAGGATGAGTTTGTCGTGGTTTCCAAGCCTCTGTTTGACTATCTTGACAGGTTGAATCCAAATCTCTGGCGCAAGGGCAAGGCCTTTCCGCAAAACTATCCGGACATGAAGCGGCTGATGGCGGATGGCGAGATTGACATCAGCTTCGCGTTCAATCCGTCAGATGCGTCTGCCGCAATTGCTACCGGTGAACTGCCGGATACTGTTCGTTCGTTCACCTTCCCCGGTGGCACGCTCGGCAACACGCATTTCGTGGCCATTCCCTACAATGCCAACGCCAAAGCGGGTGCGATGGTGCTGGCCGACTTCCTGATTTCGCCGGAAGCGCAGGCGCACAAGCAGGACCCGAAGGTCTGGGGCGATCCGACTGTCTTGAACATCGCGGCGCTGTCATCTGATGAGAAGGCCAAGTTCGACAGTCTTGATCTGGGCATTGCCACGCTGAAGCCGGACCAGCTCGGACCCGCGCTGGACGAGCCGCATCCATCATGGATGGTGCGCATCGAGACCGAGTGGAAGCGTCGCTACGGCGCTGGGAACTGAATTTTCAGATTGGGGGTCGGCGCGTTGCTGAAGCAGGAACCTCTATTCCGGGTTGCGCGCTTTGCCCCGTTTGTGGTGATCCTGCTCCTGTCTGTGCCTGTGCTGGCTGGGCTGCTCGGAACGCTGCTTCCTGCCTTTTCCTATCTGCCGGCACTTGGACGAGATACGTTTTCGTTTGATGCATTCCGGGCGGTGTTTGTTGAGCCGAATATTTGGCGCTCAATGCTGCTGTCACTCTGGACCGGGTTCGCAGCGACTGCCATCTCGGTCCTCATCGCCGCTGGTGTGCTTGCTGCCGGATTTGGCACCAAGGGCTGGGCGAGGCTGACACGGTTGCTTTCGCCAATCCTGTCCGTGCCCCATGCCGCTGCGGCTTACGGCTTGATGGTGCTGGTCATGCCGTCCGGATTTGTTGCGCGGTTGATCTCACCGGAACTGACCGGTTGGCAAACCCCGCCTGATATCCTCATTCCCAATGACCCATGGGGACTGGCCTTGATTGCCGGGCTTGTGGCCAAGGAGGTGCCGTTCCTGCTGCTGCTTTTGATCGCGGCAATCGGGCAGACCGATGCCTCGCGCAACTTGCATATTGCCAGCGCGCTTGGGTATGGCCGCTTGGCAGGATTTTTTCATGTGCTTTGGCCGCAGCTATACCGGCAGGTGCGGTTTGCGGTGTTCGCCGTATTGGCCTTTTCAGCAACGGCTGTTGATGTGGCGATCATTCTTGGCCCGTCAGCGCCGTCAACGCTGTCTGTGCAGCTGGTGCGCTGGATGAATGATCCCGATCTTGCAATGCGCTTTACCGCCAGTGCCGGGGCTGTGGTTCAGCTTCTGCTGGTCCTGCTGCTGTTCGTGCTGTGGATGGGACTTGAGCGTGTTTTGGAGTTTGTTCGCAAATCTCTCGAAATATCCGGGATGCGCTTTGCCATGGACGGCGCCCTGACCGCCAGCCTGCGATTTGCCGGATGGCTGCTGACCCTTGCCACACTTGGCGGCTTGGCACTGTTGGCGCTTTGGTCCATTGCCGGCCTGTGGCCGTTCCCTGATGCGATGCCCGAAAGCTACACTTTGAAAGCCTGGATGCGGGCGCTTCCTGCTGTTATGGCACCGATGGCGACGACGTTTGTGCTCGGAGTCACGTCCGCATCCATGGCCACCGTCATGGGCATCCTTTGTCTTGCTTCGCGCTCAAGGTCCAAGCCCGCATCACGCTTGTTCAACGCATCGCTCGCCTTGCCGCTGATCGTGCCGCAGACGGCATTTCTGTTTGGCCTGCAAATTGCTGCGATCAAATCCGGTATCGGCTATGGCATGACAGCGCTGGTGCTGGTTCATCTGGTTTTCGTGATGCCTTATGTCTTTCTGTCGCTGGGACAGGCTTGGCAAGCGCTTGATCCCCGCTATGCGCTCGTCGCACAAGCACTCGGAAAATCGCGCACGCAAACCCTGTTGCGTGTCGAGCTTCCATTGCTGCTGCGGCCCGTTCTCACAGCGTTCGCAGTCGGGTTTGCCGTCTCGGCCGGGCTCTATTTGCCGACATTGTTGGTTGGTGCAGGACGCCTGCCAACAATCACCACCGAGGCCGTTGCGCTGGCGTCAGGCGCCAACCGGCGCACCATCGGTGTTTATGCATTCCTTCAGGCGGTCATCCCGTTTGCCGGATTTGTGCTTGCCTTTGCGCTGCCCGCATGGCTTTTCCGCAATCGGGCGGGTATGCGCGCCGCGTGACCGGACGGGACATGGCAGAATTAGGAAACCAACAGACCGGATTGACACTGCGCTCGGTATCTATCCGGCTGCGCGGGAGACTTCTTCTCGACCTTGATGCACATGTCACGCCCGGATCAGTGCTGACAGTCATGGGGCCGTCCGGGTCCGGCAAGTCGACGTTGCTTGCCTTCATCGGCGGGTTTCTCGACACGGCATTTGAAGCGGCCGGTACCGTGCTGATCGACGGGCAAGACATAGGCGGCAAAACTCCGCAGGAGCGACATGCCGGGATCCTGTTTCAGGACCCGCTTTTGTTTCCGCACATGTCTGTCGGCCAAAACCTGCTCTTTGCAATTCCGAGCGAAATTCGAATGAAATCAGAGCGGAATTCGATCGCCAAAAGCATGCTTGCCGACATGGATTTGGACGGCTGTTTCGACCATGATCCAGCCCGCCTTTCGGGCGGTCAAAAGGCACGGGTGGCACTGGCCCGCACCTTGGTTTCAAAGCCCCGCGCGTTGCTTTTGGACGAGCCATTCTCCAAGCTGGACTCGGCACTGCGCCAGCAGATGCGATTATTGGTGTTAGGCCTCGCCAAGGCGCGCGCGCTGCCTGTTGTGCTCGTTACACATGATCCTGCAGATGCCGAGGCCGCCGGTGGCCAACTTGTGACAATTGACTGAAAATGGCTATGAACCCGCACGAGGTTGGGAATGCCCTGCCGGTGGCGCTAGCAATACCGGTTGTGGAAAAAGCATTGTCAAACAAAGGCTTGGCAATACTTGTCGCGCCGCCCGGCGCGGGAAAGACAACGCTGGTTCCGCTTCGGCTTCTCAATGCGCCATGGCGCGGCGATGGCACCATAATCGTTCTTGAGCCGCGCCGTCTTGCTGCCCGGGCGGCGGCAAGGCGCATGGCTTTTCTTCTTGGCGAAGAGGTCGGCCAGACCGTCGGCTACCGGATGCGGCTTGACCAGAAGACAACAGCCAAGACACGAATTCTTGTTGTCACCGAAGGCGTGTTTGCCCGTATGGCGCTTGATGATCCTGAACTTTCCGGCATCGCTTGCGTGCTGTTTGACGAGTTTCACGAGCGCAGTCTTGATGCGGATCTCGGTCTGGCGCTGGCGCTGGATATCCGCGATGGACTGCGACCTGACTTGCGGCTGTTGGTGATGTCGGCGACACTTGACGGCGCGCGGGTGGCGACGCTGCTTGGCGATGTGCCGGTTATCGAAAGCAAAGGCCGTGCTTTTCCCGTTGAAATTCAATATGTTGAGCGGAAGCCGCAAGAGCGGCTGGAAGACAGCGTCAGTCGATCAATTCTTGATGCGCTGCGCGACCATGAAGGCAGCATCCTCGCATTCCTGCCCGGCACCGGTGAAATCTCGGCTACGGCACGCAAGCTCGACGGCAAATTGCCAGCCAATGTAAAGCTGTTTCAACTGTACGGCGCCATGGATGGTCCGGCGCAGGATGAGGCGATACGACCGTCAGCGACGGGGTTGCGCAAGGTCGTTCTGGCGACATCAATCGCTGAAACCTCGATTACAATTGATGGCGTGCGCATCATCGTCGACAGCGGTTACCAGCGGCTGCCGGTATTTGAGCCTGCGTCAGGGTTGACACGGTTGGAGACGGTGCGTGCCTCAAAAGCTTCGGTCGATCAACGTGCGGGGCGTGCCGGGCGCACGGCACCGGGCCTTGCCATCCGGCTTTGGCGTGCGGAACAGACTGCCGTGCTGCCTGCCTTCACGCCACCGGAGATATTGGCTGCGGATTTGACGGGGCTTTTGCTTGATCTTGCGGCGTTTGGTGTCAGCGATCCGGGGCAAATGCGCTTTCTCGATCCTCCGCCGACACCTGCGCTGAACGAGGCTCGCGAACTTCTGACGAGCCTTGGCGCCATCGACGGCGACGGGCGATTGACCGGTGACGGAACGGCGATGCGGCGGCTGGCTTTGCCTGTCCGGCTGGCCCACATGGTGTTGCGTGCGGTGAAATTCGGCAGCGGGCGGCACGCGGCGGAGCTTGCCGTATTGATCAGCGAACGCGGACTTGGCGGCAATGATGCCGATCTTGAACTTCGCCTCATTAACGCACGCCGCGACCGCTCGGATCGTGCGCGAACTGCGTTCGGATTGAGCGCGAAATTGGCTCTGGACGCAGGACAGCCGGGTGCAGACACTGGAGCCGAAAGTGCGGGCGGGTTGCTGCTGCAAGCCTATCCGGACAGGGTGGCAAAGTCGCGCGGCAGTGGCGGGCGTTTCGTCTTGGCCAATGGACGCGGCGCGGAAATTGACCCTGCACATTCGCTTGCCGCCTGCGACTACATTGTGGTTGCCGACATGCAGGGCAGTGCGCAGAAAAGCCGCATCCTTGCCGCTGTGCCGGTAACGTTTGCCGAAATTGAGATGGCACTTGCCGGACAGATTGAGGTTGCCGATGTGGTCAGCTTTGATCTTTCCAAGAAAGCGCTCCGCTGCCGTCATATCCGCCGGTTGGGCGCGCTTGTGATTGACGATGTGCCGATGACACCACCTTCGGGCGGTGATGCAGACAGAGCGCTGATTGACGCCATCCGGACACATGGTCTGACCGTTCTGGACTGGCCGGACAACGCCCTGATCATGCGCAAGCGGCTCGGATGGCTCCATCGCGGCCTTGGCGCTCCATGGCCGGACATGGGCGATGCAGCGCTGCTGGAAGCGCTCGGCGATTGGCTGCTGCCGTTCATGACCGGCAAACCGGGTCTTGCCCAGCTTCCCCCTGACGCGATCCGCAATGGACTGGTCTCGCTTGTGCCGCACGAGCATCAGCGCAAGATTGAACTGTTGGCACCAACACATTTCACGGCACCGACCGGCAACAACCATCCGATCCGCTACGATGGCGATGCGCCGGTGCTGGCAATACGGGTGCAGGAATTGTTCGGCTTGACAGAGCATCCGTCGATCGCGGGTGGCACGGTGCCGCTTTTGCTTGAACTTTTGTCGCCCGGCCACAAACCGATCCAGTTGACACGCGACCTGCCGGGATTCTGGAAAGGCTCCTGGGCGGATGTGCGCTTGGATATGCGCGGGCGTTACCCGAAGCACGTCTGGCCGGACGATCCGGCCAATGCCGCGCCAACGGCCCGAGCCAAGCCGCGCGGGACATGATGGTTGGATTGACCAAAGCAAAGCGCTAGGTAGTGATCATGTCTATTCAAACGTTTCCCGACCGCCAAACGTTTCCCGATCGTCATGAATCGCGCCGCTTGCGGCTTGTGACGCTCATTCGCCTGCGCTGGCTGGCGGTCGGGGGCCAAACGCTCGCGGTGCTGGTGATTGCCTATTTGCTCGGCTTTCCAATGCCAGTCAGCCTGTGCTTTGCGCTGATTGCCTTGTCTGCATGGCTGAACCTGTTTCTGTCGTTCCGCTATCCATCAACGCTGCGACTGGACCCGCGTGCGACGCTTGGTCTTCTGGCGTTTGACGTGTTGCAGCTGGCTGGTCTCTTGTTTCTGACCGGGGGCATATCCAATCCGTTTGCCACGCTGATGATTGTGCCGGCGGTCATTTCGGCTTCCTCGCTGCCGCTTAGATTGACGCTGGTGTTGTCTGCTGTGGTGGTCACTTGTGTCACCGTGCTGGCGGTGTTTCACTTGCCGCTGCCTTGGGATCCCAATGAGAATTTTGTCATTCCGCCTTACCTGAAGGCGGGCATTTACTTTGCCATTCTGTCGAGCCTTGCCTTCACAGTCGTTTATGCCCGGCGGGTGGCAGAAGAAGCGCGGCTGTTGGCAGATGCGCTTGCCGCGACGGAACTGGTCTTGCAGCGCGAACAGCATTTGTCGGCGCTCGACGGTCTTGCAGCTGCTGCCGCACATGAGCTGGGTACGCCGCTGGCGACCATTCAACTGGTGGCCAAGGAGCTGGAACTGGCACTGAAAGCCGGGTCGCCGCACAGGGAGGACGTGGAGCTAATCCGCTCGCAGACGGTTCGCTGCCGCGAAATCCTGCAGCGGCTTTCCAGCCTCTCTGCCGCCGGGGAAGAGCATATGGCCAATTTGCCGTTGACCTCGCTGATCGAGGAGATCATCGCGCCGCACCGTGACTTCGGCATCGTCATCAGCAAAAACGCGGCCTATTGCGAAGGCCCGGAACCGGTCGGTCGCCGCAATCCGGGCGTCATCTATGGACTTGGCAATCTGGTCGAGAATGCCGTTGATTTTGCCCAGTCATCGGTTGCCGTCGAATGGGGTTGGGACAAGAATCATGTCACGATCCGCATTGCCGACGACGGCCCCGGTTTTCCGCCGGACATATTGGCGCATGTGGGCGAGCCCTATGCCAAGAGCCGACAGCCAACACCGCGCAATGGTGGTGGCGGGATGGGGCTCGGGCTGTTCATTGCCAAAACTTTGCTGGAGCGCTCCGGCGCGGAGATCAACATCCGCAACACCATCAGCGGCAAATCTGGAGCCGATATTCAGGTTGAATGGCCTCGAAGCGCGATGGAAGCAGCAAGACCGGCAGCTTTTGCAGCAGACTCTTTGACAAAAGCCACCTTGCGCGCCAGTTAAAGCCATACAAAGACATGGCAAGGACCGGATGAATGGCAGATATTGGCGCGGCAGATGTATCCAAGATTGGCGAAGACCGCAGCTTGCTGTTGGTTGATGACGACAAGCCGTTCCTGACGCGGCTGTCGCGGGCGATGGAAGCACGCGGTTTTGCCGTGCGGTTTGCGGACTCTGTGCAGGGCGGGCTGGATGCGGTGATTGAGCACGCACCGGCCTATGCTGTGGTGGATCTGCGGCTTGGCGACGGCAATGGCATTTCGGTGATCGAGGCCATAAGGACCAAGCGGGCGGACGCAAAGGTGATCGTGCTCACCGGCTATGGCAACATCGCAACGGCGGTAACAGCAGTCAAACTCGGCGCAGTCGATTATCTTGCCAAGCCCGCTGATGCTGACGATGTTTTCAGGGCATTGACCCGTCAGGGCGATGAAAAACCCGAATTGCCGGAAAACCCGATGTCGGCGGACCGTGTACGCTGGGAGCATATCCAGCGGGTTTACGAGATGTGCGAGCGCAATGTGTCCGAGACCGCACGACGGCTGAACATGCATCGCCGGACTTTGCAGCGGATTTTGGCGAAGAGAGCTCCGAAGTAATGAGTCTTGCCTTCCCCCTTGCGGGGAAGGCTGGAACACCCTTTCATCATGACAAAAATTTAACCTTCCGCCCCTTGTGCGACCTATCTTACGATATATCTTAAGCAGTATCGTAACAGCAGAAAGGGAAAACAAATGTCTTACGAAAACAACATGAATGCCGATGGCACGACCAGCGGCGAACGGCACTTCCGCCATGATGGCGGCGATGCATTCGGCTGGGCAAAGCGCCCGGGGTTTAATCCGTTCAAGGCCCTTGCGGTCGTTGGCAGTCTCCTCGTGTTTCCGCCGATCGGCATTGCAGCGCTTGTCTACTTCATCTGGAATGAGCGCCGGCACAATCGTGGTGGTGAAGGTTCTGGCGGGCGCGGCTTTCAAGGGCGTCACGGTTGTGGCCGTGGACGTGGCATGGGGCGGTCGGGCAATGTCGCCTTTGACGAGCATCGCGCCAAGGTGTTGAACGAGCTTGAGGAAGAGCGCCGCGCATTCGACGAGCACCGCACGGAGCAGCAGCGCAAGCGTGACCAGGACGCGTTCGATGCCTTTCAGGCCGGGCGTACCAAACCGGGCGAAAAGACTTCAGATGACGCTGAATAAGCGTTCGTCACATGAGTGAACAACAGCCCTGTGCCAGACCGCTGGCGCAGGGTATGTTGCTTGAAATACAATGAGCGCATCATGACCAAAGACGATGACAAGGGCTGCGGCCCGAAATGGGGCTGGGCGCGCAAGGCGGGCGGAGCGTTTGGCGGAGAGAAGGGCTTTGGTGGGCCGCCATGGATGCGTGGCGGGCCCGGAGGCTTGGGCGGCGGCAAGCCGGGACGCATGTTTGGACCGGGCGATTTGCGGCTGCTGCTGCTGGCGTTGATCGCTGACAAGCCAAGCCATGGATATGACCTTATACGCACCATCGAAGCGAAATTTGGCGGCAGTTATGCACCTAGTGCCGGAGCGATCTACCCGACGCTGACCTTGCTCGAAGAGCAGGAGTTGATCGAAAGCGAGGCAACCAGCGGCGCGAAGAAATCATACGCAGCGACGCTTGCCGGGCGGCAATTCCTCGCATCCAATTCCGATCAGGTCAAAGCCTTGATGTCACGCATCGACATCATGGCGGGTGGCAAGGAAACTGAGCCGGCGCCCTACAGCGTGCTGCATGCGGTGATGACCTTGCGCCACGCGATCATGGCCAAGTCTGGCGGCTGGACGGATGCGGAGAGCGAAAGAGTACGCTCGATATTGGAGACGGCGGCGCGGGATGTCATGGATGCGAAAGCCAAGTAGCTACTCGTCCGGCAGGCTCGCCACATCTATGCCCGCCAACTCCGCCGCCAGCATGCGCTGCGCGCCGGACCTTGCGAAGCGCAGCAGCAAGGCTTTGCGGCTGGCGGCGGCAAGCGGGTGGTGGGGGGCCTCACGCAGCATTTCTGCGCCATAACCGTCCGAGACCATAAAGCCGCACTCTTGCGGGAAGATACTGACGGGTACATCGGGCAGAGTTGCGAAAAACAAGCGGTCGCAATAAGCGCGGTATTCCGGCCATTTGCGGTCCACCTGCATGTCTTGAACGGATGATTTGATCTCGACAATCCAGAACTCGCCCTTGGACGTCAGCGCGACCAGATCAGCGCGACGCCCTGTTGCCAGCGTCACTTCCGGCAACATTGTATGGCCCATGTCGATGAACAGTCGCTGCACGCCGCGACGCACGGCAAGCGCCCGCTGCGACTGGCGGCCGTCTTCGATCGGGTTGGTCTTGCCGAGATTGATGATGGGCATGCATCAGATCATCGCTGATTCCCGGGCAAATGTCTGACCGAAAACTCTACTGCAACGGCCAACTGATGCGATTTTCTGCGCTTCCGGTGCTCGCGTACAAGAGTACGCTCCGCTCCGGTTCTCGAAAACCGCACCATTTGACTCGTTGCAGCGAGTTTTGGACCAGACACAAGAACAAAACCGCCGGAGTTGCCTCCGGCGGTTTGCGTTGAACGGTAACTTTCAGATCAATACGGACAAGCGTTGTCGGCCATGAAATCATGGACCTTCACGGTGCCAGCAATAATGTCGGCCTTGGCCTTTTCGACCGCTGCTGTCATTTCCGGCGTGATCATCGCCTTGTTGTTGTCATCGACGGCATAGTCAACGCCGCCTTCTTTAAGGCCCAGCGCCACGATGCCGCCGGTAAACTTGCCGCCTTGCGCGTCTGCGAAGGCGCTGTAGACGGCGACGTCCACGCGCTTGAGCATTGAGGTCAGAACCGTTCCCGGCTGAATACCGTTCTGGTTTGAATCAACGCCGATTGCCATCTTGCCGGCATCTTTGGCGGCCTGAAGCACGCCAAGACCGGTCTGGCCGGCGGCTGCAAACACCACATCCGCACCGCGGTCAAACTGCGACTTGGCCAATTCGCCGCCCTTGACCGGGTCGTTCCATGCCGCGCCGGTGTCGCCGGTCATGTTCATGAACACTTCGCCGTCGGCCTTGACCGACTTGAAGCCACCAGCGTAGCCGCAGCCGAACTTGGAGATCAGCGGAATGTCCATGCCGCCGACGAAGCCGCCCTTGCCGGTCTTGGACGCCATGGCTGCCAGAACGCCAACGAGGTAGGAGCCTTCATTTTCCTTGAACACGACGGAGCGCACGTTTGGCTTGTCAACGACCATGTCAACGATGACGAAGTTGGTTTTCGGGAATTCGTCAGCCAGCTTGGTGATGGCGTCGGCATTGGCAAAACCGATGGCGACGACCGGATTGGCACCGCCTTCGGCAAACTTGCGCAGGCCCTGTTCGCGTTGATCAGCGTTCTGGATTTCAAATTCCATATACGCCTTGCCGGATTCGGCCTTCCACTTTTCCGCGCCATTGTAGGCTGACTCGTTGAAGGACTTGTCGAACTTGCCGCCAAGATCAAATTGAACGGCCGGTTCGCCTTCAGCAAAGGCAGCAAAACCTGACACTGTCAGTGCTGTTGCGGCCAGGAAGCCTGTGAGAATTTTTTTCATGATGTCCAACCCTGTTGGTTTTTAATTTTTTGACAGCAGCGCAGCAAAATCTACCCATGCCTCACCGCCAGCAGGAGGGTTCATCCCTCCCGGCCAACGGGAATGTTGCACGGCCCAAGACAAATATCACCATGAATCTTTGACCTTGCGGACAAATTTTGGCGGACAAATTTTGCGTCAGTGTTAAAGCGTTCGCAGATGCACTCTCAGGCGAGCGCCGGTGCCGGACAGGCGACCCCGGTGCCGCGCATGTTGCAATAGCCGTCGGGATTTTTCGCCAGATACTGCTGGTGAGGCTCATCCGCGAAGTAGAAGACCTGACCGTCAAAGATTTCCGTGGTGATCTTGTCGCGGCCTGCCGCACGCAATGCGGCTTGATAGGCATCACGGGATTTGATTGCTGCTGGCAACTGTTCAGGCGTCTGCGGATAAATGCCGGAGCGGTAGGCGGTGCCGATGTCGTTGCCTTGGCGCATGCCTTGCGTCGGGTCATGCGCCTCCCAGAAGATTGCGAGAAGGCTCTCAAACGAGATAATATTCGGATCGAAAACAACCAGCACCGCCTCCGTGTGGCCGGTGAGGCCGGTGCAGGATTCCTGATAGGTGGGATTGGGTGTCTGCCCGCCGGCAAAGCCTGCTGCCGTGACCCAGACGCCCGGCGTCTGCCAGAACAGCCGCTCGGCACCCCAATAGCAGCCGAGCGCCAGCACGGCGGTTTCAAACCCGTCCGGATATGGGCCTTTCAGAGGGCGGCCACTGACGGCGTGATTGCGCGCTGTCGGCAGCGCCGTTGCCCTGCCCTTCAGCGCCTCGCCCGGCCCCGGCAGCTTCATCTTCTTGTTGAACATGTCGATGAGATACATGGACGCCCCGATCTGTAATGCCGCATTCAGCGGGCGGCAAAATTGCCATAAGGGTTTTCGCGTTTTGCGCCAATGGCATAGAAAATGGCAGCAAAGACGGCGAACACCGCTGCGGCCGGCATGGCCAGCAAGAACAGGAATGCCGGATCATTCAAGACGACCGGCAGCCGCGTCTGGATAAACGTTTGCACCGCATTGAGACTGTTCGGTGCAAGCTCGGTCCAGCCCTTGCCGAGCGAAGTGAGGACAAATTTGGAGGCAGCGATGCTGCGTGATGTGTCCACCACCGCGGCAATCACCGCGACAGCGAGAAAGATGAGCGCAAGGAACCGGAAGATGAAACGCATCAAGGGCAACCCCTTCTCAAGGCGCGCCTTATACTTGCGCCCACGGCAAAGGATAGGACTTTGCGGCGCAAACGGCAATCATCAAGGCGGCTATTTGGCCTTAAGGTGAATGCGAACATTTCGCCGAATATGCAGTTGAACCTTGGCACTTTCCCGTTATAAGGAGCGCGCTTTCAAGGCGGCAGCAGATTTTGCCAACCGGAAGGCGAACCGCCCGGAGATTTCCAACCGGGCGACATGGTGCGGACAGGTGGCCGAGTGGTTTAAGGCGCACGCCTGGAAAGTGTGTGTACGTTAATAGCGTACCGCGGGTTCGAATCCCGCCCTGTCCGCCATTCAGTTTCCGGCAAATCGAGACCCGATCATGGAACATTCCCCCGCAAGCGCCGACACCCTGCACCATCACCGCCGGAAGATTTCCAGGCGTGATCCGCATGAGGATCATCGCGTGGCGACGCCATTGGAGCTTTTGTTTGATCTGACTTTTGTCATTGCCTTCGGAGCTGCCGCTTCGCAGCTTGCGCATGGGATTGCGGCGGGGCATGCTGTCACGGCGCTTGCCGGATTTGGTCTTGCCAGCTTGGCGATTTGCTGGGCCTAGATCAACTTTTCATGGTTTGCGTCGGCCTATGACACGGACGACTGGGTGTTCCGGCTGGCGACCATGGTGCGGATGATTGGCGTGGTGGACATTGCCGTGATTGCGGCGATGTCAATTGTGAGTTTAGCCGCCTGCCTTAACGTGCTGATGTTTGCGCCCGTTTTAACGATTGTCGGCTGCGAGATCGCGGGTCACAGGCACCAAGCCGACGCATTGGTGCGGTCAATGCCGCCCTGCGATTCACTGAAGAACACATGACCGCACCGGCAAACCGGCCGTCGCTATTTGTACGCTTTCCAATTCCCCGCAATGTCTGATAGGTTTCGCGTTATTGGGGAAACTGTCAGAGGGTAACAGCAATACGTGAATGACCGTTTGATCATCACCATGATCGGCGAGCTTGGCTTCAGTTTTGCCGGCAAACCGGTCAGGATGCAGTCGCGCAAGTCTGAAGTGCTGCTGGCTTGCCTTGCCTTGTCAGGCACCGGCCAGATGACGCGTCAGGCAGCGGCTGGTCTTCTGTGGTCTGACCGCACGGAAGAGGCGGCGCGCACCTCGCTTCGGCAGGCCGTGATGTCTGTCAAACGAGCGCTGGAAGCTGCGGGATTTGACGGCTTTGAAGCCGGACGCGACCATTTGCGTCTCGACCTGTCGCTTGTTGAGGCAGACGTGCAGCTGCTGCATTCAGAAGCGCGGGGTGGCAAGGTCCCGAATCTGGCGAGCCTGTACCGGTTCCGATACGCGGAATCGCTTTTGAAGGGGCTGGATGATCTGGATGAGAATCTGGCGGCATGGCTCTCCATGCAGCGGCAGGTCTGGCGCGACATGATGGGCGATGCGCTGCAGGCGGGGCTGCAATCGGCCAGTGGCAAACCTGCCATCAGGCAGTCATGGGCCAAGGCAATGCTGGCGTTTGACCCGTCAAACGAGACGATTGCCCGGCAGCTGATGGAAATGCGCAGTGCGGCGGCAGATTATGCCGGTGCCCTTTCGGTGTTTGCCGATCTTGCCAAGACGTTGAAGGATGATTTTGACGACAATCCATCGGCTGAGACACGCCGTCTTGCCGATGTGATCAAGGCCCGCCAAAGCGCACACCGCACACAGGCACGGACGCCGGTTTTCCATGGTCTGGACAGGCGGCACGAGCCAAACCCGGTGATCGTCGTCTCTCAGGTGCCCGATACGATCTCCGACCCGCAGCTTGCATCGATGCTGTCGGGTCTGCGGTTTGAGCTGGTTTCACTGTTGGTCCGCTTCCGCGAATGGTCGGTGGTTGACTGGACGCCAGCCAATGGCAGCCATGACCGCCCGGCGTACAGTATTCTCTTCTCCGGCCATGCCCGCGACGGCCAGTTCGCCTATTCGATCACACTGCGCGATGAACGGGATGGTGCCTTCATCTGGAGCGATACATTCCGCGGTGGCAAGGACACGTTGCACGAGGTGGAGGAAACCTTTGTCAGGCGCATGGCGGCGGCGCTCAACATCCATATTTCCGCAGACAGGCTGCGCCGGTTTTCAACCAGCAATGCCATTCCAGCCAGCCATTTTGATGCGTGGGTGAAGGCGCAGCAACTTATGCAGCGGTGGCGCGATCCGGACGATAATGCCGCATTCGAGCTGCTTGACGGCATCATCCGCGATCTGCCGACATTCAGCCCGGCGCACAGCGCCTTGGCGCAGCACGCAAACGGGCGGCACATTGTCTGCCCCGGCAATTTCCGCGATACGGAACAGACGTTGAACGCGTTCCGCCACGCTTCGACGGCGCGGCTGTTGGACCCGCTTGACGCCAAGGCGCATCTTTGTCTTGGCTGGACGCATGCGCTGCTCAACCAGTTCAACGAGGCGGCAGGTGCATTTCGCGATGCGCTGCAACTCAACAGCAATGATCCCTGGGTGCTGACTTCGGCAACGCACGGTCTTGCGTTTTGCGGTGCTACATCGGAGGTCGAGCCCCTCTCGCACCGCATAACGGGGCTTGGTGTCTCGCTGGCACCGGAACACTGGAGCTATCTGGCCGGTATCCACTTCCTGTCCGGCAACTACACCGGCTGCATTGAAGCGGCACGGCACGTAGAGCATGGCTATTATGGTATGAAAACCTGGACAATTGCCGCGCTTGCTGAGACCGGCGAGATGGTCGCTGCGCGCAACGAGGCTGATGCGCTGTTCAAGGCGTTGGTGCGCGATTGGCGCTCGAACCGCGCTGCCAGTCCCCTTGTTGCAGGAGACTGGCTGGCGGACATGTTCCCGATCCGCGACCAAGCCATACGCCAGAAATTGCGCGGACGGCTTGCGGATGCAGGATTGGTTTGAGTTACCTGCAGACCGATGTCGTGTAGTCCGCGACACGGCAGAAGAAGAAGTCAAGATCGTTGAGCTCCTTGTCTGACGGATGCGCCCGCTCTTCGCCATCGCCGCGCATTTTTACTTCGTAGAAGGGCGGCACCTCGTAGCCCTTCTTGGTCGAACCCGGGTCTTTCGAGAGCGCTTTTTTGTGGTCATTGGCCTGCTTGGTCAGCGCCTTGACGGTGTTTTCGATCATCGCTTTCGGCGGCAGGCGCAGGACGAACTCTTCCGTCTCCGCCTGCACCGTGCGGATCGATTTGTAGCGGGTCGGAACCATGGCGATCTTCGGCTCAAGCGCCTTTTTCAACTCGTCAATTGACGTCGGTGCCTTGGACGGGTCGGATGCCCATTCCTTGATTTTCTTGCCGAATTTCAGATGGTCGAGAATTTTGAAGCGGCCATGCGGGCCTTCATGTAAATCAAGCATATGCGTTACTCCACTTGTTTGGTTGCATGTTCAAACCAGCGGCAGCGGACTTCCGCCCGGCAGGCGTTTTTCCGATTCCGGCAGGTTGCGGTCGAGCCAGCGGATCAATGCCGGCATGGTATCGGGCAGTTGCCCGAATGCAGCTTTGACAGCCTCCGCCGCGCCAAACCCGGCGCGTGGCATGATGGTGTCAAAGGAACTTTCGTCTTCCAGCGCGCGGAAAAACGTTTCCGCAGCGATCATCGAGCCAAGCGGCCCGAGCGATTTGCCCGACCACGGCTTTTGCGAGGCTTCGATGAGAACGAACAGACCGAGTGGCGGGTCGTTAACAGCAATCTCTGCCAGCGCTTTTGGCATTTTGCCAAGCCCGCCGGACGGGTCGAGCGCGCGGCTTGTATCCTCCAGCCAGTCGCGGACCATCCTCCGGTGCCGGGCAGCATCGAGGAGCCAGGCCCGGTTGGGATAATCTGCCGGGGCGACTGCGGAGATCCGTTCGCGCAGACCGTCCAGCGTGGAGACGCCTGAGACTGCGCCCCGCAAGAGATCTCGCCGCGCAAGTCCGCCGCCCTCTGAGTCTTTCGGGTGCTTGAACGCGCGGATGAGTGGCCCGGCGTAACCCGGCCCGATCAGCATGCTCGGCTGCGGCGCGCGGCGCCCGAGATCGAAAAACAGCGACCATTGCGCAATCCATTCGCGGTCAAACGGCATGTCGCGCGGACGTTTGAGCGAATTGCGCTCGATGACCGATGCCAGCGGGTGGCTCTCGCTTTTCAGGTTGAAGCGGTATTCAGGGCGGACCATCGCGTGTCCCATCCGGTAAACCGCATGGGCAAATTCGGCGGACACCGGCCGGTGCTTCAAACCTTTGGCGAGGAACCGGCTTTCGCCTTTGGTGCGATCATACCAAGCGAAAGTTTCCGACTCGACCAAACGTCGCACAAGGTCATTGCGAATGATGGACCTGAACGCTGCCGTCAGCGCCAGCCGCGCGCCGAAGTAACGTTCGTCGGCGTTCCAATTGGCCGGCATTTTGCCTACTGCCGCATTGTGCACCATTGCAAACAACGCGGTGATTTGCGAAACGACAGCATTGTCATCATTGCGGGCATCGGCAATGAGCGGCACCGAACGGACGAGGCCGCCAGACCGGTCGATCATCCGGCCAATATCGTGCAACGGCCCGGCACGCGAGCCGATGCGCACCGGCTCCAGCCGCAAATGCACCGGCGTTTCGGTCGGATCTTCCGGCCAGGCGTGGCAATGTGGCGACGTCTGCGGACCAGTGCCGTAAAGCGTATCGAGCATCAAGGCGCGGGATCGCAAATTCTCCTGTACCGGCGGGCAAAACAGATCAACCGCCGCGCGGCTGTTCATCGTCAGGTCGTGTGCGGTGAACTGTGCCAGATAGGTGTAACCGGACGGGATTGCCGTATTGAAACTGCCGCCATCGTCGCCGCGGCGGATGTTGCCGTCCATGCGAATGGCCAGCTGCTCAATCAACGCGCCAGTCAGCTTGATATCGGGACCGCTGCCGTCGCGGCTGACGACGCCGCAATAGGCTCCTGAAGCATTGTCAGCGCCAGACAGTGCGCCCGGATATCCATGCAGGTCAGCACCATCAGGGTCCCTACGGACGTTCAGCTTCCCAAGCGAATTTTCTCCGGCCTCAGCCAGTTTCGGTCTTGCCACGCGACCATGCATACATTCACCATCCTGTCCCGGAATGAAACAAAGGCAGCGTGAAACGAGCGTGAAAGCGCAGCATACTTTTAAAGATTTCTTAAGTTTTTGAGAAAAAACCGGGGGTCGGCGCGTGCAGTCCAGACCCCCGGTGAGTCAGTCATTGGTCCGATGAAAAATCAGACTGACTCGAGTTCTTTAGACCTCTCGCCCGCAATTGCAGCGGCAGACGTCCGGGAGCAGAAGCCAAAAACAAATTGCAGACATTACTCACGCCGTTTGGCGCCAACGCCACCCTGAAGTGACCTCAACGCGGGACTCCTGCATTCCCTAGCGACACCCCTAATCACCCAGCGTGAAAGCAGCGTGAATGCCGACGCCGCGTTCAGGGGCTTGGGGCGCTGCTCCTCGGTAAGGGACATCAGATATTTAAGGCGTGCCTAATATTAATCAGGCATTAAACCTTTGTCGCCATTTTAAGTGAAATTGTAGTTTTCCGGGGCCTGGAAATGTCCAATACGACGATGCGTTTTGAAACGCGCGAAGCGATCAATGATGCGATCCTGAGCTTGGTTGAATCGGGCGTTCTGCTTGAGGATATCGATGTCGAACTCAGCCGCATGGGACTGGTTGATCTTGACCTCTGCGTCGAATGCCTCAACGAAATGGCCATGACTTTGGCCGCAAGCCAGGTCGCCAGCGCTCTCGAAGCTGCTTGAGCCTTCAATCCCGGTAACCGGGCTCCTGCTCATCCAACATCGTCCGCAAATCCGTAAAGTGCCGGTCGGCCTGTCCGGGATAGTTTTCGATGTCGCGCGCCACGCTCTCGGCGGTCTCGTCTGACAACAGCCGCAGCTTGCGCCCGGTTTGCAATGCCTTGACGTAGGTTTCGGCGGCGCGTTCGAAGTAGTAGAGCCGGTTGAATGTGTCGGCGACTGTACTGCCAATCACCAAAACGCCGTGGCTGCCCATGATCAACACCTTGACTTTGGGGTCCGACAAAAGTGCCGAACAGCGCTCTCCTTCCTCCTCAAACGCCAGTCCGCCGTAGTTTTCGTCAATGACGTGCCGGTTGAAGAACGTCGCGCAATTCTGGTCGATGGGCGGCAGGCGGGAATCTTCGAGAGACGCCAAGACTGTTGCGTATATTGAATGCACATGCATGACGCAGCGGGCGTGACGGACATTGCGATGAATTGCGCCGTGAAGTCCCCAAGCGGTTGGATCGGGCGCATCGGGCCTGTCCATGCTTTTCGGGTCGTCAGCATCAAGCAAAAGCAGGCTGGACGCGGTGACACGCGAAAAATGTACCTGATTTGGGTTCATCAGGAACTGCGTGCCGCTTTCATTGACTGCAAACGAAAAATGATTGGCGACCGCCTCATGCCAGTTGAACCGCACCGTCCAGCGGAAAGCGCAGGCGAGATCAATGCGTTCGGATTCAAAGTTGCGGTTGGTGCGCAAACCGGCGCCAAGTGAAACGAGGGTCATGGCAAATCTCCCAATCTACAGCAATCTCATGCGTTTTGGTGAGGTTTGGCAAGCTCAAATGTGGATCAAACGGCGCATTCAAGTCACATCCGGCCTTTTGTTTGGGCCCCGCCTGCCATATGTGTGCGCCTGCGAACAGGCGGCGGGATATTCATGAGTGATGGCGATGACAGGCTCCGGCTCGGGTTTGACACGGGCGGGACTTATACCGATGCGGTGCTCTACAGCCCTGCGCGCGGGATTGTGGCTTCGGCCAAGTCTCTGACAACGCGGCATGATTTGTCGATTGGCATCTCAAGTGCGGCGCGGGCGGTGATGGAGAAGGCGGGGGCAAAACCGTCCGAGATAGGGCTTGTGTCAATGTCCACGACGTTGGCGACCAACGCGCTGGTCGAGGGCCAAGGCGGGCGGGTGGCGCTGGTGGGAATCGGCTTTGACGCCAAGGATCTGCACCGCGACGGCCTAGCGCAGGCGCTGGGCAAGGACCCTCTGATTATCGTTTCCGGCGGGCATGATGCGCATGGCGGGGCGAAAACGCTTGATTTGCAGGCACTTGAAGCGGCGCTGACCGAGATTGGCAGCTCGATCACCGGCATTGCCATCGCCGCGCTGTTTGCCGTGCGCAACCCGGCGCACGAGATTGCGGCACGGGAATTGGCGCGCAGGATCACCGGCCTGCCGGTTACCGTCAGCCATGAGCTGTCCTCCAAACTTGGCGGTCCAAGGCGAGCGCTGACAACGCTTTTGAATGCGCGGCTGGTCGGGCTGATCGGGCGTTTGATTGACGCGACGCAATCCTTTCTCAGTGAAGCTGGAATTACTGCGCCGTTGATGGTGGTGCGCGGCGACGGGGCGTTGGTTTCAGCGGCGTTTGCGGCGGAAAGACCAATAGAAACAATACTTTCGGGTCCGGCGGCCAGCCTTGTCGGCGCGCGGTTCCTGACCGGGCTCGACAACGCCATAGTCTCCGACATTGGCGGCACCACGACCGATATTGCGCTTTTGACCGACGGCAAACCGCGGTTGGACGAAGAAGGTGCGACGGTTGGCGGCTTTTCGACGATGGTCGAGGCGGTGGCGATGCGCACACACGGGCTGGGCGGAGACTCCGAAGTTTCCATGGAAGAAGGCGGGCTTGAGCCAAAACTCATCCTTGGCCCGCGCCGCATTTTGCCGTTGGCGCTGGCTGCCGTGGCGCATCCTGAAATCCTGCAAACCCTTGAAAAGCAGGTGAAATCCGACACGATGGACCGGCTTGAAGGCCGGTTTGCGCTCAGCACCGGCCTTGCCGAACGGTTCGCTGCCGGGCTATCACCTTCAGAAGCAGCGCTTTACCACCGCCTTTTGCCAAAGCCGCAACCGCTGTCCGGTCTGATTGGCTCCGCATCGCAGATTACCTCATTGAACCGGCTTGTCGTGCGCGGATTGGCAATGATTTGCGGATACACGCCGACCGATGCGCAGCATGTGGCCGGGCGGCAATCGACTGGCAATGGCGAGGCGGCGCGGCTTGGCGCGATGCTGTTTGCCCGCAAGCGGGACGGGCGCGGGCGGGCGATTGCGGCGACGCCTGAAGAGATGGCGGCGATGACAATTGCGGCGTTGGAACGGCGTTCGGCGGAGCTGGTATTGGAAGCAGCGTTTGCGGAAGACGGGCTTGACGGCCCTGCGATGTTGCGCTCGCCGCTCACACAAAGGGCGCTCGAAAAGCGCGCGGGAACCGTTCGAATTTCGCTCGAACTGGACCGTCCGGTGATCGGACTTGGCGCATCGGCACCGCTGGTCTATCCGGCCGTCGGGAGGCTGCTTTCGACCGAGGCGATAATCCCGCAAGACGCGGGCGTTGCCAACGCGGTCGGCGCGGTGGTCGGAGAGGTGAGGGTGAAGGTGAGCGCCCATATCAGCCAGCCTGAGGAAGGCCGCTTCCGTGTGAGCGTCGGGGCTGAGGTCAAGGACTTCACGGACGAACAAGCGGCACTGGCTTTTGCGGAAACGACGGCGAGCGATGTCGCGCTTGCCAAAGCTGCGCAAGCCGGCGCGGCGGATGCGCATGTGGACATGGGGCGGGACATCAAGACTGCGACCGTTGAAGGCCAGCGCAAGTTTATCGAAGGTGTCATTTCCGCAAGCGCCCATGGTCGGCCACGGGTTGGGTCTTGATGTTGGCAATTTGGCCTATTGTCCGGCTTTGGAATTGACATCGCGTGTGGATAGGCCTTTTCAGTTGCGGAAGATTGAGGTGGTGCCGGGGCATTTTGCCGGTAACGCGGAAAGACGAAATTTGGGATGCCGGCCATGCGCGCGAGACTGACCATCAACGGAATGCAGATCGACAAAGAGCTGCATTACTTCATCGTCAACGAGGCGCTGCCGGGGACTGGCGTGAATGCTTCAGCCTATCTCAACGGGATGGCCGATATTCTCAACGAACTTGCGCCAAAGAACCGGGCACTCCTGGCCAAGCGCGATGCGCTGCAGATGCAGATTGACGGCTGGTACAACGACAAGCGCGGCGCCGGATATTCAATGGAGGAATATCGCACTTTTCTGACTTCCGTCGGCTACCTGTTGCCGGAAGGTCCGGTGTTTGCAGTTTCGACCACCAATGTTGATCCGGAAATCGCCTCGGTCGCCGGGCCACAGCTGGTGGTGCCGGTGATGAATGCGCGTTATGCGCTGAATGCTGCCAACGCCCGCTGGGGCTCACTGTATGATGCGCTGTATGGGACGGATGCTATTTCAGAGGAGGGCGGCGCGGAGAAGGGCAAGGGGTATAACCCTCTGCGCGGCGCGAAGGTTATCGCTTGGGCACGCGGGTTCCTGAATGAATCGGCACCGCTGGCTGCCGGGTCGTGGGAGAGCGTTTCTGCGTTGTCAGCTGCCGATGGCATTTTGCATGTCACCAACGCAGCTGGCGCAACAGGCCTGAGGGACCCTGCGCAATTTGCCGGATACACCGGCGATGCGGCCAATCCTTCGTCTGTGCTGCTGGTCAGGAACGGCATGCATGCGCAAGTGGTGATCGACCGGACCAACATCATCGGCAAGGACGATGCGGCGGGCATAGCGGACGTGGTGCTGGAATCGGCGCTGACTTCGATCATGGACTGCGAGGATTCGATTGCCGCTGTGGATGCGCAAGACAAGACGCTTGTCTACCGCAACTGGCTTGGTCTGATGAAAGGTAACCTCACAGAAGAGGTTGCCAAGGGCGACAAGGTGATTGTCCGCCGGCTCAACGCCGACAAGGCCTTTACCGCGCCGGACGGGTCGGCGCTCACGCTCAAGGGTCGGGCGCTGATGCTGATCCGCAATGTCGGGCACCTGATGACCAGTCCCGCCATGCTCGATCGCGATGGACATGAAATTCCCGAAGGCCTGATGGATGCAGCGATCACCAGTCTCATTGCACTCCATGATGTCGGTCGCAATGGCCGCCGCGCCAATTCGCCGGATGGGTCAGTCTACATCGTCAAGCCAAAAATGCACGGCCCTGCTGAAGTGGCCTTCGCGGTCAAGACCTTCGGCCGCGTCGAAGACATTCTCGGCATGGCACGCAACACCATCAAGATCGGCATCATGGATGAAGAGCGCCGCACCACGGTCAATCTGAAAGAATGCATCCGCGCCGCGCGCCAGCGTGTGGTTTTCATCAACACCGGGTTTCTGGACCGCACCGGCGACGAGATGCACACCTCGATG
>JANPEK010000263.1:0-12160 GCA_031422915.1 Phyllobacteriaceae bacterium | reverse complement strand
CGGGCCATGATGAAGTTGCCAAGGCCAAGCCAGAACGCGGCAAAGCCGAGCAGTTTCCACGTCGTGTCATATTGCGTCGCCTCGCCGTAGTAGTCAGGCATGAAAATCAGCAACACGCTCATGAGCAGGCACGGCACGGCGGTCAGAATATATGCCGACGCCCGGCCCTCGGCGGAGATGGCGCGGATTTTTCGGCGCAGTTTTCCGCGCTCACGGATCACTTTCGACAGACCATCGAGAATCTCGCGCAAATTGCCGCCTGTGGATGTCTGGATCGAGACAGCGGTGATAAACAGCGGCAGGTCTTCCTGACCGACGCGCTCATACATGCTGGACAGCGCGGTGACCATATCAGCACCGTAAGTGATTTCATCCGCCACCAAGCCAAACTCCGTGCCGATTGGGTCTGGCAGCTCGCGACCGACCATGCTGAGTGCGACAGGCACGGGATGTCCCGCCTTGAGGCCGCGCGTCATCAGGTCGAGCGCCTCAGGCAGCTGAGTTCCAAACAGCTTGTGCCGCTTCTTGCGCATGCGGCGAAGCACAAGAAATGGCAGCAGCAGGCCCAGAGGCGGAAAAGTCAACAGAGCATAGAGGTTGTCGCCGGTTTTGAATGCACCGTATGCGCACATGGCAATGGCGACGGCTGTGGTGATGCCAAGAAATTTTGGCATTGCCATTACCACACCCGACTGGATGCGCAGTGTTCTGATCGACTTGAACGACAGCCAGGAGAACCGGCCCTCATTCAATCCGCGCTCCTTGCGCAATTGCACAAGCACGTCGCGCTGGGTCATGTCTTTGGTGGACACCTTCATGCGCCGGTTGATAGCCTCGCGCCGGTCCGCCTTATGGGCGACCAGCAGATACGCAGCCTCAGCAATCATGATGCCGCAAATCGCGGCTGCGGCGTAAACCAGGTAAAGGGTTGAGGAGCCGCTGAACATCATCAAGCCTTCGGCAGGCCAGGTTCAAAGTAGGAACCGGGAAACTCGATGCCCATGGCCTTGAGATGCTCAAGAAAGCGCGGACGGATGCCGGTTGCTTCAAAGTGTCCGACAATCTTGCCGTCAGATTCTGTCGCCGTGCGCACGAACTTGTAGATTTCCTGCATCTGGATCACATCGCCTTCCATGCCGGTAATTTCGGCAATGGAGGTGATCTTGCGCTTGCCGTCCGAAAGGCGCGTGAGCTGGACAATAAGGCCGATGGCTGACGATATTTGGCTGCGGATGGATTGCACTGTCATTGGCATGCCGGTCATGCCCAGCATTTGCTCAAGACGCGAAACCGCATCGCGCGGCGTGTTGGCATGGATGGTCGCCATCGAGCCTTCATGACCGGTGTTCATGGCCTGGAGCATGTCGAATGCTTCTTCGCCGCGCACTTCGCCAAGGATCACGCGGTCAGGCCGCATGCGCAGCGCGTTCTTGACAAGGTCACGCTGGCGGATTTCGCCGTTGCCTTCAACATTCGCGGGCCGTGTTTCCATGCGGGCGACGTGCGGCTGCTGCAACTGCAACTCGGCAGCGTCTTCGATGGTGATCAGGCGCTCATCATCGGGAATGAACGCCGACAACGCATTCAGCATCGTTGTTTTGCCGGTGCCTGTGCCGCCGGAAATGATGGTGGTAATGCGCGCGTTGACAGCGGCGGCGATCACTTCGGCCATCGGCTGCGTCAGCGCACCAAATTCGACAAGCTTGTGCAGGCCAAGTTTGTTCTTGGAAAATTTGCGGATCGAAACCAGCGGACCATCAACGCCAACCGGGCGGATGGCGGCGTTGAAGCGCGAGCCATCAAGCATGCGCGCGTCGCACATCGGCTGCGATTCATCGATGCGGCGGCCGACAGCCGCGACGATCTTGTTGACGATGCGCACCAGATGGGCTTCGTCCTTGAACGGAATGTGCACCGGCACCAACTTGCCGCCACGCTCGATGAAACAGTTTTCATGGCCGTTGATCAATATGTCGGAAATCGTCGGATCCTTGAGCAGCGGCTCGAGCGGGCCAAGACCAACCATCTCGTCGACGATGTCATCAACCAGCGCGTCAAGTTCGGCAACGTTAAGCGCAAGCCGCTCCTCGCGCACCTGCTCGGACACGTAGGACAGGATTTCGCGGCGCACATCCTCAACAGGCATGCGCTCAAGCGCAGGCAAATTCAGCTCTTCAATCAGCTTCTTGTGCAAGCGGATCTTGGCGTCAAGCACGCGGTCGTTGGCGCGGGACTGCGCGGGCGCAGCAGCGGTCGGCACCTTGGCGTCCATGTGCAGCGACCGGGGGATTTGAACTTCCTTGGATTGCTCAACCTTCGCCGCAGCCGAGTTCACGGCCTCTTGGCTGGGCTTCTTCTGCAAAATTGAAAACCGGCTCGACATGCTCATTCCCCTTTGGATCCCGAACCGGACTTACCCGGCTTTCCTCAGGAGTGACTTGCCCATCTGGAACAGGCTCTTTTTGCGGGTCTCAACCATCGCCACCTCTTCCGGGAGGATAATCTTGCGCAAATCCTGGATGACATTGGCGTTCGGATCGATCTGGTGCAGCGGCACGCCGCGATCAACGGCCTCGCGCACAAGGCGGTAATTGTTGGCCACGCCCCCGGCAAAATGCTCGCCGAGCACCTCTTCCACGTCAGCAAGGCGAATTCCGTTCTCGAATGTCTTTTGCTCGAAGCGGTTGACGATGACGTTGGGCTTGGTCTGTTTATTGGTGTTGTTCAGGATCGCCTGAATGAGCCGCTGCGTGTGGCGCAGGCACGGCACGGTCATTTCAGTGACGATATAAAGTTTGTTGGACCCGAGCAGCACTGTCTCCGTCCACGGGAACCATGTGCGCGGCATGTCGATGACAACATTGTCAAAATAGGCTGAGACCAAATCCAGCATGCGAACGACAACTTCGGCGTTGAACGAACGCATTTCCGTCGGCTGCACCGGCGCTGCAAGAACGCAAAGCCCGCTCTCATGCTTGGACAGCATCACGTCAAGCAAGTGCCGGTCGAGGCGCTCCGGCTGGTTTTCAATTTCGGTGATGTCAAAACGCGGCTCAAGATCGAGATACTCGGCGCAAACGCCTTGCTGAAAGTTGAGATCAACCACGCAGGTTGACGACGCGCGATGGGCGGAATTGTGCAGAAGGAACGCAGTCTCGATTGCCATCGTTGTAGAGCCGACTCCGCCGGCCGCTGGCATGAACGTATAAATCTGCGCTTCCGCGACTTCGTTCTTCTCGGGACCCTTGAGGGCACGGATGCAGGAGCGGACGAGGTCAGCGGTCGAGATTGGCTTGATGAGAAAGTCGGACACCTGCATTTGAACGAGAATCCGCACTGCTGCGGCATCAAATTCCTGCGTGACAACAACCACCGGGATGCGGCTGTCGAGACGGCGCATGATACGCTGCAGCGACTCAAGCTCTTCGATTTTGCGGGTGTTGAGATCGATAACGGCAACCGCGCATTCCATCTCCTGCAGATCGCCGCGCAATTCGCTGACGTTCTTTTCGAGGACGCGCAATTCGATCCGGTCAGCCGAGGCAAACGCCGCACGCGTTTCCTGGACGAACGATCCGTCCTGCGAAACGATTGCAATCCGTTTTGATGATGCTTCGTTCATGTCCTTGCCCTGCTTTTCTTGCTATTATGGGTTTGCGCTGGTTGCCGGCGCAGCCGTTGCCGGTGTGCTGCCGTCTTTGCCGCCGCGCTCATTCGGAATGAGAAGCTCCGTGTCCTCAACGCCAGCCGGCCACGGATCAATCACCTGCAACGCCGTATTGCGCGCCACGGAGTCCCCAACTCCAAGGGTGACGCCTTCGGTGCGCATGGAGTCTTCCTTCGCACAGCTGGCAAGCAGCGCGCTGACGGCGAGTAGTGTTATCAGAAGTATGCGGTTCACGATCAGACGCCTTTCACTTGGGCTCAGACAGGTTCTTGGGCTCAGTCAGGTCGAGGAAATGCCCCGCGCCCGGAACTGCAGCATTTTTCGCAGCGCTGCCCTTCGCACGATTGATGTCCGAGACCTTGATTTCATCAACATTGGCGAGGAACAGATCGTTGCTGCTGGGTGGCAATGTGCTGTCGAACGGAGTTGCCATCCGCTTTGACGGGTCAACTGGCCGGACCAGATGCGGCGTCACGATAATCACGAGATCAGTCTCGCGGCGCTGGTAATTCTTGCTGGAAAACAGCGAGCCCAAAATCGGTGCTTTGCCTATGCCGGGCGTGCGCTCAATGCCGACGTCGTTGAATGTCTGCAACAAACCGGCCATCATGAAGCTCTGCCCGCTTTTCAGATCAACAGATGTCTGAGCGCGGCGGACGCTGAAGCCGGGAATGGCGATACCGCCCGGTGTTTTGTAGGAGTTCGTCGTGTCGATGGACGATACCTCCGGTGCGATATCGAGCGCAATCAATCCGTCTGCAAGCACAGTCGGCGTGAATTCGAGACCAACGCCATATTTCTTGAACTCGATGGTGACGGCGCCGCCGCTCTGGGCAACGGGTATCGGAAATTCGCCACCGGCAAGGAAGCTGGCCTTTTCGCCGGACCGCGCGACAAGATTGGGTTCGGCCAGACGCCGGGCAAGGCCACGATCTTCCAGCGCATCAATCTGCGCGTCGATCTGAAGCCCGGGCATGATGAACTGGCCGATGATTTGGCCGTTGCCTGCCAGTGTCTGCTCGGTAAAGCCGTCGAACATCGCCGCCGCGCCGCCGATGCCCTGAATGAAGTTTGCACCCGCCTTGACGCCAAGTTTGGTGATCGACTGGCGGTTGATTTCGATGAAACGGACCTGCAACTGCACTTGCTGCGAGGAAGTGATGTTCACCGAGTCGATGACATCGTTGCCTTCGTTGAACTGCTTGGCGATCTTCTTGGCTTTCTCGGCGCCGACCTTGTCCTTGGCCGCGCCCGACAAAACGATCTGGCCATTGGCACTGGAGGCTTTGATGTTTGAGTCGGGCACATTCTGCTGAATGGCGGCGTTCAGCTGTTGGGTGTCATAGGTCACTTCAACATCGACCGAACCCATCAGCTTCTTGTTTTCATCAAACAACGCGATGCCGGTGGTGCCGAGCTTGTGGCCAAGCACGTAAAACGACTGGTTGGTGAGCGGGGTGACATTGGCCACTTCCGGATCGCCGACAACAATCTCGGCAAAACCCTGGTCGAGCCTGATGGTTTTCGGCTTGCCTTTGGCGATTTTAATCGACTTGGTCTTGCCCGCGACAATGTTGATAACGCCATCGTCAGCGCGTGCGTTCGTTGCCACAGCCATCGGTGCAGCAAGCCCGGCAACAGCCAGACCGATCCCCACCAGTTTCCCCAATCCCCGAGCCCGCATTTTATGCCCCTAAGTCCGTTTCCCGCTTTGTAAAAGCGATCAGTTGTTTGCGCCCGCAGACGCCTTGATCTGGTTGCCTTGTTCATCAATGACCGAAAACGTCTCGCCGACATGGCCGCGTGTCACGACCAGCGACTTGTATTTCGGCCCTTCATTTTCAATCGACAGTATGGATGGCGCGGACATCGCTGACGCCGCGACTGGCTTGGCCTGTTTCGTGTCGAGGTTCGACGAGGTGAACGTTGCATCGTTCGCCGCCGCAGCGTCGCCCGCTGAGCGAAGCAAAAGGTAGAGCGTCCCAAGCTGCTGTGCGAGCGCCACCTTCTGTGCGTCGTCAGTAGACACTTCAACGGTGATCGAGCGAGCGACGGCAGCCTGAACCGAAGATTGGTCGGCGCTCTGGTCTGTGGTCAACACTTTGACATTCTGCAAAATGACTTCCGACGCCAGCTCTGAAACCGGTGTTGCGGCAGTCACCTCTTCTGACCCTGATGAAGACTGCACGGGTGCGGCATTCTTTTGACGCGTCAAGAGCACGTCCACACGGTCGCCCGGTGTGACGAAGCCGGCAACACCGGTGATGTCATCGACGCGGATTGACACGGCGCGCTTGCCGGATTCCAAAAGGTTGGACAGCGACGCGCGGCCATCCTTGCCGGAAAGCTTCGACAACAGAACAGGTTCGTTCGGAGCCATGGGCGCTAGCACCAGCCGCTTTCCACCCTCGGTCAACTCGGCGATCGAACTGAATGAACCTTCCGGAAGCGCATTGGCCGGCCAGTCAACTTCCTGCACGGACTCCGGCGTGATCTCCATTCCGTATTTCAGCGCGGTCGATGCAACGAGCAACTTGCGCGTTTCGACGGCTGGCATGGAAGAAACAGCGGAGGTCTCAGCGGCAGGTGCCGGAGCAACTGTCTGCGACTTTACAAACCGGTCGGCAATGAAAATTGACAGGCCGCCGAACACGACAGCCAGTCCGACCATTGGTATGAGTTTGCCCTTCACGCTGTGCCCCTGTGCCTTTGCGGTTTTCCGCTTCAGGCCATCATCAGGGAAAATCCTAAAGAGACGCGTAAAGCCTGTGCAGTTTCGGGACAATTCGTGCCTATGGTTAGCAATTTGTTCACGTCCGCAACCTGAAATCGCCGTAACGCAAAATTGGCCAACGGGTCGCATGAACACAACATCCGTGGCATTGTTTGATGCTGATTCGCTGCCTTTGAGCCTCCTGAGGATTGTATGACCGACTCGACCGATCTGTTTGGCGACCTGCCGCCGCCTGCCCCGCGCATGCCGCAGCCAGCGGAGAAGGCCACACCGTCCTCCAAACCCGCCGCGCAGCAAGCCAAACCAGCGGCGACAACTGAATCCTACTCGGCCGCCGACATTGTGGTTCTCAAGGCACTGGAACCCGTGCGCATGCGTCCCGGCATGTATATTGGTGGGACTGACGAAAAGGGCTATCACCATCTCTTTGCCGAGGTGATTGACAACTCCATGGACGAGGCCGTCGCGGGTCATGCGACTTTCATCGACGTTGAACTCGATGCACAAGGCTATGTGTCGGTCACCGACAATGGCCGTGGCATTCCGGTTGACCGGCACCCTGAGTATGAAAACAAGTCGGCTTTGGAAGTCATCATGACGACGCTTCATGCCGGCGGCAAGTTCAACTCTGAGGTCTACGAGACGTCCGGCGGTCTTCATGGCGTCGGCGTATCGGTGGTCAACGCGCTGTCGGATGTTCTCGAAGTGGAAGTGGCGCGCAACCGCAAGCTCTACCGCCAGACCTTTGCCCGTGGCATCTGCCAGGGACCGATCGTGGAACTCGGCGATGTGCAAAACCGGCGCGGAACCAAAGTACGCTTCCACCCGGACCCGCAGATTTTCGGCAAGGATGCCAAGTTCGAACCGGCGCGGCTTTACCGCATGGCGCGCTCGAAAGCCTATCTGTTCGGCGGCGTGGAAATCCGCTGGACGTGTGCGCCTGTCCATCTGAACACCAAGGACGCGCCGCCGGAGAAGGCGGTATTCCACTTTCCAGGTGGTTTGAAAGATTATCTTGCCGCCCAGCTCGGTTCCGAATTTCAGGTCACCCGGGACATGTTTGCCGGTAAGTCCGAGAAGGCGTCCGGCCACGGGTCGGTCGAATGGGCGGTCACCTGGCATGGCGGTGACGGATTTTCGCGCTCCTATTGCAACACGATCCCGACGGGTGACGGTGGCACGCATGAGGCGGGACTGCGCACCGCCATCACCAAAGGATTGCGCGCTTACGCCGAACTGACCAACAACAAGCGCGCCGCCATTATCACGTCCGACGACGTGATGATTTCCTGCGCCGCGATGCTGTCGGTGTTTATCCGTGAGCCGGAATTTGTCGGCCAGACCAAAGATCGGCTGGCTACAGTCGAAGCACAGCGCATCGTCGAGAATGCTTTGCGCGACCCGTTTGACCATTGGTTGGCAGACTCGCCGCAAGACGCGTCCAAGCTCCTCGACTGGGTGGTCGAGCGCGCCGAAGAGCGCCTGCGCCGCCGACAGGAAAAGGAAGTTTCGCGCAAGTCCGCCGTGCGCAAACTGCGTCTGCCGGGCAAGCTGGCAGATTGCACGCAGAACGCCGCCGATGGTGCGGAAATCTTCATCGTTGAGGGCGATTCGGCAGGCGGTTCGGCCAAGCAGGCGCGCGACCGGGCGACGCAGGCGGTGCTGCCGCTGCGCGGCAAGATCCTCAACGTTGCCAGCGCCGGCCGCGACAAGATGCAGGCAAATCAGCAAATCGGCGACCTCATTCAGGCGCTCGGCTGTGGCACGCGATCCAAATACCGCGACGAAGATCTGCGCTACGGTCGCGTCATCATCATGACCGACGCCGATGTCGACGGCGCGCACATTGCTTCGCTTTTGATCACGTTTTTCTATCAGGAGATGCCGGACCTCATCCGCAACGGCCATCTTTTCCTCGGCGTGCCGCCGCTTTACAGGATCACGCAAGGCACCAAGACGCTCTACGCCCGCAATGATTTGCACAAGGAAGAGCTTCTGAAAACCGAGTTCATCGGCCGCGGCAAGGTGGAGATCGGACGCTTCAAAGGTCTGGGCGAAATGATGGCTTCGCAGCTGAAGGAAACCACGATGGACCCGCGCAAGCGGATGTTGCTCAAGGTCGAGATATCGGGTGCGGATGTTGCCGATACTGCGCGGGCGGTGGACGACCTGATGGGCACCAAACCGGAAGCGCGCTTCAGGTTTATCCAGGAACGCGCTGAATTTGCTACTGAATTGGATATCTGACTCCCCCTGCTCCAAAATTGAACCTGGAGCATTATGAGGGCGTTTCAGCGCAGGTGGATAACTTTATGCCGCCCGGATTGCATCGGCGTGCCTGCGACCGTTTTCGCGGACCGTTTCCAAATAGATCGAGCGGATCAGCGCCACCAGATCATCATTGCCATGGGCAAACGCCGGTGTGGTTTCCGCCGCGCCGAAATGCTGGAGCATCAGCCGCGCGACTTCCTGCGGCCCTGCCCTCAGCTTGCCATTGGCAACGGCGCGCCAGCAATCCAGCCCCCGCATCAGAATCGACGACACTGCATCAGTGAAGCCGGATTTGCGAAACAGTGCCGTCAATATGGAGGCGCGGCCATGCGCCAACTGCGCCTTGATGCGCGTCTCATCCTGCGTCGAAAGCGCTGACAGAATGGTGGCGAAGAAGCCGATCTTGCCATGGATCAACACGCGAAGCACGAACGAAGTCGTCAGTTCGCCGGACAGGCGTAAGTGCTCCGCAAGCGCCGGGTGCTCATGCGCTGGCGACTCGTCAACCAGATCAAGACACGCACGCACGCAGGCTTCGCGCGTGATCCGCTCGGCGCGCTGCGGGCCGATGAGCGCGCGCACAAGGCCCATGCTGCGCAGCGCGGCGCTGACTTTGACAACCAGAGCATGGCGCGCATCGGTTGGCAGACGGGCGTCGGATAGAAGCAATTCGCGCGTCCCGGCATCATCTCCGAAACGTTCAACGAGCCGCCGCAGCGACAGCGAAACGATTTTCGCCCCGTCATTGCGAAGCATCGCCTGGCAGGCATCAATACAGGCGACTTCGGCGATTGCAGCGCAGAGTGCGCTGGTCAACTGCGGTCGCATGGCAATGGCGCATTGAACCTCTTCCGAACCAAGGGCAACACGGTCGATCAAATCCGTGTCCGACAAAAGCGGCGAGCGCACCAGCACCATGCCGGCGATTTCCGGCTGGTCGGCGGCAAGCGCGGCGACAATGTGCAAAGGCGCGAGGTGGCTGTTCGACAGGGCTTCGGCAAGCGCCAGCCGGACATTTGGTGACGGATCATCGAGCAGCGTCGTCAGTGCTGCCTCGGCAGCAAACCGCTCATCAAAATCGAGCGGCGATTGCAGATACGCGCGGGCGAGTGACCCAGCCGCCGCCTCACGCTCTGCCGCACGCGCGCTTTCGACCCATTTCAGAAACTGTTCAATGATCATGAACGCTGCCACTCCACACCACAGTCATAAAGCCTAACGTCAATTGGTTTACGAACGGTTCACCATGTTTGTTAGGCTTTCTAGAAGCCCCTCGGTGATTATGCGCCAGCGATGAGCATGGTGGATAAGTTTTCTGAAACCGCCATGAAATCATGCAATCCGGCTCACGACGTGCCAAGCTTGCGTCAGGAAATCGGATGTCAAAATGCTGAAAATTCAACAGGTGCCCGTCGACACGGTCTACATCCCTCTAGAGCGGCGCAAACTGCTCGTCGAGGCCAAGGCGCAGGCGTTGGCTGAGGATATACTGGAAAACGGCATGAAACTGCCGATCATGGTGCGCTTTGACGGCAAGCGGCACATCATCGTCGAGGGGCTGCACCGGCTGGAGGCGGCGCGCATTCTCGGCGAGACGACAATTTCCGCCTATCTGGTGCAGGCAAAAAAGCATTGAAGTGGCGGGCGCTGACCGGCGCCCGCAAATTGGTGTTCCGCTCAGTAAGAGCGGAACATGCCCTGCGCAACTTCGCGCTGGCGGCGCTCAAGGTCATAAATCGTGACCGAACGGTTCAGATATTCCATCTCGCGCTCGCGGCGGGTCGGCAGCTTGCCGAACAGGGCGGACATAAGGGACTTCTTCATTTGTATTCTCCTTGTTCTCTCCCTGCTCCGGAATATGGGCGTGATGTTGCACTGCAACAAGTGCGCTGTGAGGGAATGAGCCATGTGGCAAGCGCATGGGTCGATCAATCATTTTGTAACCAATCCGCTTAAGCAGCCTGCAACCGCACTGCGGTAGAACCCTTGGCAACCACCAACGGCGGCAGGGGAGATTTGCGCCATGTTGAAGAAAATCGCAGCGGGGGTGGCGCTCTATGCCGTCGTCCTCGGCGGTGCCAATTTGACTGGGATGGGCGGCAGCACGTTTTCGTCGATGAACGTTTCAAATGACAAACCGTCGGCAATTCCCGCCGCCAAGCCCGGCACTGATCCCAAAGCGCCGCGGCCCGTGAACGACAATGTGATTGCCTATTCGACGCAAGACGAGGCGATGAACGCTGCCAAGGCGCAAGGCCGCAAGACACTGCCACGCTTTGAACGCATGTGGGCCGAACAGGCACCCGGCACCTTCTCGATCAAATTCCCGCTGACGCAAAATGGCGAGACTGAACATATCTGGCTGCAAATCGACGCCATCAAGGACGGCAAATTCTCCGGTCGCCTCGCCAACAAGCCGGTCAACGGCAATCAATACAAGATGGGCCAGCGCATGGTGGTGGCCAAGTCTGATGTTGAAGACTGGATGATCCGCGATGGTGATGGCATCTGGGGTGCATACTCCGCCCGCGTGATGCTCGCCGCCATGCCCAAGGATCAGGCCGCCGCGCTGCAGGCGATGCTGCGGGACTGAGTTTCACCAATCATCGTAAGCCGGACACTTATCGATCGTCGTCAGCTTGAATTCCTTGTCATCCGCGCCGGGCAACAGGTCCGGCCCGCTGCCCTCGCCGCCGCCGCATTCGTTGGTCATCGAGATGCCCCACTTGTCGCCGAATGACAGGGTAACCGCGTTGGCATCGCCCTTGAGCAACACGCCGCCGCCATCACAATCAACGCCGCAGAAGATGCCGCCTTCGTTGGAATTGCACTCGCCGCCGGTGGACGCCATATCATCGCTGCCCTTCCGCTTGGCGCGCAGGTCAAAGTAATAGTTGCGCTGGCCTTCCGGATAACCGTCGTCTGGATCATGGCGGTAATAGGCGAGACGAAACTCGATGTGGGACACTGTCTGCTTCGGGTGCGCCTTCAAATGCGTCGCGTCATAGGTGCGCGCAAAGCAGATGTGCTCGCCGGGCGTTGGCGGCAGGATGTCCTTGAGCGCCCCCTCTTCACCAACCGGGACAGTTCCGGCCTGAGCCAGCGTGGCAAGCGCAGTAAAGAGGAGAGTGGCAAAACGCATGCGCATGGCGGGCTCCTGTGGCGTCAAGGCTAAGGTTATGATGCGTGTTGGCGGGTGGCAAGAGGTGGAAAGTTTAACCTCGCCCGCTTCGCGGGAGAGGGGCTTCGCGCAGCGAAGCGGAGAGGGCCTGTCGGACTTCCCCTCTCCGTCGGCTGCGCCGACACCTCTCCCCGGAGGGGCGAGGTTGAAGCCGTGCATTTCCATTGCCACGCCCCGTTGCCGGTCTGGCCATTGTCAAAGAACGGGAAGCGGGGTGTGGACTCCTGCCTCTATGGATTAGCGAATGTGACAAAAGCCACACCCCGCACGTCTGGCACTTCATGCTCCCGGACAGGTCGGTATCCAC
>JANPEK010000262.1:0-3241 GCA_031422915.1 Phyllobacteriaceae bacterium | reverse complement strand
TGGTCACATCGGCCCTTACATCAGTCGCGATGATCCTAAATACAACGACAGTCCTGTTTTTGGCTTGGCGGGCTTCGTCATACCGGCATCTGCGGTCAGAGAGTTTGGAACCTGGTTCTTCCAAAGAAAGTGCGAATTGCTCGATTTCGAGATTAAGCGGTCAGGCAAGCACCCGGCATTGTGGGAAAAGAAGGGCGCAAGCCTGTTCACTGTCGCCAATGTGGAGAAATATCCTGAACTGAGACGATTTACGAACAAGCTTTTCAAAAAAATTGAATCGCTCGACGGGTTCATTTTCTATGTGGGGACGAAAAAGTCCCCAAAACCGGAAAGTCACGACCCCAATCGGCTCTATGCAAAGATGCTCATTGAGGCGATCAAGCGAATTGACACCTTCTGCACAGAGGATTGCAAGCCTGTGGGCCACTTTCTGATGGCGCTGGACGAGCACGATCAGAGGTCCGCTCTTATCAATGCTGCGGCACAAAGCATGTATGCACAAAATCACCGGCGGCGCACGCTCATCGAACCACCTTTCCATTTGGAAAGTCACCGATACCAAACAGTGCAAGCTGCCGATTGGATAGCAGGTTTGATCGGGCGTTTTGGCGCCTATTGGAAAGACCCCCAAAGCTATCCTGAATACGCCATTTTTCGACATTATTTCGAACAAAGGTTGAATGGCATTGCGCGACGAAGCGGCATTCGGGACTAAAGTTTTGGCACCCGATGCTCTGGCGTTCAAGTTGATCGAAATTGCTACAATCGTCGGTCTCGATCTGGAGGATTATCACTGATGGCGATCAAGATTTCTCCCTTCTTCTCCGTGCATCCCGGCATCTGGCTTCGGGAGGAAATGGTTGAGCCGAGCCATTTGAGCGTCACGGATCTTGCCAAGCATTTCAGCGTGTCCCGGCAGGCCATGAGCATGCTTTTGAATGGCCGCGCCGGATTGACGGCCGAGATGGCGATCCGGTTTGAAAAGGCATTTGGTTTGCAGGCGGATACACTGTGCCGTATGCAAAGCGCCCACGATCTGGCGCTCGCGCGGGAACATCAGGACGACATCAAGGTCGGGCCAATCAGGATCGCGGCGTGAGGGGTCTACACTAACGGAGACAGCGCAAGAGATGAACACGCACTCCAGCCTTCCCCCTTGCGGGGAAGGTGTCGCCGCAAGGCGACGGATGGGGGTAGCGGTGAAGATGCAGGATCCCAGAACTTCCTGCGACCCGATTCTGCACTTTTGCATTTCCACCGCCACCCCCATCCGTCGGCTCCGCTGACACCTTGCCCGCAGGGGGAAGGCTGAAACACTCATTGCCCAAACCTTCTCTCAATATACTCCGCTACCATCACCTGAAAATCCGCAGCAATGTCCGCGCCTTTCAAGGTCGCCGCCTTTTTGCCGTCGATAAACACTGGAGCGCTTGGTGTCTCGCCGGTTCCGGGCAGCGAGATGCCGATATCCGCGTGTTTGGATTCGCCCGGACCGTTGACGATGCAGCCCATAACGGCAACGGTGAGCGCCTCGACGCCGGGGTATTTCTCGCGCCAGACCGGCATGTTTTCGCGGATGTCAGACTGGATTTTCTGCGCCAGCTCCTGAAACACGGTCGATGTCGTGCGCCCGCAGCCTGGACAGGCAGCGACGATGGGGATGAACTGGCGAAAGCCCATCGTCTGCAACAATTCCTGCGCCACCTGCACCTCGCGGGTCCGGTCGCCGTTCGGCTCAGGGGTTAGCGACACGCGGATTGTGTCGCCGATGCCTTGCTGCAACAATATGCCCATGGCGGCAGACGAGGCGACAATGCCCTTAGAGCCCATGCCGGCCTCGGTGAGACCAAGATGCAGCGCATGGTCCGAGCGCTCAGCCAGCATGGTGTAGACGGCGATCAGGTCCTGCACCTGGCTGACCTTGGCCGACAGGATGATGTGGTCGCGCGACAGGCCGATGTCCTCGGCCATTTCCGCCGAGATCATCGCCGACTGGACAATTGCCTCATGCATCACTTCGCGGGCCGACAGCGGCGCGCCCTTGGCATGGTTTTCATCCATCAGGCGCGTCAACAAATCCTGATCGAGCGAGCCCCAGTTGACGCCAATGCGCACCGGCTTGTCATTGCGAATGGCCATTTCGACAATATCGGTGAACTGCCGGTCCTTCTTCTCCTTGAAACCGACATTGCCCGGATTGATCCGGTATTTGGCCAGCGCCTTGGCGCAATCCGGGTGATCGGCAAGCAGCTTGTGGCCGATATAATGAAAGTCGCCGACCAGCGGCACATCGCAGCCGATCCGGTCCAGCCGCTCGCGGATGCGCGGCACAGCGGCGGCGGATTCGTCGCGATCTACCGTGATGCGCACAATCTCCGACCCCGCGCGGGCGAGTGCAGAGACCTGCGCCACCGTGCCGTCGATATCGGCCGTATCGGTGTTGGTCATGGATTGAACCACAACCGGATGCCCGCCACCGACCATGACATTGCCGACAGGAACAGTGACAGTGAGTTTGCGCGGATGAGGGGCGGAGCGGTAGGGTATGGTCATTTAGTCATGCTTTCGGATTCGGAACTTCAAGCTGCGCTCTACGGCCTCCTCATGCGAGAATCCATATAGTCCCGTAGTCTGCGAAGCGCTTCTTCGGCAGGGATGACTTCCTCTTCGCCCGCCATCACCGCATCATAGGTCGGTACAACTTCCTCACGCAGCCATTTTTCAACTGCTGCATCGCGCGCTTGCAATGTTCGCAGTCCGTCGCGGATGACTTCACTTTCGCTCGCATACTCGCCGGAAAGCACTTTGGACTTGACCAACTGCGCCATTTCCAACGGAAGCGTGATGCTAAGGGATTGTGTTGTTCTCATGCTGCACCTGTTTTTATCTTGATAGCACAGAGCACGATTAAATCCTACACTTTTACATCAGATGTCGCGCGCGGCATATATTCTACCCCGCCACCAGCTTCACCAGCGCCTTCGCGCCATCATGCCGCTCCTGCGAGGTCTTCGCCCGCATCTTGAGGCCATCTATTCCGTCGAGCAGAATCTGCGCGAGTTGAATGCCGGTCAGATGCTTGGAAGGTGCCACGCCGGACGCCTCAAGCGCATCTGCAACCATGGCAAGCTTTTTCGCATGCCAGGTCGCCATCGCGTCGCCAGCCAGTTCATGCTTCATGTCCATCAATTCCGCGCCATGTGCGGTGGAATACAGGAACTCGACCGGATCGAGTATCCCG
>JANPEK010000261.1:0-25256 GCA_031422915.1 Phyllobacteriaceae bacterium | reverse complement strand
GACGCTCTTGCGCAGCCCGGTCGCAAGATCAGGGTCGTCGGGCCAGTGTTTCTTCCCGCCCAATCAAAGGCAGAAGTGCTGCCAGTTCCGGGCCGTGTGACCGTCCAGTAAGCGCAATACGGAGTGGCATGAACAGGGTCTTGCCGAACCTGCCAGTCGCTGTTTTCACGGTGCCAGTCCACGCTTTCCAGCTATCCTGATCGAGAGGACCCTGTGGCAGACGATCAAAGGCTGCGCGGACAAAATCGAGATCAGCTTCCGCGACATTCTCGTCAGCGGCCTTGGCCACTGTTACCACTTGCCACCAATCAGTAGCATCGCGAACCTTCTCAAGATTGGGCCTGACCGCGTTCCAGAATGGCTCCGCCTTTTCACCTGAAATCCCGAGTTCTACCAGCCGCGCTTTGACGGCCGCAAACGTCATCTTGTGAACGAGCGACTTGTTCAATGTCACCAATTCTGCAGGATCAAACTTGGCTGCTGACTTGGAAACATGAGACAAATCAAAGAGTTTGGCGAGATCCTGAAGTGAGCTCTGAGCTTCGACATTGTCTGATGTGCCGGTCAAAATTGCGAGTGATGCGACGGCTTCCGGCTCGAAACCGGCGTCGGCGAGCGACCCTATCGACAGAGCGCCCGTGCGTTTTGATAGCCCTTCGCCGCTTATGGTTGTCAGCAAATTGTGGTGACCAAACACCGGCGGTTCTGCGTTGAGCGCACGAAACAGTGCGATCTGCGCGCCGGTGTTGGTGACATGATCCTCACCGCGAATAACATGGGTGACGCCCATCTCAATGTCATCGACAACGGATGGCATCGTGTAGAGCCAGGAGCCGTCCTCGCGGATCAGAACCGGGTCGGAAAGTGAAGCCAGATCAACGGTTTGGCGGCCGCGCACCATGTCATCCCAGTGCACTTCGGTGCGCACCGGTTTGAACGGATCATTGCTGAAATTCGGCAACAGGAAGCGCCAATGCGGGCGCTTTCCCTGGCTCTCAAGTTTCGCGCGGTCATCTGCCGTCAGCTTCAAGGCTTCGCGGCCATAGACCGGCGGAAGTTTGCGTGTCAGGCGCAGCTTGCGGCGCAGGTCGAGCTCTTCGGCGGTCTCATAGCACGGGTACAAAAGGCCATTGGCTTTCAGCTTTTCGGCCGCTTGAATGTAGATCGAAAATCGCTCGGACTGCGCGTGAAATTCGCTCGGAATGATGCCAAACCATTTCAGGTCGCGTTTGATGGCGAGGGCATACTCCAGCTTCGAACGCTCGACATCTGTGTCGTCCAAACGGAGAATGAACCTGCCGCCATGGTTCATGGCGAACAGCCAGTTTGCGATGGCGGTGCGGGCGTTGCCGATGTGGATGTAGCCGGTCGGAGACGGGGCGAAACGGGTGACGATGCTCATAGCGAGGAGTTACTTTAAGCTGCTCAACTTCGCAACTGTGACCGCCCGGATTTGCGCTGGTCGATCCAGCCAGCGTAGTAGGCAACGCTGAGGGCGAGCTCGGCGGCCTCGACCGCGGCCAAGCGATGGCGGGCGTAGCTCACGGCGTGACCGCAGGCGATGTTTGAGGCTTTCAATAGCAAGGTGCGGTCGTCGGCGTCAAACAACAGGCCGTCAATGTCCGACTGGATTTCACCGGCTAGCTCTTCCGGCGATGAGGTCAATGAGTTGCCGCGCAGGTCGAACGAGCCGCGCCGCTGCATGGCTTCAAACGCGTCCTGACGCACTGAGCCAAAGTTTGGAAAGGCGCGCGCACCGGCAAGGACGGAGGCGTCAACCAGCACTGACGCCAGCGAACCGGAGCGAAGCGCGCCGAGTTTAACTGTAACCCAGTCGTGGCGCAGGAAGAGCACGCCGTTGGCGGATTGATCGATGGTGAATCCATTCGGCGCATCGCGGAATGCGGTGCGCTGCACGATGCGTCCGGTAAGATAGGCGAGCGTCGCGATGAGGTCGCCCGGCTTGTTGGCGATGCGGGTGTCGATTTCGCGCACTGCAAGCTGAAACAGGGCAAGGCCCAAATCCGGGGCAGCGTCTGGCGCAACGGCGTGGTCATGGACATGACCTGCCATCCAGGAAGAATTCGCGCTCCTGACCTTTTGCAACCTGATTGCCCCCAAAGTTGCTGCGAACGTTAGCGAACAGGCGAAAAAATAGAGTTGGCATTTCAATTATAATTTTACGGAATACACATTTTACGCGAATCAGTGATTAGCCAGCATACACCGGCACTGCGCACATGAGAATCCTGCGTCAGGTACGATCGCGAAAGCGGTTTGTGATCGGGTACCTTCGGTCGCGGCCGAAGTATTTGCGGGAGATTTTCACGCCCGGCGCAGCTTGGCGGCGCTTGTATTCGGCGATGTAGAGGAGATTTTCCATGCGCTCGACGGTCGCACGGTCATGGCCTTTGGAGACAATCTCGCTGACGCTCATCTCGTGCTCGACAAGGCATTCGAGGATGTCGTCCAGCACCGGATAGGGCGGGAGCGAGTCCTGATCCTTTTGGTTCGGGCGCAATTCGGCGGACGGGGCCTTGTCGATGATGCTCTGCGGGATGACCATGCCTGACGGACCAAGGCTTCCCGGCGGCACATTGTCGTTGCGCCATGCCGAGAGTTTGTAGACCTGCATTTTGTAGAGGTCCTTGATCGGATTGTAGCCGCCGTTCATGTCGCCGTAGAGCGTGCAGTAACCGACCGACATTTCCGACTTGTTGCCGGTGGTCACGACCATTGAGCCGAACTTGTTGGATATCGCCATCAATATGGTGCCACGGGCGCGGCTTTGCAGGTTTTCCTCGGTGATACCGGCCTTGGTGCCTTCAAACAGCTCACCGAGCGACTTCATAAAGCCGTCCACCGGCTCGAAGATCGGCACGATGTCATAGCGGCAGCCGAGCGCCGCAGCGCAGGCGCGGGCGTCGGTCAGCGAGTCTTCGGAGGTGTAGGTGTAGGGCATCATCACGGCGCGCAGCCGCTCTTCGCCGAGCGCATCAACGGCGAGCGCCGCGCAGATGGCCGAGTCTATACCGCCAGACAGGCCGAGCACGACGTCCTTGAAGCCGTTCTTGTTCACATAGTCTCGAAGACCAATCATGCAGGCGCGGTAGACGGCTTCCTCGTCTTCGGGGATCACCGACATGGGTCCCTGCTCGCAGACCCAGGTCTCCCCTTCCCGCTTCCATGTTGAGACGGAGACTGTTTCTTCAAACTGACTCATTTGGAATGCGAGCGATTTGTCGGCGTTGATCGCGAACGACGCGCCGTCAAACACCAATTCGTCCTGCCCGCCGAACTGGTTGGCGTAAAGGATCGGCAGACCGGTCTCAATTACCTGGCGGATGACGATCTGGTGGCGCACGTCAATCTTGTCGCGGTAGAAGGGAGAACCGTTTGGCACCAGCAAAATCTCGGCACCAGCTTCTGCCAGCGTTTCGCAGACGCCAAGGTCGCCCCAGATATCTTCGCAGACAGGAATGCCGATGCGGATGCCGCGAAAATTGACTGGTCCGGGCATTGGTCCCGGCTGGAACACGCGCTTTTCGTCAAACTCGCCATAGTTGGGCAGATCAACCTTGAAGCGCTCGGCGATGATCTTGCCGCCATCGATCACCTGAACAGCATTGTGCAGACCGGATTTGCGGCGCAGCGGCAGACCGATAATGATGCCGGGGCCTCCGTTGGCGTTGATTGCGGCAAACTCTGCGACAGCCTTCTCGCACGCGTCGGCGAAGGCCGGTTTCAACACGAGGTCTTCCGGCGGATAGCCTGCCACGAATAATTCGGTGAACAGAACAATGTCAGCGCCGTGCCTGTAGGCTTCCGACCATGCTTCCCGCGCTTTGGCGATGTTGCCCTTGATGTCGCCCAGCACGGGGTTCAATTGGGCGGTGGCGACGCGGAGGGTGTCGGGTGATGTTGCCTTTGATGTCATGGCTTCGCATTTAGAGATTTAGACGACCGCGCGCAATCTGCGGACGGTTCTCCGCGACAAATTTACCGACTTTGCAAACCGTGTTCTGCACTTCCGCCACCACCTTGTTTCATTTTGAAATTTCCACAATTAATGGCCCTGCAACAAGAGCATGATAGTGCATGAAACGGCCATCATCCTGACTAATGAGGTGGCTGTATGAGATTGGCGGGAAACCGGCTGTAAATGAGCATTCCAGGATCAGAAGAACCAAGAAAGCGCCGACGCCCGTCGCGGCTGCTGGAAGTCGACGCTTGGCTGGATTCTGCGCTGTTTGCGGTGCGTGACGGGCTTGCCAAATTCTGGGACAGGATGTCGATAGCGTCGCGGCGGATGCAGGTCAGCGGGCATAAGAGGTTCATCATCGAAGTGCTTGATGAGGGCCTGACGATTGGCGTTGCTGGTTTTGTGGTGCTTCTGGCGCTGGCCCTGCCCGCGTTTCAGGAAACGTCCAAAGACTGGCGCAAGGGGCTGGATGTATCCGTCACGTTTCTTGACCGCTATGGCAACGAGATCGGCAAGCGTGGCATATTGCACAAGGATGGCGTACCGCTCGACCAGATGCCGGATCATGTAATCAAATCTGTACTGGCGACCGAAGACAGACGGTTTTTCGAGCATTTCGGGCTGGATTTTCTCGGCCTCTCTCGTGCGCTGAGTGAAAATGTCCGCGCCAATGGTGTCGTGCAAGGCGGCTCGACGATCACTCAACAGCTTGCCAAAAACCTATTTCTAACCAACGAGCGGACGTTGCAACGCAAGATCAAGGAAGCCTTTCTTGCCATCTGGCTTGAAGCCAACATGAGCAAGAAGGAAATCCTGCAGCTCTATCTCGATCGCGCCTATATGGGCGGCGGGACGTTCGGGATTGTGGCGGCGAGTGAGTTTTACTTCAACAAGGATATCAAGCACGTCAATCTTGCGGAAGCTGCGATGCTGGCGGGCCTGTTCAAGGCACCAACCAAATATGCGCCGCATGTCAATTTGCCGGCGGCGCGCGCGCGGGCCAATGAAGTGTTGTCAAACATGGTGCAGGCAAGCTTTCTGACAGAAGGCCAAGTGCTTGACGCCCGCCGCCATCCTGCGTCGATTGTTGATCGCGGCGCGACCAAAAGCCCGGACTTCTTCCTCGACTGGGCGTTTGAGGAGGTGAAAAAAGTCTCTGAAAAGCTGCCGCAGAAATCCTTTGTGGTGCGCACGACAGTCGATTCCGACCTTCAGGTCGCGGCGGAGGAGTCTGCTGAATTTCACCTTCGCCAGTTTGGCGAGGAGTATAATGTCAGCCAGGCCGGCATTGTGATGATGGACATTGACGGCTCCGTGCGGGCGATGGTTGGCGGGCGTGACTATGGTGCCAGCCAGTTCAACCGCGCGACAAAGGCGCTGCGGCAGGCGGGCTCGTCTTTCAAGGCTTACATTTATGCGACTGCGATGGAGAATGGATACACGCCGGATTCAGTGGTGTCCGACGGGCCGATCAGCTGGGGCAACTGGTCGCCGCAGAACTATGCCCGCAGCTATTCAGGCAAGGTGACGCTGACTTCTGCACTGGCGCGGTCGATCAACTCGGTTCCGGTGCGGCTTGCAAAGGAACTGACAACCACCAAAATTGCCGCGCTGGCGAAAGCGATGGGTGTTGAATCGGAGATCAGTCTGCACAAGACAATGTCGCTCGGCACGTCCGGCATGACCGTTCTTGATCAGGCGACCGGTTATCTGACCATTGCCGACGGCGGGTTTGCCGGAAAGCGCCATGCGTTTACACAGATCCTGTCGAACAGCGGCGAGGTGCTGTGGGATTTTGACCGGGACGGGCGCAAGCCGGTGCGGGTTTTGAGTGAAGAGGCGGACGCCAGCATGAATTTGATGCTGACAGCAGTGACCGAGGCTGGCACCGGGCGCAGGGCGCAACTGCCGGGCATACGGGTGGCGGGCAAGACCGGCACGACGCAATCCTATCGCGATGCATGGTTTGTCGGGTACACCGGCAACTATCTGGCGGCGGTCTGGTTCGGCAATGATGACTTTTCGCCAACCAACAAGATGACCGGCGGCTTGCTGCCTGCCATGACCTGGCAGCGGCTGATGGCTTACGCGCATCAGAATGTGGACATCAAGCCAATACCGGGTTTGCTGGAGCCATTCATCGAAAAGCCTGCTGACAAGCCTGAAGAAACCAAAGTTGCGGTTGATCCCAAGAGCGAACCGGAAAACGCGCGGGTGCGGGCTGCTGTACTCAATCAAAACACCAAAAGAACCCTCGACCGGCTGTTGGAGCAATTCCGGTCTGCGCCTCCCCTGTTGCCGTCGGATGGCGGAGAGAAAGTCTCCGCAATTGCCAATTGACCATTGCCATTGTGCTTGTCTGAACAACGTGAGGGCTCGTCCATCATGCTGAGAAATCTGTTAGTGATTGCAGTGGCGCTTGTGATTGCAATTGGTGGCGGGGCATGGCTGACGTCATTGGCGATGAATGAGACGGGGCAGTTTGGCGGGGTGACGATTGGCGGCTGGACCGCCTACCCGCTTGAGGGAACATTGGAGGCTGATCCTTACGCCAAGGCGCGGCTGGCGCGCGACGCGGCGCTGGCAATCGGGGCGGCGGAAGGTGTGACATTTTACGCAAGCGCCGACGATGCTGGCGAACGGCTGACGAGCGATTGCGACTACACCGTTGAAGGGCGCACGATATCGGCGCGGCTGTGGACGCTCCATCCGCTCAGCCCGGACAGCAACCGGCTTGCAGGCATTCCGGACAAATGGCCTGCATTTCTCAATTCAGAGACAATTGCCTATGATGCTGACGGCAGTTTCAGGATCACTGTTTCAGCCTTCGCCCGGCCCTACAACTGGCTGGCGCTGCCGAAGAACTCAGGTTTCGTTCTGGCGCTCAATCTTTATGATTCACCCGTGGCGACCAACAAGGGCCTTGTTGAAACCAGCTTGCCCAAGGTGACCAGGGGCGAATGCAATGGGTAAACTAGTTTACGCGCTTGCACTCGGGCTTGTGGGCGCGCTGCTGGTGCATATCGCGACGCTGTTTCTGATCCCGCGCATGGCTGAAAACGACGCTTGGGCGCGGCTGTCGCGGACAACCCAACCCGGCGCATTCACGACCATTGACGCTGCGTCCGACATTGCCGCCAGCATGCAGGCATTTGACCCGAACTTCATCATTGCAGCGTGCCAGTTTTCGCTTGCCGACGGTCCCGTCAGCCTGACCGGCAGCGCCGCGCCGGACTTTTGGTCGCTGTCGATTTTCAACCGTCAGGGGGCGAACATATTCTCGATCAATGACCGTTCGATGCAGGACGGCGCGCTGGATGTTGTTGTGGCAACGCCGCTTCAGCTGATTGAATTTCAAAAAGACATGCCTGCCGAATTGGTCAATTCGGTATTTGCCGAGGCTGATGTGCGCGACGGGTTTGTTGTGATGCGGGCGTTTGTGCCGGAAGTGAGCATGCGGGCACAGGTGATGAATTTTATCCGGTCGGCGTCGTGTGAGCCATTATAAACAAGGTTCAGGCTTTGGATTTGAGGCGTTGCGGCTTGGATGGCGACGGCTGGGGTGCCGGTTTGATGGCTGCGATGGTTGACAGACGTTCGTAGCGCACGCCGGTGAAGAAGACGACTTCGCCGGATGTTTTGGGTGATGCATCCGCCAAGCGCTCGGGCCGCGCTGCAGTCGGATTGAATGCTAAAATTACGGCCATTCCCAAGCTCCACCATACCTTCCGGTGTTACGAATCTTCCCCTGAACCTGTTGTCACCCGAACAAGGTTAACAGCTTGCTAACACTTGTGCTCTTATTATGGCCGATCAATCTGAAGAAGGGGCTTTCCGTGCCGACGCATTTCCGCGCCTTGGAACAACAGGGCCAAGCCAACCGCAAGGACGAGATCCTGCGCGCCTCGATTTCGGCTTTTGTCGCGCTGTCCAAGCCGAACAGGCGCGACTGCAACCAGATCGAGGATCTGGCTTTGCCGATCCTGCCGTTTGCGAGCGACCAGACCAAACGGTTCATCTGCGCGGCACTGGCGGAGAATGGCAGCGCGCCGGGCAATCTGGTGCGGCGGCTGTGCGACGAGCCGGTCGAAATCTGCGCGCCGCTGTTGCTATTGTCACCGGTGTTGGCGGCGATTGATCTGGTGGCGATCATCGGGCGCAAGGGCGCGCATCATGCACGGATCATCGCGCGGCGCAGCCATCTGCCCAATGATGTGATCGAAGCATTGGCGCTGGTGGATGACGAGCGGGTGCGCACAAGGGCGGCAGGCATTGCCGTGTCAGGCGGGCCAATCGAATCGACAAATCTGAAGCCGACCACGGCGGCGCAGGCGCGCTCGCTGCTGGCCGATCTTGCGCTGTCGCTGGGCAAGGCAGAGGTAGCCCTGTCCGCAGACACGGGTATAGATGAGCGCGAACTGGTCGCGACCGGCAATGCGGCAAAGCTGATCCGGCTGGTGCTGCACGAAGACACGGGGCTGTTTGCCACGGCAATCACCGATGCGACGGGGCTGACGCTTGGCAAGGTGCAACGGCTGGTCCGGCGTGTGGCGACCGGCGAATTGTTGACCGTGCTCAGGGCGCTTGATGTCAGTGTGGATGCGGCATTTGTTATCTCCTGCGCGTTAAACCCTCACATTGGCTCGAACCGGCTGGAAATCCGCCTGTTCCGCGAGCGGTTTGAGCAGCTTGACAAGGACAAGGCCGTAGACACACTGCGGCGTTGGAAGGCGGACGAGATATCCGTCGCTTTCAAGCGCATGGCTGTCAATTCGGATCAGGTGCGAGAGGACGACGCGGCAATCACTGCGTGACAATCTCAAACGGCAGCTCTGCGCTGTCTGATTGCCTTTCCAGCTCGACGACCCAGAAGTCTGGATCGAAACGCTGTTCCTTGTCGATGAAGGCGCTTAGCGCGTTGTCTTGAGCGATTGCGGGGTCCAGCTGGAACAGGCGGCCTCCGGTGGTTTCATCATCGTAGGACATTTGCATTGCGGGCGTGAAGAAGCGCAACGTGCCATCGCGTGCGCGCACCGCGATGTGGACCGCGCCGGCCTCGTCAGCGCCCTTCTTCACAACCGCCGCAAAGCCGCCGGAGCCGTTGACCCGGCGGACCAGTTGCGCGACGAAAAACGTTGACGTCAGGCGGGGCAAGGTGTCATCCGGCGACGAGGCCGATTTCCTGCAACTTTTCCAGCACTTCGCGGTTTGGTTCGCCGGATACGGTCAGTTGGAACAGCGATTGGAATTCGCGGATCGCATCGCGGGTTTTGGTACCGATGCGACCGTCCACATCAATGCTGCCATTGCCAAAGGCCTTCAGGCCGGCCTGCAGGCGCAACACATCGTCATTGGAAAGGCCGCCGGTTTGTGTCGGCGCACTGGGTTCCGCTTCGGTGACCTCTTCCGGCTGCGAGACCGGTTTTTGTGGCACGGCTTTTGGCATTTCCTGGACAGAGACTTGCCTGACTGCCGGTTTTACTTTGACCTGTTTGCTTTTTGAAACGGGGGCCGGGACTTTTTCTGCGGGAATCGAAGCCGTGCGGATCGCGTCAAGCAGCAGCGGGTCGATCTCGCCTGTCGGCTCCAGACCTGCCTCCTGCTGGAACATGGCGATGGCGGCGCGGGTTTTCGGTCCTGTCAGTCCGTCAACACTGCCGGAATACATGTTCAGCTGTGCCAGCGCGCTCTGGATATCGGCCAGCGTCGGATCGGAGAGTGGTCTGGCGGCTGCCATGGCGGTCTCGCGCGTCACCTTGAATGATTGCGTCTTGGCATCACGTGCCGTGAGCGATGCCAAGGGTTTGGGCAACACCGGTGCGACATAGGTCTGCATCGAACGCGTGGAAAACAGCGTGTCCTTGTGCTGGAACGGCTGGTAAAAGAGCGCGTTGGTGGCGACGTAGAACATGACCACCGCGAAGGCGACGCTGCTGCCTGCAAGGGCCGGATTGTCAGAAATGCGCTGCCCGGCACCGGACATCAGCATCCCTGCCACGTCCAGATAAGTCGGCCGGGGTTTAGGCCGTCTTGCGTTGCGTGCCATGTGCGCGCTCCTCATAAACACGAATGATGCGGACGGATTCGTCCGCTGCCGTTGGTGACAAACCTGTATCCGCCAGCTTTGCCCGCAGCGGTGACAATGCGACGGTTACTTTGGTGCCGCGTCCGGGCTCGCTGTCGATTTCGACCGAGCCGCCGTGCAGCTTGGCCATTTGCTTGACGAGCGCAAGGCCAAGACCAGTCCCCTCATGGCTGCGCGTGTGGCCGTTGTTGACTTGATAGAACGGTGTGCCGACGCGGCGCTGTTGCTCCGTGGTCATGCCGATGCCGTTGTCCTCGACGACAATCAACAGCAGGTCATTTTCGACATCAACGTCGAGCCGGATCATGCCGCACTCGGGCGTGAACTTCAGCGCGTTGGACAGGAGATTGATCATGATCTGCTGGCAGGCGCGCTGATCACCATCAAATGCTTCGAACCCTGCCGACGGCTGGAAATCAAGGCCGATCCGCTTTTTCATCGCACAGGGCGAGACCACGCCAATGGCAAAGGCTGCGGCATCCGTCGGCTTAAATGGCATTGGCTCAAGATGCATCGTGCCATTTTCGATGCGCGACCAGTCAAGCATCGCATTGACGACGCCAAGCAAGTGGACGCCGGACTGGTGGACCAGCTCGACATATTCGCGCTGGCGATCATTTTGCAGCGGGCCGAACATTTCCTGCTTCAGCATATCCGAAAAGCCGACGATGGCATTGAGCGGCGTGCGCAGTTCGTGGCTGACAATCATAAGCGCGTCGTTGGCGGGTGCGGCCTCGACGATGTCGTCAGCCGCAGCAGGATTGCGCTGAACCGCCGTCAGGAGAATGCCGTCCTGAATAGTCTTCGCAAATGCATCAAACGCGACCCATTCGGGGACGCCCTGCCCGCTCACGCGTCCGCTGCGCAGTCGGACGCTCATGGCCGGAGCCTCTTGCTGATCAGCGGCAGCGTCAAGCCAGGTCAAAAATTTGACCTTATCTGCAAGGTGAATGCGTTCGCAGAAGCCCCTCGCTGCAAGATCATCAGTGGTCAAATCCAGACTTGAAAGGGCATTCCTGCTGATTGCGCTGACAAATCCCTTGCGGGAGATTTGGAACACGAGAGCGCCGGTTGCGGCAACAAGGCCTTCCACCATTGCAAAGGTTGGCGAGACCGAAGGCCGACTGATCTGGTCTTGCTTTTTCCCGGCGGTCAGCGCGTAGGCAATTGCCGCCAATGCGACAATGCCCGAACCGGCAAAGCCACCTGCAACCAGCGGTCCGAACGGCGCCCAGAGGGCGGTGAGCGATGCTGCCGCGCAGAGCAAGGCCGCTGATGTTGTCCAAGCTTTCCGGCTTTGTGGCGCGCGCCATGCCTCAAAAGCGGCGATGGCCAGAATGAGGTAGAAAAGCGGAGCCAGACCAACGCGGCCACCGGTCGCGACAAGAAACGCTACAGGTGCAATCAGCGCTATCACCAGATTTCGCATCTGCTCCTTGCCGGAAATCGACAGACCTGCGGCGGCGATCACCGGTATCGCAAAGCCAAGCGCCAGCATCGGCACAACGGAGCCGTTGCCCGACAGCGCGATCAGATTGAGGCCAAGATGCAGTGTCGCAAGGCATGGAACAGAGAACAGCAGGCCGATGAGACGCGCTTGCAGGCTGGACTCATCCGGGCCTGCCACATCGGCGTTCACCCAATTGCGACACATGATCGAAACGGACCCGACGCCGGTTCTCCAAATGCCTTTGCCTGACGCCACGCTCATACGCTCATTTACTCTTCGCCAGTTGGCGGACTCACTAAAACCCTGTCTAGAAATTCGCATTCCCGGTTTAATGAATGAATAAGGCTGGGGCATTTTCACTCAGTGATTGCCGGTATGTTGTGGTGGATGACCGGTTGGCCTTCGCATAACCGGCAACGTGGTAAATGAACCGTTGCCGGCGTTTTGCTGCTTTGACATGATGGTCAGATATTTTATGTATTTATTTCAACAGGATGGTTGGATAATGCGCTGTTTTTGCGCATGTGCCAATTTGAATGATCCCGATATGGCGCCCGGCGCATAAACATTAAGTCAAAAGCTTGATGCCAACATGGGCCTTGAGCAATCGACAACCAACCCTGCGGGACAGTGCCTTGATCAGACTGATGTTGCGGATCGGATTTTGGGCAATGCTGGCGAGCGCCGTGCTGCCGGGTTTGCGGCATGCGGACGTGTTCAAGAGCGGCATCAATGCGGAAACGCTGAGCCAAGTGTTTGATCTGACGATGGCCGATCTCGCAACCGTGTGCGTGCGCAATCCAACGGGTTGCGAAGCCGCGCGGCTCGGCGCATCGATAGCTGCCGAGCAGGCGAAGGCCGGGATGCTCGCGGCGTATCATGGCATACGGACGCAGTTTGATAAGCCTGATGAAAAGCTCAAAACCGGCAGCATCCAAGACGAATGATCACAGGACTGCTGATATCGGCTTTATCCGGCTTGTGGCGACGGGCTTGTTTCCCATATTGAGGTGGTGAATTGCGGAGCCACACATGCAGCCTGACCTCGACACGATCATCAGTGACTTCGATCTTCTCGATGATTGGGAAGACCGCTACCGCTATATCATTGATCTCGGCAGGTCGCTCGAGCCGCTCACGGATGCGGCGCGGACAGATGCGAACAAGGTGCAGGGTTGCGTCAGCCAGGTCTGGCTTGATACATCCATCGGCAGCGGCGCTGACCCGGTGATTTCCTACAAGGGCGATTCGGACGCGCATATCGTGCGCGGTCTTGTCGCGCTGGTGCTGGCGATCTACTCTGGCCAGAAAGCCAGCACAATCAAGTCCACTGATGCGCTTGATATTCTCAAGACGCTTGGCCTTGACCAGCATTTGTCGCCGCAGCGATCGAACGGGTTGAAGGCGATGGTGCAGCGGATCAGGCGTGATTCCGAAACCGCGCTGATTGCTGCTTAAAGTCCGTCTCGAAATACGCTATGCCGGTTTGCAAATCGCGCTTTTCTGCGCTTCGGTGCTCACGTACCCAAAAGTACGCTCCGCTCCGATGCTCAAAAATCACCATTTTCGACTCGGCCTAACGAATTTCGAAACGGACACTTAGACTTTCCGCTGTGAGGTGATCTCCGGCCGGTAGTCTGGCGCGCCCCAGCGGCGCATTTTTTGGCTTTGCGGGGTTTGCGGCCAGTAATGCAACGAGAGAACAGCAAGACCGGCCTTGAGCATGAATTTTGCCGAGCGCTTGGGCCATTTCCGCTCAATTTCGACTTGTTCAAAGCCTTTGAGAAAGCAGCAGATGTCGGCAATGACGCCGGAGAGGTCTTGGCCGAGCCCTGAGAGTGCCGCATCGAAGCGCTGTCTTGCTGCTACCGCCGAGTTGGTCAGTGTTTCAACGCCGTTGCTGTCGCCTGCGCGTCTGCCCACCGAGATTGATGCCGTCCAGTTTGCCGACGTGCGCGGCATCAGCATGGCGCGGGTGAAATCGCTGCGGATGCGCTCGCCTGCGTCATATTCGGACTGGGACAAAAATGGCTTCCCGTTGGTGCGTGCGCCGCTTTGCAGCGCGGTCAGCGGCGACTCGCTGTCATTCTTGAGCACAATGACGGGTGCTGCGTTCTGACCGGGTTGCTGTTCGTGAAGCGCCAGATCCGGGCGGTGGCGGAGCTGGGCTGCAAGCTCCTGACCTGCCGGTGACAAAACGACTTGCTGGGCATTGCGCACGATCAGCCCGGCAACGGCAAGACTTGACAGGGTTGTCAACGGCACATCAAGGGTTTGGATGCCGCTGCGCAAGCAAAGATGCGCTTGTTTGGTTGACTTCGCGATTTTTGATCCTGATTGCAGGAACAGGAGCACAGCTTTTTGGTCACGCTTGTGCGTGTTGGTCTCAGGTGAAGATATCATCGCTCAGCGCTCCGAAAATGCGCCGAATGCGGCCTGTGCCATGCGCTCGATTGTGCCGACAATGTTGTCGAACTCACAATCATCGCGCATGTCTTCGATAAGGTGGCAGGCATGGACGACAGTGGAACGGTCGCGGACAAATCCGGTCGCGACTTCCAGCATCGTCAGGCCGAGCACGACGTGGCACACATACATGCCGACCTGCCGCACCCTTGCGACCGGCGCGTTGGCGCGGCCATTTGAGCGGATTTCGAGGCTTGGAATGGAAAAACAGGCGGCAAGTATGTCAATCATGCCATCGCAAATCGCGATCGTTTCCTCGCTCCGCATCTTGCCCGCAGGGCTGAAGCGCCCGTCAAATGCGACCTTCAACTCCCGATAGATCGTCCTTTGGGCATCCGCCCGCTTTTGTGCTTTGAAATCCACGTGTCTGCTCCCGAATGAAAATAGGAATATTTTCGCAGTTATGTACTTGACGTAGAGACGCAACAGATTGAAAACATTGGATAAATCGGGAGAGTCAAGATGAAAGAATATAACTTTGATAAGACTATGAAAGTTCTATCGGTTCGAAATCCCAGCTTGCAGGAAATGGGAGTGGATCCGGTACTTCTGGCAATGGTGGAAGACCTAACCGACGCAACTGGAGATTCTGGGATTGCAAGAAGCACTCTTGAAGAAATTCTTCGTTGCGCTTTCTTTTTTCATCAGAATCCTGCAAAGATAGTATTCTATGAGAAATTCTAAATATTAACCTAAACCTTGCTATTTCTCTTTCCAATATTTCAAATCTATTATAAAGTCCACGCAATGCCTCTATCGTTAGAAGAATGTCGAATGTATTTCCTTTATTATTAGTTATAGTCGCTATTGATCTTTTTTCATCGAATATTTTTGAATGCACTACGCAATTTCGATACCCCTTTAATAATAAAAATTCTTTTTCTCCAAGAACGTTTGATATATGCTTCATGTAGTGTCTAGGAATATCAATTAAGCTTCCAATAGATAAAATAGTTTGAATTTTTGTATCTATTGATGAAACCCGACTTGATAATTCAAACGCTATTTTACCCCTTATGTTTATAGCTTCAACGAATAGCTCGCTTATTCCATCTTCAACATAATTATATTCTATTGCTAGGCGGCCAATTCCAGCCCATTGCGCCTCACTTAATCGATCTTGGCTGTCAACAAAGAGGGAGTTTTCTGTAAATGATGGTTTATGATCTCGCTTCAAAATGGAACCCGCCATGCCAAAGAAACAAGACGAACCATACACTCCAGAAGAAATAGCACAACGTGCCAACGCTGCGCTTAGGACGGCTCTTAGCACGCCGCCTAAGCCACATAAGCCAATTGGAAAGAAGCCCAAAAAGCAGATTACGAAACCAGCTTAGGCTGGTTTCGTACGCCTTCTGTTTTCGCGTTTGTGCGCTGGATCAGTGAGCTTGCCGATAAGTTAGGCGCTTGCCTGCTGCGCCCTTGATTGCAAGTGCGGCGCGTTCAGCATCGCTAAAGCCAAGACCAGAACGGTTGTTATAGCGGAATTCAAATTCTGAAAGGTAACGATGCACGTGATGCTCGCCGCAGAAATGATAAACGCCAACCATGCCCTTTTTGAAAACACCAAAGAAGTTTTCAATGTTGTTAGTTGTCTGGCCTTCCTTGCCCACAAAAATGCCGCGACCATTTGAGCCGTGGCGGACCTTCTTATGCGCAGCGAAATCACCGCCGACCTTTGAATAAAGGCGGCTCTCGTCCGTATGTATCTCTGATTCCGGCTTTACGTGCGCGCGCAGGATTTCAGAAACGGTGGAAACGTTGGCAGTTTCAACATGGAAAACACGTACTTTGCCAGTTTTGGGAGCTACTAGGCCGATAACGCTAGCTTTGTGCGAATGGCCTTTCTTGTACCCCTTGGCGCGCTTTGACGTATTGCCATAGTAGGTTTCGTCGATCTGTACGCTTTCACCAACGCCGCCCATAGGCTCGGTTACTGTCTCATTCATAGCCTCACGGATGCGGTGGCACATGAACCAAGCGGTTTTGTAGGTGATGGCCAGCATACGATGCATCTGATGTGCGGACATGCCCTTTTTACTGGCGTTCATAAGGTAAAATGCCAGCACCCACTTATTCAATTTCACGTGCGAACGCTCCATTACGGAACCAACCGTAACGGTGAAATTCTTTAGGCATACATTGCACTGAATAAGCCCCTTGCGGTGGCTTTCGCCTTCCAGGCGATGAACATTCTTAGCTTCGCTGCAATGCGGGCAGACTGGGCCGTTCGGCCAGCGCTGAGCCTCAAGATGCTCGCGGGCTGCGTCCTCATCCGTGAAGATTGCGTTTGTAATATCGAACGACATAGCTGGGTTCCTTTTTCGTGAACCAGTTATGCCATTTTCCGCTTTCTACGTCAAGTATATAAATGCGAATATTTTCTTTTAACGGGAGTTGCAAGGGTGTGGATAAGGTTGTCGAAGAATTTATGTTCGCGTCTCGTTCCGCTTCTGAAAAATGATCAATTGATTGTTTTTGTGCGTTTTTTTATTTCAGATTTCTGTCCCACCACGCATTTTTGCAGGTGGATAGAAAAATAAAAAATAAAAATTCGCTGAACTTATCCCCATTGCCTGAACTTCCCTGATGATGCGCGGACAGGCAATTCAGGAAACAGCGATGAATCGAACCCAATATTTGAAGACGGCATCTGCAATTCTCAATGGCAGATCAGCGAGGGCAGACTGTACAGGACGACCGATAGTCGTGCAGGAAATCGCTGGTCAGACGGCAACATTTGAGCGCGGCATCGCAGAGCTCAAGCCAAGCGAACGCGCGCAGATGCTTGCGTCTCTTGCCCCGATGCTTGAACGCGAACGCCGCAGATGCAAGGCGCGCGCGGGGCGCTATGACGCGGGAAGGCACATCAGCCTTTATCTCGCGGTCAAGTCACTCAAGTCTATCAATAAACAAAACCCCGGCGAATGAACGCCGGGGTCTGATGGTCTCAGGGTCAAAACCCCGTCCTGCTGATCAGCGCGCCGCACCCTTGCGCTTGCGGCCAAGACCGATCTTGCGGGCGAGCACAGAACGCGCTGCGGCGTAATTCGGGGCGACCATCGGGTAATTGGCGTCCAGTTCCCACTTCTCGCGATACTGCTCGGGGGTCAAGCCGAAATGGGTCATCAGGTGACGCTTCAGCGATTTGAACTTTTTGCCGTCTTCAAGGCAAATAATGTAATCGTCGTGGATGGAACGCTTTGGATTGACGGCCGGCTTCTGCTTCTCCGCAACAGGTGCAGGCGCAGCGGGCGCATCCATACGGCCAAGTGCGGCATGCACTTCGGAAATAAGCGAAGGCAACTCGCCTGCAGGAACCGAATTGTTGCTTACATAGGCAGCAACAACTTCGGCAGTCAGTTCCATCAGCATCTCGTGGCGGCTGGCGGCATCGTTCATGGAGTCAGACATTTGTTTTTTTCCAGTTCGGTCTGTTGTGACATGAAATGCGGCACTCGCCGCGACTTGATCAATGGCCATTTGCACGCGGACCAAACCTGATCAATACGTCCTTATTTTACTTCACTTGCCAACTGTCAAATGAAATCTTGGATTGTTGCAGTAATACGGTGCTTTATTTTGCCTTTTTTCAACAATTGCGTCTTTGGAGTAGAGAAATTCAAATGGAGTTCAGTCAAATAAACACTCTTTCGATTTATAGGCCACTTACCCAGCGTAAGGATGGTGATTCGTAGTTGCATGTGAAGTTAGTCCGAATTCAACCTTGAACATGCATTGGTGGAAAGCAGGATCAGTTGCGTCAGATTGCGCCTTGCGCGTAAATCAACCGCTGTTCACTCCTCGGTGACCACTGTATGCCGGGCTGTAAAATGCACTGGAGACGACTATATCTGTGTCATCCAAGGAGCCACCTCAATGAACGAAACAACCCACACCAAGGTCAACAAGAGCGACGCAGAGTGGCGCGAGCAGCTGACGCCGGAGCAGTATCACGTTGCGCGCAAGCACGGCACGGAGCGCGCATTCACAGGGCCCAATTGGGACAATCACGATGCGGGGCTTTACCGCTGCGTCTGCTGTGACAAGCCGCTGTTCCGCTCTGAGACCAAGTTTGATTCCGGTACCGGCTGGCCAAGCTACTATGCCCCGGTCGCGCCGGACGCAGTGTCCGAGCATTCTGACCGGGGGTTTTTCATGACCCGAACTGAAATTCGCTGCGCCGATTGCGACGCCCATCTTGGCCATGTGTTCAAAGACGGCCCGCGCCCGACGGGACTTCGCTATTGCATGAACGGCACAGCGATGGTGTTTGACAAGGACAAGGGCTAAGAGCCTGACCGAAAGTTAACTTTGATGGCCAACTGGAGCAATTTTCTGCGCTTCCGGTGCTCACGGACCCCAATTCCCCGTCCTTAAGCGGCAAGCCGCTGACGGGGACCCCGGAAGTCCGCTCCGCTCCGGTTCTTGAAAATCACTCCATTTGACTCATCAAACTGAATTTTGGGTCAGATTCTACCAGGGAACTTTAGTTGCTGATTTGAAAGGCCAAAGGTTGAAAAACACCGGTTTCGACATCTCCATGCCTGCACCGCGCGCTGAAAAGCGTACGGTGTCCGATACCCGCCACGGCATCTTGCGCACCGATGATTATGCTTGGCTGCGGGCCGACAATTGGCAAGCCGTATTCCGCGACACGTCCGTGCTTGATCCCGCGATCCGTGTGCATCTGGAGGCGGAGAATGCCTATCAGCAGGCGCTGATGGCGGACACCGCTGCTCTTCAAACGCAGCTGTTTGGCGAGATGAAGGGCCGGATCAAGGAGGATGACAGTTCGATTCCGATGAAGGACGGGCCTTACGCCTATGGCATGGCGTTTGTCACCGGCGGTCAGTATCCGCGCTATTTCCGCACGCCGCGTGATGGCGGCGAGAGCCATGTGTTTCTGGATGGTGATCTCGAAGGCGCGGGCAAGCCGTTCTTCAGCCTCGGCGGCGTCGGGCACAGCTTTGATCACAAGCGGCTGCTCTGGTCATTCGATGATGCGGGCTCTGAGTATTACCGGATGCTGGTGCGTGATTTGGCGACCGGCGAAGATTTGCCGGACCGTGTCGAAAACACCGGCGGCGGCGGGGTGTTTGACGCGGATGCGAACGGATTTTTCTATGCGGTTCTGGATGAGAACCACCGCCCGATTGCCATTCGCTATCACAGACTTGGAAGCGATAGCGAGGCGGATGCGACTGTTTATGAAGAGGCGGACCCCGGCTTCTTCATCGATGTGCACGGCAGCATGTTGAATGACCATGTGTTCATTTCGATCAACGATCACGAGACATCTGAAATCCGGTTGATCCCGGCACATGATCCGCTGGCGACGCCGAAGCTTGTCGCGGCGCGCGAGCCAGGCGTGCAATATTCGCTGAGCGAGGGTGGCGATAGTTTCTACATTCTAACCAACGCGGATGGCGCGAAGGATTTCAAGATTTGCGAAGCGCCCGCTTCTGCACCCTCCAAGGAGAGTTGGACAGATCTCGTGCCGCACCGCGAAGGCTGTCTCATCCTGTCTGTAACCGCCTACCAGAACCACATTGTGCGGCTTGAGCGTGAGGATGGCCTGCCGCGCATTGTGATCCGCGACCGGAAGACCGGCGAGGAACACATGATTGCCTTTGCGGAGGAAGCCTATTCGCTCGGGCTTCAGGGCGCGGCGGAATATGAAACTGACACAATCCGTTTTGCCTATTCCTCGATGACGACGCCTTCGCAGACTTATGACTATGACATGGCGACGCGCGAGCGCACCTTGCTCAAGACCCAGGAAGTGCCGAGCGGCCACGACAGTGCCGACTATGTTACGCGCCGGGTGATGGCGCCGAGCCATGATGGCGAATTGGTTCCCGTGTCCCTAGTCTATCACAAAACAACTAAACTCGATGGGACTGCGCCATGCCTGCTCTATGGCTACGGCGCGTACGGCATTTCCATTCCGTCCAGCTTCAACACCAACTGTCTCTCGCTGGCGGATCGCGGGTTTGTCTATGCCATTGCCCATATCCGTGGCGGCAAGGAGCGCGGATACCGCTGGTATGATGCAGGCAAGCGCGGGCACAAGCAAAACACGTTCAAGGATTTCATCGCGGCCGGAGAGTTTCTCGCCGCCAACCATTTCTGCGCTCCGGGCCGCATCGTGGCCCATGGCGGCTCGGCGGGCGGCATGCTGATGGGCGCGGTTGCCAACATGGCCCCGCACCTGTTTTGCGGCATCATTGCCGAAGTGCCGTTCGTCGATGTGCTCACAACAATTCTCGACGACACATTGCCGCTGACCCCGCCCGAGTGGCCGGAATGGGGCAATCCGATCATTTCGGTGGAAGACTACAAAGTCATCGCCGCCTACTCGCCGTACGACAATGTGAAGCCCCAAGCCTATCCGGCAATCCTTGCCATCGCCGGACTCACCGACCCGCGCGTCACTTATTGGGAACCAGCCAAATGGGTCGCAAAGCTGCGCGAGCATAACACGGGCGCGCAGCCGGTGATGCTGAAGACCAACATGTCGGCAGGCCACGGCGGCGCATCGGGGCGGTTTTCACGGCTGGAGGAGGTGGCGGTGAGTTATGCGTTTGCGGTGAAGGCGGCGAATGAAATGTCTGCCGGCGATTGAGCCAGCTTGACAATATAGTGAACTCACTATAACCGACGTTCTGCAATGTCAGATCACGTGAAGCGGCTTGTCTGGGTTGGCGCGAGCCGCAAGGATTTTTCTGCGTTTCCCGACGATATCAAATCTGAGGTTGGCTACGCGCTTTTTCAAGCTCAGCAAGGCCCCAGGCATCGCAAGGCAAAGTCGCTGACAGGATTTGGCGGAGCAGGCATCGTCGAAATTGTGAGCAGCTTTCAGGGAGATGTGTTTAGAACGGTCTACACTGTTCGCTTTGCTTCAGCAGTTTATGTGCTGCATGCATTCCAGAAAAAGTCGAAGACAGGCATCACCACGCCACAGAGTGAAATTGATCTTGTCCGCCGCCGCTTGCGCGATGCGGAGCAATTGGAAGATGGAGGCTGAACATGTCTGCGCAGATAGACCATGAAAAAAGCAGCGGGAATGTTTTTGAGGATGTCGGTCTTGCAGATGCAGGAGAGCATTTGGTGAAGGCCAAACTCGTGCTGAAAATTGACGTTTTGATGCGCGAACGCGGGTTGAAGCAAGTGGACGCTGCGGCGCTTCTCGGGGTGAAACAGCCTGATATTTCAAAGATGCTGCGCGGCGACTTTCGGCAGTTTTCTGTCGAGCGGCTCATGCGGTTTCTCGTGGCGCTCGGACAGGATGTGGAGATTGCCGTCAGGCCGCACACAGATCACAGTTTCGCAGCCGCGCTGCGTGTGGCGTGATCGCAAACGCTGTTGGATATGGCGTCGTCGTGAGCGCTTGCTGTGAAAGAGGCGAAGGTCGAAACGCATACGACCTCCTCTGCCTGAACCAACTACCCCACCCTTGCGACACACAGACAATCGTGCGCTAGTTGTCAGGCGGCAGAGAGGGTTCAGATCATGACTACTTGGCGGCGTTTTGTGCTTGTTGTTCTGGCATCCAGTCTAATGGCGGCGGCATCCGAAGCGGCGGAGAAAAACTACTCGCTGACCATTGAGGGCCAAGACTATGCCGTCGCACCCGGCGATGATGTCACCGTGCGCCTGAAGTCCGGCGCAGACGTCGCGATCCAGTTCCGCCAGAACGAAAAAAACGTGTTTGAAACCGACCAATTCTCCTTCAGCCACACAGCCGCAGTCACTGTCGAGGTGATGAAGTTCGACCCTGCCCTGACCCGCTATGACGCATCCACATCCAACGGCACGCACATCATTGTCGAGCGCCACCTGGAGGTCGGCGATGCGGATCTTCTCACTGTGCGCGACATTTTCCTGAACAGCATGCTTGCCGGACCGATTGCCAGCGGAGCGAGAATCGCGCGCAAGGATGTCAGCCGCAAGCTTAATGATGGAGCTGAAATCAAAGGTGTACGCGCGATGGCCGCTGATGCGGACAATGAGCTCATAGTTGCCGTCTATACGATGCGGCTCGGCCCCGGCGCGCTGATGTTTGCCACGCTGTTCAACAAGACCGCCGCGCCTGATGAGGGTGTGATTATCGACCAGTTCTGGGAGACACTGCGGGTGAAGGGCTAGATGGCGCGCCTCTATTCGCTTCGAGCTGCTACCTTATGGCTTCCCCGCCGGGCCAATTCAACAAAGCGGCGTTTTACCGTTTGAAACAGGGCGGGAGGCAAGGGGCCGAGATAGCCTGAATCGGTGGCAGCAGGCCGCAGATCGGGGCCCGGCGATGCAAATCTGTTGCTCTCACTCAAAATGATCCACGAGCGCTCTTCGTCCATTCCGAGCCGACGCTTCACCAAAACAGGAAGTTCAACGGCCTGCGTCAAATCTTTGGGAGGCACGTGGGTAATCGGAAGAACGCGAACCACTGGACTGCCGTCTTCGAGCATAGACACAATTGCAAGGACCAATACCGGCCGGTCCTTGTCACCGTCGTCGCGACCTTCCAAATATTGCCAATGCCAAAGATAAGAATAGCGCAGGACGTGACCTACCCTTATGTCAGCGGGCAGCATGCATGCCGTCGGGAAGCTCGCTGTTCAGATCCTCCAGCCCCGGTGCCATCCCTGCATTTTCGACCGCGTCTATTTCCGCATCCGAGAGTTCAACCGTCAAGTCGACCCGCCGGTCGCGCCTCGCCAATCGCATGTAGTCCTCATACGCCAACAGGACGGTGCGGGGCCTGCCATTTTTGGTAATAATCACTGGCGCGCGAACTGCGGCATCCTGGTAGGTGCCGAAGCTTTTCGAGACAGACGCTGCGGTGGCGATGCTGGTCAAGACGTCATTCCTTTTCTCCGTAACATACGGGATTTACGGAAAACGTCAATGGCAATTGGGGCTGCGGAAACTTCTACTGCCCCGCCGCGCCGGACGAAGGTGTGATCATTGACCAGTTCCGGGGGACGCTGAAGGTGAAGGGCTAGGCGAGCCCGCGCTCTCAAAACTTCATCTTGAAACCAACATTGCCGCCAAAGCTGTTGCCGCTTTCAGAGAACCGCGCTGCCACTGCGCCGGTCAGCGAGGCTAACTGCGAAACTGCAACGCTTGCATTCATGCCGATTTCTGCGCCGACGCCGTTTGTCGGCCCGTCCACCGTGTAGCTGGTCCCGCCGCTTGACGTCACGGAGCGAGCCTGATCGCCGAGAGTCCACAGCAGCTTGGCTGATGCGCCAAGGTCGAGCGTGCCGCCGTTTTCGAGCGCGATGCTCTTGGCAAGTTTGACGCCGATGTTCGGGCGTGCCTGAATTTGGCTGGCAGCGGCGATGGTGAGCGGTGCAAGGCCGCCGGTTTCTACAGTGGCCGGTGAAGACCAGCCGAGCACATCCAGACCCGCGCTTGGCGTCACGGCAAGACCTGCCATCGCGAATTCATGGCCGATTTCAACGCCCGCGCCAAAGACCGTGGCGTTGTAGGACGACAGACCTGCGCCGCCGAGCGTTGCGCCGGTCGCGCCTTCCACATGCTGCTGACCAGCAAACAGGGCTGCGTTCACCCGCCATGCGCCCGGCCGCCACTTTGCGAACGCGCCCAGCTTGTAGGTTTCGCCGTCTGCACTTTCGGGGATCAACGGGTCATTGGACTGCCACGACCAAGCGCCCGCTTCAAAAGCCGCGCCGAGCGTCATCTGCGGATCAATTGCAAATGCAATGCCACCGCGAAGGCCCGCAAAACTGTAGTCCGACGCCGCAAACCCGTCATGCGTGCCAAACCGCCCGGCATCGCCCGCCGCTTCAATAAACACGGTGAACGGTGCTGTGCCACCATCGCCCTCTTCCACCACCGCGCCTTCGCTTTCCGAAAGCAGCCGTCGCAGGAACACACCGCCAAGCTCAAACCCGACCGCCTGCGCCGCCGGATGAGCGTTGCCATAGCCCGCCAACGGGATGTCGAGAAAGACTGTGCCAGTCGAGGTGATCAGGCGGTTGATGGTGGTGGTGACGTAGAGGTCCTGGAACGTCCGCGAGTCAAATTGCGTCAAAAGGTTACCCAAAACAAAAGTCGTGCCGCCTTCACAGTCGTCATTTGCACCCGAACAGCGTCCGAGATTGCCTATCAGGATATGATCCGGCCCAAATGTCACACTCTGCGCCAGATAAGTGTCACGCCCTGTCAGTTGGGTCAGGCTTGTCTCGGTCACGATTTCGGTGAGACCGCCTGTGCTGGCAACCGGCGTGAGCGCTCTCCCACCCAAGCTGTCGATAGAAATGCCAGACAGCGCTGCCGCCTGCGCGTCAGCCGAGGTTGCTGACGTCGCCGTTCCAAGTTTATTTCCTCCCGCCCTGACAATTGCGGTTACGCCACCACCCGCTGTCGTCACATTCGTGACGGTGCTTTGCGTCAGCGTGAATGAAAAGGTGCGGGTAAAAGTGTCTGTAGGAACAGCATCCGTGTTCACAAGAAAACCATCGTCGGCGGCAAATGCTCCGGGGATGTAGGTTGAAGGTACGAAAGCTGACGGCACGACCGTCGGTGAAGAGACAGCGATTGCCCCCCTCACCCCAGCGCTGTCGAAATATTCCACAGGAAGCGCTTGGAGTGTGGTGAAAGGAATGGCGAGATTGCGTTCCGATCCAAGAAGCAAAGTCGCTGTGTCAAACCCAAAGCTGTTTGTGTAGACGGGCCCGACCGTCAGCTGCGGCGGGTCGGCGAGTGCCGCCGACGACAGCAGCGACGAGACCAAAGCCGCCGCGAAAACAGGCTTGTTTCCGGCAAACCGCCGCATGCCATGCACTGCCATGTTCTCGCCCTCGCCCGTGTTGTTAACAACTAGTAAACACGAACGAGGAGGTGTGCCAAGCAGGGACGGGGTTTTCATGACCGTCTTTTCAGCGGCGCGCTTAACGCCGCGCAACCCTGTGGCAGATTTGACGCAGCTGCCGCCTCACTCCAAATTCAGCCAAGCCACCTCTTCCGCCGTCAACTCCACGCCCAACCCCGGCAATGTCGAAACAATCTCGCCGGGTGACCGTGGCCCGATGATCGCCAGCGACGGGAAGCTTTGTGCCAGCACCCAGGCGGTGGCGATGTTGTGGGTGGAGACGCTGTATTTCTTGGCAAGCGTTTCGGCCCGCGCGCGGCGCTGCTGATTGGCGGCGGAGCCGAAGCAGGTTTCCGGGCCGATATCGGCTGGCAGGCGGTTACGCAGGTCTTCGGGCAGGAAATAGCCCCGCGCCTGCGACGACCAGCTGAGG
>JANPEK010000260.1:0-10277 GCA_031422915.1 Phyllobacteriaceae bacterium | reverse complement strand
CTCGTTTTCCCAAGCGTCTTCGTCGAAATATTTGAGTGGGTCGATGAGTTGGAAAGACGGCGTGTATGAGCCGGTGCGAGAGGCGAAGGATGCAAAGAATGCGGGGAGCGGGCGTGCGGGGCGGAACTTGATGACGATGCCGCGCGCGGCGATGACGATGAGGCGGCGGATGGCGGATTCGGTCGGGCGCAGGATGAGGAGGATGGCGGCGTAGAGGTGGCGTGGGAGGGTGAAGGTTGTGCTGGAGTTTGCGTTTGCATTGCCCTTGTCCGGCTGACTCGCCCTCACCGCTTCGCTTTGCGAAGCAGCCTCTCCCGCTTCGCGGTAGAGGGGAAGAGCGCGGCCGTTTCTGCGCAGCATTGCGAACAACTCGGCGATGATGCCGAGGAGCAAAGCTTGGTTGCGGGTTATGGCCATTTCCCAGTTCACTGTATGCCTTTTCCCTTGTTGAACACAATGCGAACAAGATGCACTAGTTCTTCTGTGTGTCAATAGTAAATAGGAAAATAATCATAAGAATTGTTAGTGCCTCTGCGTCGCACGATGCCCCTCTTCCGCTTTGCGGCAAAGGCAAAAGTTTCAGAACGTGAGCGCCGGAACATTTGCGCCCCATGGCCGTTCCGGTCTGGAGACAGGCGTGCGACTTGGCTAGCAATTGCCCAAAACGACTGCGCTGTTAAGAAGGAACTGGATTAAATGACCTCTCACCGGAAAGACAACAATGCATCGCGCACAACCATCGGCACCGGTGGAGAAGTACACCAGAGAGCGTCGAAGTCGGATGACAGATTGACAACCAATCACGGGGTGGCCGTGAGCGACAATCAGAATTCGCTCAAGGCCGGGCCACGAGGTCCAAGTCTCCTTGAGGATTTCGTGTTGCGCGAGAAGATCCAGCACTTCGATCATGAACGCATTCCGGAGCGCATTGTGCACGCGCGGGGTTCTGCAGCACATGGGTACTTCGAGCTGACAGACTCGCTGGAAGAATTCAGCCGCGCCGGCATATTGACCAAGGTCGGTGTGAAGACTGACATTTTTGTCCGCATGTCCACAGTCGCCGGGGGCGCGGGGTCCGTGGACACACCACGGGACGTACGCGGTTTCGCCATCAAGTTTTATACCAGCGAAGGCAACTGGGACCTTGTGGGCAACAACATACCGGTTTTCTTCATTCAGGATGCGATCAAATTTCCGGACCTTATACACGCGGTAAAAATGGAATCTGACCGGGGCTATCCGCAAGCAGCAAGCGCGCACGACACGTTTTGGGACTTTATTGGTCTGATGCCGGAATCAACCCACATGATCATGTGGGCAATGTCTGACCGCACCATTCCACGCTCGCTGCGCATGATGGAAGGATTTGGCGTCAACACATTCCGGCTGGTGAACGCGGCTGATGAGGCGACTTTTGTCAAATTTCACTGGCGTCCGAAGCTCGGTTTGCAGTCAACGGTCTGGGATGAAGCGGTCAAGATCGCTGGTGCGGACCCTGATTATCACCGGCGTGACCTTCATGAGGCCATCGCATCGGGCAATTTTCCTGAATGGGACTTCGGTGTGCAACTGCTCAGCCAAGCTGATGCGGATGCGCTCCCTTTCGACATACTTGACGCGACCAAAGTGATCCCTGAAGAGCTGGTTCCGATCAGATTCATTGGCAAATTCGTACTCAACCGCAACCCTGACAACTTTTTTGCTGAAACAGAACAGGTGGCCTTTCTGCCGACGAATATGCCGTCGGGCATCGACGTTTCAGAGGATCCTTTGCTTCAAGGCAGGTTGTTTTCGTATCAGGATACCCAGCTTTCGCGCCTCGGGACGGTGAATTTTCATCAGATTCCGATCAATCAGGCGAAGGGTTGTCCATTCCAGAACATGCAACGCGATGGTCAAATGCAAACGCAGGTTTTCACCGGACGCGCCAACTATGAACCAAACAGCCTCTCAGAGGCAGGCGAAGACGGCGGGCCACGAGAAGACCCGAAACAGGGTTTCCGCACCTTCGCTGCACCGGTAGAGAGCGGTAAGGTGCGCCTGCGCGCGGAATCGTTTGCGGATCACTACAGCCACGCCCGGCTGTTTTATCTCTCGCAATCTGAAATCGAGCAAACGCATATCGCAAGTGCTCTCGTGTTCGAACTTTCAAAAGTGACGCTTGAACATGTCCGGCTTCGTATTCTGGCCAACCTTCTCAATGTTGACGGCGCGCTTGCGGCCCGTGTCGCCAAAGGGTTGAATATGGACCTACCGGAACGGTCGCAGGCGGCAGTTGACCCCATCGACATGAGCGCTTCGCCAGCCCTTCGCCTGATTGGGAAATACCCGCCGACACTTGAAGGCCGCGCCGTGGGTATTCTTGTGACCGACGGATCAGATGGTTCACTGGTCAAGGCGGTCAAGACGGCAGTTGAGGGTGCGGGAGCCAGTGTCAAGATTATCGCCCCGAAGATCGGCGGCGTGACGCTCAAGGACGGATCGCTGATGAAGGCCGATGGCCAACTGGCTGGAACGCCGTCAGTTCTGTTTGACGCCGTCGCCCTCGTGATTTCGAAAGCCGGCTGCGCGGACCTGCTCAAGGAAGCGGCTGCGGTCGATTTCGTGCGGGATGCATATGGCCACTTGAAGGCGATTGGATTCACCGACGAGGCGCTGCCGCTTCTGCAGAAAGCCGCAATCGAACTGGACGTAGGAACCGTCACACTTTCAGGCAAAAATACCGCGTTTGTGGATGCTGCATCCACACGTCAATGGGACAGGGAACCGGCGCTCCGCAGTCAGATTTGACTTTCATCAACAATTTGCGCCCAGAAATAAAAGCGGGCGCAATCAAAAAACCGGCGAAGGAGACAATTCGCTGTTGCATTCATCGGGTAACTTCCAGCTCACAAATCAAGCCACCTGCGGCTTGATTTCTTTCCAGATGTTGCCGAGAAACTGCCGCAGGACCTGAATGTCAATCGGCTTTTGCATGGTTTCGGGGCGGGAGAGGCCAAGGCGTTCGCCATTGTTGGCAACGGCGCGAAGCGTGTCTGAATCCTGCCCGCTGACGATCAGGATTTTGCCGGGGAAGCCCTTTTCCGCCAGCAAGGCAAGCAGCCCGTCAGCATCAATGTTCGGCATGCGCACATCGATGGAAACAATCGCCGGGTTCAACTGCCGGATCAATTCCAGCACGCCCCTCGGGTCCGAAGTTGCAAAAGCCTCGAACCCGCAGCGCTCGGCAATGCGCACGATCAACTCGGCTGAAGATGCATCATCGTCTACGGCCAATAATGTTGGCGTCATTTTTATCCCCAAAGGTCACGCGGCAACCTTCACAGGCTGCTGTGCAATCGTTGCCACCGAGCGGTAGGGGCGGAAGTCCGCTTCAGCCAACTGCATCGCTTTTACCATGGCTTTGATCAAAAGGTCAATTTCCTGACGCGTATGATTTGCCATCACTTGCACACGAAAACGGGCACCACCTTGCGGCACAGCCGGATACTCGACCAGATTGGCGATGGCACCGAGTTCATTCAAACGCCAGGATGCGATTCGCGCCTGACCTTCGGTACCGACCCGGACAGGCACGATGGGTGAGGGATCACCAAGCGTTTCCAAGCCCATCTTGCCCATCTCCGCACGCATATAGAGGATGTTGTCCATCAGCGAACGGCGACGGTCACGGCCTTCCTGCGAGGCTACAATATCGAACGCAGCTTGAACTGACGCGGCCTGAACCGGCGACAGGGCATTCGAGAACGTCTGCGTTGCCGAATAATATTTCAGATACTCTTTCTGCGCGCGGTTGCGCACGGCGATAAAGCCGCCGTTGGATGCGAACGTCTTGGAGAATGAACCGATCACGATGTCAGCGCAGTCCATCGCGTTCTGCAGGCCGATATGACCGAGGCCGTCATCACCGATGCAGCCGAAATCATGGGCACAGTCTACCAGCAGCGTCGCGCCATATTCATTGCATGCCGCTTTCAGGGCGTGAATGTCCGGCGTATCGGAATGCATCGAGAACAGGCTTTCGGTGACCACCAGAATTGCGTTTTCCGTGTCGTTCGCACGGATTTTCTGCAGCCGGCGCTCGAGGCCCTTCACATTGAGATGGCCGTGGAAATGGATGTTGCCGGTTGCAGCGCGAGCACCTTCCTGGAGACAGGAGTGGGCAAGCACATCCAGGACCACGTGATCGTTGGTGCGCACAAAGCCCTGCACTGCGGCAAAGCCTGCCGACCATCCGGTTGGATACAGCACGATTTCACGGCCACTGGTGAAGTTCGAGATCGTTTTTTCCAGGATCAGCGAATTCTTGGTGTTGCCAAGCAAGGCCGCAGAGCCGGCACTGTGAACGCCATATTGTTTGACAGCCTCGATGGCGGCTTCTTTCACATGCGGATGCGAGGAAAGGCTCAAATAGTCTTGTGAGGCAAAATTGACGCCTTCAACAATGCCGCCCAGATCATCACGTGCAATGCATGTGGTCTTTGGTGCGGTGTCTGTGGACTTGGAGTAGGGCCACAATTGATGCTGGCGGCGCAAATCCTGCCAAGCATAGAAGCCGTCTGCCCGGTTGAGCAGATCCCGGCCGCCCGGTTCACGATAGTCGCGCAGGCTGCCCGTCAGTGCCTCCGGCGGCAGATTGAGATTTGAGTCTTCCAGTCCGTATGATGATGCCATTTGTGTTCACGCCCCTGTGAGCCCTTTTTGTATGGAACAGTCATGCGGGGCTTTTGCTTGCCAATTGGTTGAATTCGACGATAGCGCGCCAAGCTTTCGCCAAGCATGAAGAATGATCGGTAAATGTCACTGATAAAACTGGCCGCATTTACCAATTGTTGGTCATGTTTCCGCGAAGTTCCGGCAAAACAGGGTTTCGTAAACCCGGGGCCGCTACCTTTGAAAACACGTATGGGAACGGGCGAAGAGCATGAAATTCGATCAACTGACGACAAGCGGCAAGACCATGTTCGATCAGGCAGCCAACCTCGGCGGCCTGTCAACAGAAGTGCGCAGCCAGCTCGAATTTGAACAGTTGAAGGCGACCTCCCGCCTCGTGCCGTCCCTGTTGCTCGGCAACATTTTTCTGGCCAGCGTCAACTATGTCGCGGTGTCAAACGGCCCCTACCTTGCCTCCAAGACGCTGCTTTATGTCATGCTGTGTTCAATATGCCTGATCGGCATGGCCGTGTGGCGCAAGATGGCGCGGTCTGACATGTCGGATTGGCGCAAGAACAAGAACTCGGCGCGCCGACAGCTGCCATTTGTATTCGTGGCGATGATTTTGGGCATGCTTTGGGCGGCCATCCCGCCAATTCTTGCCTATATAGAATCGCCGCAGCAATTGATCATGGTGTCAGCATCGATCGCCGGCATATTCTGTGTCGGCGGATTTGCCCTGGCACCGATGCCGATGATGGCCGGAGCGTTCCTCCTGCCGATCATGATCTCGTCATTCTCGGCATTGATGGCATCTGGTTCAAGCCAGGCATTGCTGATGGCATTTGCACTAGTGCTCTATGTCATATTCATCATTGCCACCGCAATCAGTCAGACCCGCTCAATGGTGCGGGTGGTTGTTTCCGGACATGAGGTTGAAAAGCAGCAGAAAACGATTTCGCTGCTGCTCAGGGACTTTGAGAAGCATTCCAGCGACTGGCTGTGGGAAACGGCCCCGGATGGCCAATTCCTCCGACCGTCGGAGCGTTTTTGCGAGGTCTCATCAAGGTCAAAGGCGCGCATTCTGGAACTGGACATCAAGACCCTGTTCACACATGACGACAGCGCGGCGCACCCGTCCGTTGACGTCATGCTCGGCTCGATGGACCGTCAGGTGTCATTCAACGACCTGCAGGTTCCGATCAAGCTGAAGGGCGATCTGCACTGGTGGTCAATGACCGGAACGCCGAATTTCGATGAGAACGGCACATTCTCCGGCTATCACGGCGTCGGCTCCGACATCACGCTGCAGAAGAAATCCGATGAGCGCATCAGCTTTCTGGCGCACAATGATGCGCTGACCAGCCTGTTGAACCGCGCGCACTTCACGGAACTTTTGCACCAGAATGTCACGAGGCTCGAACGTTACGGCGCGCAATTTGCGCTGATGTTCCTCGACCTTGATCATTTCAAAGCGGTCAATGACACATTCGGACATCCCATGGGTGACAAGCTGCTGGTCGAAGTCGCGGCAAGGTTGCGCTCGATTGTGCCGCAAGGGGCGTTTGCCGCGCGGCTCGGCGGCGATGAATTCGCCATCCTCATTCCAAAGTCCGTGACCATCGAAGACATGGAAGGGTTGGCGCATCAGGTGCTGAAGGCGATTGTCGAGCCGTTCGAGTTTGACGGCGAGAAGATGTCGGTTGGCGTGTCCATCGGCATGGCCATCGCGCCGCGTCACGGCACGCGCCCGGACCAGTTGTTGCGCAACGTTGATCTTGCACTTTACCGCGCCAAGGAAGGCGGCCGCAATTCCTACAAGGTGTTTGAGGCCGGCATGGACAGCCAGGCCCGCGAACGGCGCGCGCTGGAGTTTGACCTCAAATTCGCGCTGGAAAACAGGGAGCTCGAGCTGTTCTACCAGCCGCTTATGGGCACGGAAGAAAACGCCGCGGTCGGATTCGAGGCGCTGTTGCGCTGGAACCACCCGATACGCGGCCGCATTTCGCCGGCCGAATTTGTGCCGATTGCCGAGAACACCGGGCTGATCAAGTCAATTGGCGAATGGGTTATCCGCGAAGCCTGCCGCAAGGCTGCATCCTGGCCAAGCCATTTGACCGTGGCGGTCAACCTTTCGGCACCGCAGTTTGACAAGGACCGGATCGTTGATGTGGTGACATCCGCATTGGCCGAGACCGGATTGGCACCGCATCGGCTGGAACTCGAAATCACCGAAAGCCTGTTGATTGACCGTCCTGACGAGGTGTTGGCGACACTGATGCGCCTGAAGGAAATCGGCGTCTCGATCGCCATGGATGATTTTGGCACCGGCTACTCAAGCCTGTCCTACCTGCTCAAGTTTCCGTTCGACAAGATCAAGATCGACAAGTCGTTCATTTCGGCAATCGATGAAGACAAGGCTGCGCGCGATGTGCTTCGCACCATCGGATCACTTGGCAAGACGCTTGGCATCAGGATTACGGCAGAGGGCGTCGAGACGCAGGAGCAGGTCAACTTCCTGCGCGCCATCGCCTGCGACCAGCTGCAAGGCTATTTCTTTGCCAAGCCGCTGCGGGCAGAAGACATCCCGGCATTTCTGCTTTCGCGCACTGCCGACATGCTCGATACAGGCGCAAGCATCAACCACCTTGATCAATTCAAGGCAGCATAAAACGCATTCGTATCCAAGCCAAGAGATTGTTTTAATTTGATGTTTGTCGATCACGGCAGCATGGTAAATCGTTCGTAAGCGCGGTCAAAAGACGGAAACGGTTTGTTTACCATGTTCCTTCATGATGCATGCAGTGGACCCGTGTCGGGTCGTTGTGTGGTTGGTACATCCGATGAAACCGTTGATTTTGACAGCATGCCTCGCCCTGATGACCTCTGGTGTCTATGCCGCCGACGATGTTGCCAAGGATATGCCGAGTGACCCGCAAGTTATCGAGGCCGAAGAGGCAGCAGCGCCGGTCGCTGAGCGCTGGGGCGGATTTTACGTCGGCGCGGCGGTTGGCTACGGGTTCCTCGAAGACACAATCCCTGCCACCGGCGAAGACTGGGTCTATGGCGGCTACGCTGGTTACAACAAACAATGGGGCAATTTTGTCGCCGGTGTTGAAGGCGGCTTCGACTACGCGGACATTTTGTTCACAGACGGCTCCGGTATCAAGTCGAGATATCTCTACACCGGCCGCGTCCGGGCAGGCTGGGCCAATGACAAGATTTTCGGATACGGTTCACTTGGCTTCCAGCACGGCACAACGGTGAATCTGCCGCCCGCAAACTCGAAGGACACGGCACTGCAATTCGGCGCGGGTCTGGAATATGCGCTGACCAGCAAAGTCTCGCTCGGCACCGATTACACCTACACGAAATACAAGAACTTTGGCGATCTGCCGCTCGACGTGAGCACGCAAAAGATCGTCGCACGTGTGACATACACGTTCAACTGATCGACCAACCTTTCTTCATGTGCATGAAGGCGTGGCGAAAGCTGCGCCTTTTTGCTTTTTGTTGACACAAGTGGCGATGCCAAAACATGGCTTTTCAATTCCACCAGCCAAAGCTAGTCTCGGCTCGGGCGCATGAAACTTGCTTGGGGGTTGATCTGAATGTCTTACACAAGCTTTTCCTCGCTGGCGCGCAGTTCATTCACAAAATCGGGGAAGTGGGCGACTGGCATTGGCGCGATCGGCGGATTCACGGCTGACGTGCTCAATCCGCTTGGCCCCTTCGCCGGTTATCTCGCGCTTGTGGCGCTCGCGGTCGCTGCGCTCCTTGCTCTTGCGACACTGTTCAGGCTGCTGGCGGCTGACCGGGGCGTGCCCGCCATTGTATTTGCCCTGATCACCTGCGTGGTGACGGGCGGCATCTACTCGCTGCAAAAATCGCAGGACGCCGAAAACGGCATCATTGCCAAGCTCGTGCCTGCGGTCAGCCAGATGCAGGAGAGCCTCGGCTTGATCGCGGCAAAGGTCGACAAGATCGACAAGACCGTGTCGGAAAACCTTGCGGTGACCAAGCAGGTGCAAGAGACCGCTGAGGCCGTGCAGAAGCAAGGCGAGGAAACGCAAAAGCAGACGGCTGAAGTGAAGCAGACGACGGAAGAGATCAAGAAGCAGACGGAGGACGTCAAGCAGCAGGGCGCGGAGACGCAGAAGCAGACAGCCGAGGTGAAGCAGCAGACGGAAGTCATCCAGCAGCAGACTGAGGAAGTGAAAAAGCAGACGACAGAGATCGCGGCAGCTGTCGAGGAGATCGCAGCCGGGTTCAAGACGCTCGGCAGTCAGGGCGGCGTTATTGCCAACCCTGAACGCCCGGACCAGTTTTACCACAATGCCCGCATTCATGAGCTCGGCGGCGATGTGTTGAATGCACGGCAGGCCTATGTCGGGTTTGCTCGCTTCAATGTCGATGCGGTCGATGCCTATGCGCGGTTTGCAACGCTGTTGAAAGTGAGCGAGGGCAGGGCCGGTGCGCGCGAGGTTCTGGGCGCGATGCGGGAAACCAACAAGACAAAGTCACTCGAACTGGTCTGGACGCAGTTGCTTGACGAAAGCCAGCGCACGGCCGCGCTTGAGAAATTCGCCAAGGCCAATCCAGACTTTGGCCCGGCGCAGTTCGCGCTTTCGGAGGAATTTTCGGAAGACCGGCTGGGCGAGCGCAGCCTCAGCCAAAAGCGCGCGGAAAAGACGGCGCTGGACGCATTTCTGGCGGCTGAGAAATCAGGCGGTCTGGTGAAATATTTTGTCGATCAAACAGCGCTGGCCGAGTGGGCGGGCCGGGCGCAGACGCGGCTGACCGCGCTCGGCGACCTTGACGCGTTCGCTGCGCCAACCATCAGCCCGATGCGCGCCGGCGCGGGTTGGCAGGTGACAGTTTCGTTGCCGGAACCGGCAACGGCGCTTTCCTGGCGCATGAAGAATGTGGGCCAGTTCGTAGATACCGGCACGGTGGACTATACTGATCCGCGCACCGGCAAGAAGATGGTCAACCCTTCGTTCCAACTGCCCGGCGACGCCTCGGCGGGCGAGGTCGAGCTGAAATATGTGGATTTGCGCGGTCAGGAGAATGGCCCGTTCACCGTCGCCTTTAATCCGGACGCGGCGCTGATTGCGTCGCAGAAAATGATGGTCGAGCAGACGTGGACCAGCTGGATCGCGTTCGACGCATCAGGCTTCCGCGGCAATCTCTATTTCACCCAGCTTGCGACGTTTTCCTGCGGGATCAAAGATGTGAAGTATGGCTTCAACGGCGCTGCGCCAACTGAAACGCTGAAGCTGCCGCCGTGCGACCCGGCCAAGCCGTTTGAAATGCCGTATGATTTCCAGCCCTATTTCAAGGTCGGAGAGGATGTGAAATCGATGACGGTCGAGGTGACTTACGCGGATGGGACGACTTCAGGTGTGAAGGATTTCCGGCGGCAGTAGGGGAGTAGGTCGGACAATTTTTGAACCTCGGCGCTACCCCTCATCCGTCACTTCGTGACACCTTCTCCCCGCAAACGGCGGGGAGAAGGGGACACCTGCCAACATTGCGCAATTCCCTTCTCCCCGCCGCTTGCGGGGAGAAGGTGGCCGCGTAGCGGTCGGATGAGGGGCAGCGCAGAGGGTGGAAACCTGCCC
>JANPEK010000259.1:0-9891 GCA_031422915.1 Phyllobacteriaceae bacterium | reverse complement strand
CTCATGTGTCCTCCCAGACGCACTCGAAATTTCCTTCAGCTAAACTCAATTTCCTCTTGCTGTCCAGAACTATTATATTAGTATCACAGTCATGGCTTTTGAATTGTCAAACACCCAGCTGGACCGGCGCATTTCTTTGCGTGAGCAGATTTATTCAATTGTCAGAACGCTGATTCTCACCGGTGCGATCAAGCCGGGCCAGACCATTGACGAGAAGGATATCGCTGCGCAGCTGTCTGTATCGCGCACGCCGGTGCGTGAGGCTGTGAAGAAACTGAGCGACGAGCATCTGGTTGAAGTCATTGCGCAATCGGCCACCCGCGCGGCGCGCATTGACCGCAGCGAAATCTTTGAATCCTATTTGATTCGCCGCGCGCTCGAAGTCGAAAGTGCCTGTCAGGCCGCCTCCCGCATAAGCCAGTCCCACACCGACCGGCTGGCCGATATCATGCACAAGCATGCGCGGGCGCTGGAGCGCCGCCAGTATGTGGAAGCCATTAGCGCCGATGATGAATTTCACGGGCACATCGCCATGATCAGCAATTTGCCACGACTGTGGAAGACCATCGAAATATCGAAGGCCCAGATCGACCGCTGCCGCCACATGACGTTGCCGCGCACGGGACAGGGGGAGGCGACGCTTGACCAGCACAGGGAAATTGTCCGCGCGCTCAACAGCGGTGATCCGGAGCGGGCGGGTGCTGCCATGCGCGCCCATCTGGATTCAGCCTACAAGAGCGCCATCGCCGTTCTGGACGCCCAGAGCGTCGTGGAAAACCGCAGTCTGGTCGATGTCGATGCATGACGGGCCGGACCATATACGCCAGATGTCCGAAAGGTCCCGGCCATGAGCGCAGGCGATGGCACGATTCGACTGCACGCCAGAGACAATGTCATTGTCCTGACCAGAGCGTTCCCGGCGGGCGCAAGGCCTGCGGGCTCCGGCAATGCCCTTGCGCGCAACACGCCGTCCGGCCACAAAATTGCCACCAGCGACATTCCGCCGGGTTCGCCAATATTCAAGTTCGGCCAGATTATCGGCTATGCATCAGAGCCGATTGTGGTTGGCGATCATATCCACACCCACAATTGCTCGATGGGCGCGCACGACCAAGATTATCATGTCGGCGAGGACTTTGCGCCTGTTGACTATTTGCCGGAGGCCAGACGCCCGACCTTCATGGGCTACCTCCGGGCCGACGGCGGCGCTGGCACGCGCAACTACATCGCGCTCTGCGCCACGGTGAACTGCTCGGCAACCGTGGTTCGCCACATTGCCGATCACTGCAACAGGTCCGGCATTCTCGATGACTATCCCAATGTTGATGGCGTCATTGCGCTCGCGCATGGCACCGGCTGCGGCATCGCAGCCTCCGGCGAGGGCTATGACGCCCTCCAACGCGTTCTGTGGGGCCATGCCACGCACCCGAATGTTGGCGCGGCCATCTTTGTGGGTCTGGGCTGCGAAGTCATGCAGATCGGCCGCATGAAGGCGATGTTCGGGTCTTCAGGCCATGAGCGCTTTCACGGGCTGACCATTCAGGAGGCCGGAGGCACACGCAAGACCATCGCCGCCGGCATTGAAACGATCAAGGCACTTTTGCCTGCCGTCAACAACGTTCAGCGTGTCGCAATCCCCATCAGCGAGTTGACACTCGGCCTGCAATGCGGCGGCTCGGATGGCTTCTCCGGCATCACGGCAAATCCTGCGCTTGGCGCGATGACCGACCTTCTGGTGCGCCACGGCGGCACCGCGCTCTTGTCGGAAACGCCGGAAATCTACGGCGCCGAGCAATTGTTGGTCCGCCGCGCATCGTCAACCGAAGTCGGCGAAAAGCTGATCGCCCGCATTCGCTGGTGGGAGAATTACACAGCCGTGAACGGCGGCTCGATGGACAACAATCCGTCGCCCGGCAACAAGGCCGGTGGCCTGACGACGATCTTGGAAAAGTCGCTCGGCGCGGCGGCCAAGGGGGGCACACTGGCGCTCGCCGATGTGCTGCTCTATGCTGAGAAGGTCAAAAAGCGCGGCTTCGTGTTCATGGATTCGCCTGGCTACGACCCGGTCTCCGCCACCGGCCAGATCGCATCAGGTTCGCAGCTCGTTGTGTTCACCACCGGGCGCGGCTCCGCATTCGGGTCCAAGCCCGCACCGACGATCAAGCTTGCAACCAATACGGCGATGTTCCGCATGCTCGAAGAGGACATGGACATCAACTGCGGCGACATCATCGACAGCGGCGTCTCCATTGTAGACAAAGGCAGGGCCATCCTCGATGAAGTCATCGCCGTCGCATCCGGCAAGAAAAGCAAGAGCGAAGCACTGGGCCTCGGCGACAATGAGTTTGTCCCATGGCAAATCGGCGCCACCATGTAGATAAACTGTCAGCGCTCGTAAAACGCCATCGCATTGCCGCCGAAGATCATCGATTTCTCTGCGTCACTCAAATGCCCGCACAGCGCCAGCGCTGCGTCATGCCACTGCGCATACTGCGATTGCAACAGGCACACCGGCCAGTCCGAACCCCACATGACGCGATGCGGCCCGAACACGGACAGCACATGCGCTGCATAGGGCCGCAACGTCTCGACAGTCCATCCATCACCGGCCTCTGTCACAAGCCCGGAAAGCTTGCAATATGCGCTGGTGTCCTGCGCAATCCGCGTCATCCCGCTTGCCCAAAACTCAAACCCGGCATCGTCAGATCCGCCACCCTCAATCTGCGGCTTCATGCAATGGTCAACCACCGCGCGCAACTGCGGGTAGCGCTCGAATATCGCATGAAAATTGCGCAGATGGCGCGGAAAGCCGAGCGCGTCGAATGTCAGGTCAAGATCGACGAGTGCCGCAAACGCCCACTGCACATCATCGCGCAGCATCCAGCCGTCATCAGCGATATCCTGGATCATCGGCCTGACGCCGGCAAATTTCGGATGCTTGGCAAGCCGCAGCAGGTGCCGCAGATGATGCCGGTTCTCAAAATCAATCCACCCGACCACGGCCAGCACCGACGGCGTCGCATCGGCGATGCCAAGGAGATATTCGGTCTCCTCGACACTCTGCGCCGCCTGCACCAGCACGGTCTTGCCAATCCCGGCAGCCTCAATCAACGGCGTGAGATCGCCCGGTCCGTACGTTTTCGTCAACACCGGATGATCCTGCGGCATCCAGTGATAATCGCCCCGCGCCGGGTTCCAGTAATGCTGGTGCGCATCCACCTTGATCATGGCGTCGGCGCGTCCTGCCGGATCAGTCCTTGCGCCTTCAGATCATGCCACAGCGCCACAGGAATTTTGGCATCCAGAATGGCCCGGTTCTGTTTGACTTCGTCAACGCTCTGCCCGCCAGGGATGACCGAGACGACGCTCGGGTGAAACAGCGGAAACTGCAACGCCGCGCTGATCATCGCAACGCCGTGGCTGTTACAGATCGCCTCTATGCGCGACACGCGGGTAATCACATTATTAGGCGCTGCGGAGTAATTGTAGTTCGCACCTGCTTTGGCTCCCGTCGCCAGAATGCCGGAATTATAGGGCCCGCCAAGAATGATTCCGATGCCACGCTTTTCACACAGCGGCAGAAAGCTCGTCAGCGATTCCTGCTCCAAAAGCGTATAGCGCCCGGCGAGCAGGAACAGATCAAAGTCGCCACGCTCGGCAAGGATCTGGCAAACCTCCCACTCATTGACCCCCGCGCCAAACGCCTTGATGACGCCCTGATCGCGCAGCGACAGCAACGCATAATAGCCCGAGCGCATGAACGCCTCGATCCTCGCGTCAGATGCCGCCTTGCTGCCATGGGTGAATATGCAAAGGTCATGCGCAAGAAGGATATCAACCCGGTCCAATCCAAGCCGCTCCAGCGAGGCATCGAGCGAACGCATCACGCCGTCGTAGGAATAGTCAAACACCTCGCGGCGGGTTGGCGTGTCGAAAAACTTGCCGATCCCTGTGCGCTCTTGAGGCTTGCAAACCTCAAGCAATCGCCCGGCTTTGGTGGTCACGATATACTCATCGCGAGGCTTGCCACGCAGGAACGCGTTGAGACGGGTCTCAGCGAGCCCGAGACCATAGAGCGGCGCGGTGTCGTAGTAACGGCAACCGCTGTCCCACGCCGCCTCGAGCACAGCCTGCGCGTCGCTGTCAGAAATCGCCCTGTAAAGATTGCCAAGCGGTGCAGACCCGAAGCCAAGCTCGGTAAACTCGATCCCGCCATTGCCAATCCGGTCAAACCGTCTGCGCTTCACTGAAATCTCCTTCTCGTTCAACTGTTATATCAGTATGAAAGATCAGCTTTGTCCAGATGATTTCCGGACTACTTGGCGATCACACTGCGCGCGCAGAATTTGATCGATTCATCGCCTTGTGCGCCTTGCGAAAAGGTTTTACCGTCTGGTCAAAATAAGAGAACCGGGACCGGTCACACCAAAACAGGGGAATACACATGGACACTCGTCATCTAAATATTTCTCGCCGCAATCTGATGCTCGGAACGGCCACACTGGCTCTGGGGTCTGTTCTGCCAACAGCGCTCTTCGCCGCCGATCCGATCAAGATGGCCGGCATTTATACCGTGCCGGTCGAGCAGCAGTGGGTCAGCCGCATCCATCAGGCTGCGGAGGCCGCCAAGGCTGCCGGACAGGTCGATTACACCTTCACCGAAAATGTCGCCAACACCGACTATCCGCGCGTCATGCGCGAATATTGTGAAGCTGGCGTCAAACTGATCGTCGGCGAAATCTTCGGCGCTGAAGCCGAGGCACGCGAAGTTTGCGCCGAATATCCGGACGTCGCGTTTCTCCTCGGCTCGTCGTTCCTGCCGGATGGCAAGAACCCGAACCTTGCCGTGTTCGACAATTACATCCAGGACGCAGCCTATCTTTCCGGCATCATCGCCGGCTCCATGACCAAGGGCAACATCGGCATGGTCGGCGGTTTTCCGATCCCGGAAGTCAACCGGCTGATGAACGCGTTCATGGTGGGCGCCAAGGAAATGAACAAGGACATCAAGTTCCAGGTCGCCTTCATCGGCTCGTGGTTTGATCCGCCCAAGGCCAAAGAAACCGCATTCGCCATGATCGATGGCGGGGCGGACCTGATGTATGCCGAGCGCTTCGGCGTCTCGGATGCCGCGAAAGAGCGCAAGGTTCTGGCTATCGGCAATGTGATCGACACGCAGAAGGACTATCCCGAAACTGTCGTTTCCTCGGCCCTCTGGAACTTTGAGCCGACTTTGCAGAAGGCAATCGCCGCCGTGCAAGGCGGCGCGTTCAAGGCCGACAATTACGGCATCTACTCGACCCTGAAGGAAGGCGGCTGCGCGCTGGCTCCGCTCGGCACATTTGAAGGCAAAGTGCCGCCGGAAGCCATGAAGCTGGTAGAGGAGAAAACCGCCGCCATCAAGGACGGTTCATTTACTGTCGAAGTCAACGACAACGAGCCTAAATCCTCGTGAACCAAACCATGGCCGGGGCGCGGGAGATTGTCCTGCGCCTCGACCGCATCACCAAGCGTTTCGGCCCGCTCGTCGCCAACGATGAAATCAGCCTTGGGCTGAAGCGCGGCGAAGTGGTCGCCCTGCTCGGCGAAAATGGTGCGGGCAAGACCACTTTGATGAACATCCTGTTCGGCCACTATGTTGCCGACGAAGGAAGTGTTGAAGCATTCGGCAAGCCCTTGCCGCCCGGCAATCCGCGCGCCGCGCTTGAGGCCGGCATCGGCATGGTGCACCAGCACTTTACGCTCGCCGACAATCTGTCAGTGATGGACAATATCCGGCTTGGCACCGAATCCTTGTTCTCGCACCGGTCCGGCCGCACTGCTGCGAAGGCCAAAGTTGAAGCGCTTTCACGGGATTTCGGCCTTGCCGTTCATCCGGACGCCCGCGTCGGCTCGCTTTCGGTTGGTGAGCGCCAGCGAGTGGAAATCCTCAAGGCGCTTTACCGAGATGCGAAAATCCTGATTCTTGATGAGCCGACTGCAGTGCTCACTCCACAGGAAACCGATGCGCTGTTCGAGACCTTGCGCAAGGCCATTTCGCTCGGTCTTTCCGTCGTGTTCATCTCGCACAAGCTGCACGAGGTCATGGCCATCGCCGACCGCTGCGTCGTCTTGCGCCACGGCAAGGTCGTCGGCGAAGTCGACACCCGCAGCACCGACCGCGCATCACTCGCGGCCATGATGGTCGGCGGCACGGTGGCCATGCCCAAAGCGGACTATCGTGATGCTGGTCCGGCACTGTTCCGGTTCCAGTCCGTCAGAACCCCGGACAAGGGCTCCTCCCCCGGTCTCAAATCCGTCACTCTCGATCTTTGTTCCGGCCAGATCGTCGGGCTCGCCGGCGTGTCCGGCAACGGGCAGGCCGCGATTGCCGATCTTGTGTCCGGCCTTGCCGTTCCGGCCTCGGGTGAAATTGTCGTGCTTGGCCACAAGGTTCCACACTGGTCGCCGCGCACGGCCATCGGTTCGGGGATCGCCCGCATACCTGAAGACCGGCACAAGACCGGTACAATTGCAGATTTCAACCTTACCGAAAACGCTGTGCTTGAAGGCTATTTCCGCGACGATTTCTCCAGACGCGGCTGGATGGACTGGAAGGCGGCGGAAGGCTTCGCCAGCGATATCATCGCAAAATACGATGTGCGTTGTCCGGGCCCATCGGCACGCATCCGGCTGCTCTCGGGCGGCAATATGCAGAAGCTCATTCTCGGCCGGGTGCTGGAGCCCAAGCCCGCGATCATCATCGCCAACCAGCCGGTGCGCGGCCTTGATGTCGGAGCGATCGCCTATGTCCATTCGCGCCTCATCGCCGCGCGGGACGCCGGCGCGGCAGTGCTGCTGATTTCCGAGGACCTTGATGAAATCCAGTCGCTCTCGGATGTCATCCATGTCGTCTCGGAAGGCCGGTTGAGTCCCGCTTTCAAACGTGGGTCCAAGACATCTGCAGAGCTTGGCCTTTGGATGGCCGGTCACGGTTTTGACGAGGCCAGCCATGCGGCTTGAGCCGGTTGCCAACCCGACGCTCGCGCGCCAGCTAGGCTACCCAGCCGCAGCCTTGGCAGCGACAGTTCTGGTTGCCTCGCTGCTGGCGCTCACGGCCGGAGCCAATCCCTTTGCCACGCTCGGACTTATCCTCAAAGGCGCCGCCGGTTCGCGCTTTGCCCTCCTGGAAACCTTGAATCGCGCCACACCGCTGATCTTCACCGGTCTCGCCGTTGCCGTCGCCTTCCGGGCCAAGCTCTGGAACATCGGTGCGGAGGCACAGCTCTATGCCGGAGCGATTGTTGCCGTGCTCCTCGGCACCGGTGCCATCGGCTCGCCCTTCGTCCTTCCGGTCTCCGCCGCTGCTGCAATGCTCTTCGGCGCGCTTGTCTTGCTTGGCCCGGTCCTCCTCAAGACGAGACTTGGCGTCGATGAAGTCGTCACCACGCTGCTGTTCAATTTCATCATGCTCTTGATCGTCTCGTGGCTGCTCGAAGGCCCGATGAAGGATCCGGCGGGCATGGGCTGGCCAAAGTCGATGGCGCTTATCCCCGAAGCACGATTGCCGCGCATCGTCACCGGCCTTCGCCTGCACTGGGGATTTGGCCTTGCGCTGATTGCCGCCTTTATTGTCTGGATTATTCAGACCCGCACCACGCTCGGCTTTGAAATGCGCGCCGTTGGCCAGAACCAGCAGGCTGCCCGCTTTGCCGGAATGCCGGTCAATTCCGTACTGATCAAGACCGCGCTTCTCTCCGGAGGCCTTGCCGCACTTGCCGGATGGTCGGAAGTTGCGGGGCTCAAAGGCCATCTCAGCCTCGATTTATCCCCGGGGTTTGGATACACGGGCATCATCGTTGCCATGCTGGCATTGCTGCACCCCATTGGCGTTGTCTTCACCGCTCTGTTCGTCGCCGGCATCTTCGTCGGTTCCGATGCCATGAGCCGTGCGGCGGGCGTGCCGACCTACATTGCCGACATGCTGCTCGCGACAGCTCTTTTGTTCATGGTGCTGGCGATTTCGCTGACCCGGTTTCGCGTGGTGCGCGGATGAGCGAAGTGTTGGACATCCTGATTTCCGCCAGTTTCTGGGCTGCCGTCATCCGCATCGCCTCGCCACTGATTTTCGCCACTATGGGCGAGCTCATCTGCGAGCGGGCGGGCGTGCTCAATCTCGGCATCGAAGGCATCATGGTGATCGGCGCGTTCACCGGCTGGATGGCGGTGTACCAAGGCATGCCGCTGTGGGGCGGCGTTGCGGTCGCGATGGCTGCGGGCATGGCGTTCGGCCTGTTGCACGCGACGCTCACCGTGCCGTTCGGCCTTTCCCAGCATGTGGTAGGGCTTGGCGTGACACTGCTCGCGACCTCCACCTCGTCCTTCACCTACCGGCTGATGCAGCCGGAAGTCACGAGCCCGCCGAAGATCGAGCCGTTCCAGCCGCTCGACATTCCGCTCTTGTCAGAAATTCCGTTTTTCGGCCCGGCGCTGTTTTCGCAAACAGCGCTGACCTATGCCGCCTTCATTGTTGCGATCCTGACATTCTGGGTGCTGTTCCGCACCCCGCTCGGCCTTGCCATCCGTGCCGTTGGCGAGAACCCGTCGGCTGTGGAATCGCAAGGGCTTTCGGTGACCGGCCTGCGCATGGGAGCGGTGATCATCGGCTCCGGCCTGATGGCAGTCGGCGGCGCGTTTCTGACGCTGTCAGCCTTCTCCTCGTTCTTCTTCGAGATGGTCAACGGCCGTGGCTGGATCTGTGTGGCGCTTGTCGTGTTCGGCGCGTGGAAGCCGGGCAAGGCGCTGATCGGCGCGATCCTGTTTGCCGCGTTTGACGCCTTGCAAATCCGCCTGCAGCAAACGCCGATCGGGGCCAACATTCCCTACCAGTTTTTCCTGATGGCACCTTATGTGCTGTCGATCCTCGCACTCATCGTGATGTCGCGCCGCGCCGAAGTGCCCGCCGCACTGATGGTGCCTTACAACAAGGGAGAGCGTTGATGTTCGATCTCATCGTCAAGGGCGGCACGCTGCCGGACGGCACCATTTCCGACATCGCCATCAAGGGCGACCGCATCGCGGCCACTGGCAAGGTCGAGGCAGAAGCGAAACGTGTCATTGACGCCACCGGCGATCTCGTGTCGCCGCCTTTTGTCGATCCGCACTTCCACATGGATGCAACGCTCTCGTATGGAACCCCGCGCGTCAATGCGTCCGGCACATTGCTCGAAGGCATCGGTCTTTGGGGTGAACTGCGCGACATCGCCACTGTCGATGACATGGTTGACCGTGCCGTCACCTATTGCGACTGGGCGGCTTCCATGGGGCTGCTCGCCATCCGCACCCATGTCGACACGACACCTGACCATTTGCGCGGTGTAGAGGCCATGCTGGAGGTCAAGCGCCGCGTCGCGCCTTACATTGAGCTGCAACTCGTCGCCTTCCCGCAGGACGGGCTTTACCGCACGAAGACTGGGCGCGACAATGTGATACGCGCGCTCGACATGGGCGTCGACGTGGTCGGCGGCATTCCGCATTTCGAGCGCACGATGGAGGATGGTGCAGCCTCGATGCGCGATCTTGCCCGGATTGCTGCCGAGCGCGGGCTGATGTTTGACGTCCACTGCGACGAGACTGACGATCCAACGAGCCGCCATGTCGAGACGATGGCCTGCGAGGTCACCCGCCACGGTTTGGGTGCGCGGGCTGCGGCGAGCCATCTGACGTCCATGCACTCAATGGACAATTACTACGTTTCTAAACTCCTGCCGTTGATTGCCGAAAGCGGCATGACGGCGATCCCCAATCCGCTGATCAACATCACGCTGCAGGGCCGCCATGACACCTACCCCAAGCGCCGCGGTCTCACCCGCGTCAAGGAAATGCAGGCCCAAGGCATCACGGTCGGCTGGG
>JANPEK010000258.1:0-2910 GCA_031422915.1 Phyllobacteriaceae bacterium | reverse complement strand
TCGCCGAGCCGGAAGCTGTCGAATACGTCCGCGTTTGCGACGCATACGGCGCTGGCTTCTTCTACATCCCGGGCACCGAAACCTGCCTCAAGATCGGCGGCTATGTCCGTTACGACATCGGTCTGGGCGATCGCAATGGCGAAGACACAGACGGCGATGGCGACGGCGACGCGTTCTACAAGAATGCACGCTTCTCCCTTCAGGTTTCGACCGCTGCTGACACCGAGCTCGGTACCCTGCGCACTTATGCAGAAACCCGCTTCAACTTCGGCACCGACGGCACTGGCGATGAAGGCGGCAACTCTAACTCGCTCAACTTCGCATACATCGAACTCGGTGGCCTGCGCGTCGGCAAAGACGAGTCCGCATTCACCACGTTTGCTGGATACGCTGGCTCCGTGATCAATGACGGTATCGTTCCTTACGGCCCGTTTGACACCACGCTCATCAGCTACACATTCACTGGCGGAAACGGCTTCTCGGCGATCATCTCGCTCGAAGATGACAACGCAACCGGCGAAGGCTATGTTCCGGACGTCGTTGTTGGTGCCAAGTATGCTGCTGGTGACTTTGCTGTAACCGGCGTTGTCGGCTACGACGAGTCCACCGATGAATTCGGTGGCAAGCTGCGTGTTGACGCAACGCTTGGTGCCTTCTCGGTATTCGTCATGGGCGGCTACGGCACAGACGATACCTTCTTGACCTCGCGCTTCAAGCCTTGGGGCGGAAACTATGCGATCTGGGCTGGCGCTTCCTACACCGTCAACGACAAGATCGGCCTGAACATGGAAGTCGATTACGACGAAAACGAGAACTTCGGTATTGCTGCCAACGTGGTTTACACCGTTGCTCCGGGCTTCAAGGTCACGTCCGAAGTCGCTTACGACGACGGTGCTTTCTCTGATGGCCGTTTCGGCGGCGTTATCCGCTTCCAGCGCTCGTTCTAATTCTTTCCAACTTCGGTTGGTTTGAAGCAAAACCCGGCAGGCAACTGCCGGGTTTTGTGTTTTCGAGGCTGAACCGCCACACGGCTCTGTCAGTTTGCGCGTTCGCAAACGCTCAATGACTTGCCGACCGACCAATTTGCCCGGAAATGTGGCTCGCGACCGCTACGCAAGTTTGAATGACGATTGGGTCGAGCATCCTTGCAGAGCTATGCTTGAAATGCGCTCTTCAAAAATGCCGCGATACGCGCTGGTAAATCGCCAGTCTCGAGATGTGGCGCGTGGGCTTGGTCCCTTACGGTCAACAGCTCTGCGCCGGGGTGCCGGTTACCCATCTCGCGAAAAACCCGCTCGGACAGAAGTCGCGAGTTTTCACCGCGGATTACCATTAGGGGCAGATGGCCAAAACCCACAAATTGTGGCCACAGGGCTGGAACGTGCGTTTCCGGTGTCAGGGCATTCAGCGTCTGGGCGATCCGTAGATCATAATCAGCAACAATCCGCCCATTTTCATCTTCGTGATAGATCGCTTGCGCATGCCGCATCCAGTCTTCATCCGTCAACGCGGAGAAAAGTTTTCCATGAACGCTCTTCTGGATTTCGGCGGCCTCTGTCCAATTTGCAGGTTTTGGTGCATTTTGCAGATAGCGACGGATCAGCATCAATCCGTCGAGCTCAAGCTCTGGTCCTATGTCATTCAGAATCACAGCCTTCAAGACTGCAGGGCGCATGCCTGACAACATATGCAGGATCAACCCGCCACGCGAGGTCCCGATAAACGCCGCCTTTGCCACGCCAAGCGCTGCAAGGCCGGACAAAACGTCTTCAGCTTCTGTGACAACATTGTATTCGGCAGCGTCGCGCGCATGGTCTGAACGCCCGCGACCCCGCGAGTCGATGGTGATGACACGATAATCCTGTCCGGCAAGATACGTAGCCAGCCCGTTGAAATCACATGAATTTCGTGTGAGTCCGGCAAGGCACACGACTGTTGGAAGGGCAGGGTCGTCCATGCCATAACTCCGGGCGTAAAGGCTAAGTCCATCGCCGGTCGTGAAACGCCTTTCGGTGAAATCTCCGGTCAACTCTGCCGTCCGTTCGTCAGGTCGCTCTCGATGTTGACGGTGCCTCCCAAGCGGGCTTTGTAAACCTGGTAGTTTTCCATGATCCGCTGAACATAGTTGCGAGTCTCGGTAAATGGAATGCGCTCGATCCAGTCCACGGCAAATTCCACACTTTTTCCTCGCGGATCGCCATACTTTGCAATCCACTCCTTGGAGCGGCGCGGTCCGGCATTGTAACCGGCGAAGGTGAGAATGTAAGAACCGTCAAACTGGTCGATCTGCTCGCCCAGAAAATGTGCACCGAGCGTTGCGTTATACGCGGGATCAGCCGTGAGGCGTGTGCGGTCATAGGCCAATCCGTTGCGACCGGCGACCTCCTTTGCCGTTGCCGGCATTAGCTGCAACAGGCCGAGCGCGCCGACCTTGGAAACTGCACCTGTGTTGAACTCGCTTTCCTGCCGTGCGATGGCGTAAGCCAGCGCCTTGCCGGAGCCAGCAATATTGGCCGCCTCAGGGATGGCACCAAGCGGATGCGACAGCGTACCCACATCAAGCCCTCGCGCCGCCGCTATTTTGCCGACTTTCAGCGCAGCGAAATGATCGCCGTATCTTTCGGCCAGATCGGCAAGCAGCGCCAACTCGCCCACACTGCCAAGCTCGTCGGCCATGGAAAAGTAGAGTTGGCGGGCCCTCGCGCCATGCCCGACAGCTTCAAGACGGCGAATGGCAGCCACGGATTCGCGTGTTTCAAATCGCGTGCGGTCTTGCGGTGCAGGTGTCGGCGTCTGTAGCTCCAGCGATTTCTCTGAAAGCTTGGCCGCAGCGAGCTGGCCATAGAATGAGGTGCCATAACGGGCAGCTTGAGCATAGGCCAATTTGCCATCCTTGCCCGCAGCTTCCTG
>JANPEK010000257.1:0-6715 GCA_031422915.1 Phyllobacteriaceae bacterium | reverse complement strand
GCAAACGTGTCAGCCGCGATGGTCAATGACGCGTTGCAGGCAATCGGCAAGTACAGGGTTGCCGGACCGCAAACCCGCGAACTGTTCCCGGACGAGGTGACCGCCTGGCTGCGTTCCTATTATCCGCTGCTCGTGATCATGGGGTTGATCGCTGTAGCCTCATTCGCCGGCCAAAGCTGGATGATGAGCTTCATGGCCGGATTTTACATTGTCTTTGGCGCCTTCAAGCTGCTTGATGTGCCCGCATTTGCCGATGCCTACGCGAGGTATGACATTATCGCCAAGGTGTTCAAACCGTGGGGCTATGCCTATCCGTTCGTCGAATTGGCTTTGGGATTTGCATTCCTGTTCTGGGTTCAAATGGGCCCGGCCGTTTGGCTTGCACTGATCTTGAGTGTCATCGGGGCCATCGGAGTGATCAAGTCCGTGCGCGCCAAGGAAACGATTCAATGCGCCTGCCTTGGCACCGTGTTCCAACTGCCGATGTCTACTGTGACGATTGTCGAGAATGTCGGCATGGCGGTCATGGCAGCTTGGATGCTCGTGTTTGGGATGTGATCAGACACTTGTTGAACTGTCGCAGCCGACAGTCTGTCGGCTAACAAAACAATCAGCAAATCCAAAGTTTAGCCGGGTGCGCCGCGCACGGTCCCGTTGCTCCTCCCAGAAACTTTGGGCAGCGCAGGCGCACTCCTGCGGCATCTAATTGACCATGATGCAAAAAGAGTCAAGATGCCTGATAATTTGGCGGGAAAAGCATGGCTTTGCCTGTTCTTTTGGCGGTACGTCAACTTGCTCAGCAACTAGGCATTCAGACCGTCAAACGGCTTGCGCCACGCGTCCAACTCAAGCAACTGGTCATGCCAGCGCACAATGTTTGGAAATGCCGCAAGTGGCAGATCTGCCGCATGGGCAAAAGGCAGAGCGGTTGCGACACGGAAGTCGGCGTAAGAAAGACGGTCGCCGACCAGCCAATTGTAGTTTGCAAGGTAGGCATCAAGTATCTGCGCATGCTCTCGGAAATCGCGCAGGGACTTTTCGATGAGCCTTGGGGAAAGCCTTTCATCGGTAAAGGTTGGCATGACGATACGGTCGAAGTAGATCGGATCGGCGGCCTTTGTTAGGTGATGTGTGCCCCAACTCACCCACATGATCATTTCCGGCTGGTCGTCGCTAGTGCGCCAGAAATCCGAGCCTGTCATCGCTGAAAGGCGGCAGGCGATGGCATCCGTTTCCCAAAGCGTGCGTCCATTCTCGACCAATACCGGCACAAGCGTATTCGGGTTGATCGAGCGGAACGCCTCTTGCTGAGCCGGATCACGCGGCGCTGCCTGGATGTATTCAACTGGCGCTTTGAGGTGGCGCGCAACAGCGACTGCGACGCGCGGATTCAGATTTGGCGAGTAGTAGAGCTTCATGTTGTTGACCCGTTTGCTGCCGTAAATTCAACCAAGCGTTCATTTTGGTATCAACACATGCAATTCGCAACCCGATAAAATGCCAAGACGCAGGACACAATCCGAGCCTTCGCCGGTCTGTGTCAAATAACCTTGGCTCAGACAATGAAGCGAGCGATAGCTTCGCTCTCTGCACATGGTGAGAATAGTGCCTGCTCCCATTTTCGGCTCGCGATAGGCTCGCAAATGTGTTACGTTGCAACTACACTGCACTACATGGAGTTTCAGACATGAGCGAGGCCACTTTTACGTTTCGTGTTGAGGAAGACCTGAAATCCGCGTTTACCCGAGCAGCCAAAAGCGAAGACCAGACCGGCGCGCAACTCTTGCGGCGCTACATGCGCGACTTTGTTGGCAACCAGCAAAACAAGGCCGCTCACGACATTTGGTTTCGCAAGCAAGTTCAGGCGGGGATCGACTCCGCCGATGCGGGAGACCTTGTTCCGCATGAGGACGTGGAAGCTGAGGCGACCACTTGGCGCAACGAACTTCAGCGCAAGCTTGTGAACGGTTAAACTTGAAACTGTTCTGGTCCGCTGTTGCGCGCGAAGATCGCAAATCGATCCGGGAGTACATTTCCCAAGACAATCTTCGCGCTGCGATAAATTTGGACGAGCAGTTTAGCCACCGCGCTAGCCAATTGATGACGCAGCCGATGATTGGCCGGGTCGGGCGGGTGGCCGATACGCGTGAGCTGGTCGTGCGACCGAATTACCTCCTTGTGTATGACATAGCCGACGACATGGTTCGTATCCTTCGTGTACTGCATGCAGCGCGACAATGGCCATCAGAGCCGGAGTGAGCGTTGACGTCCTGCCGTATCATGACGCCAGTATGCTTTTTCCAACGGGTAACAGACTGCCTAAATTTTCGACAGCGATGGTAGATCGATACGCGGACATTGATCGCGTTGTGCCCTCGATGCTCATTCAAAGAAGCACATCAACGAGGCGCTTGGCTTCCTGCGCGCCAAATCTCCCGAAGAGGGAACAGGTTCCGCTGATCTGTCTCCGACAACTTTCTGGTTGCGACATGAACGGAGTATATCAACATCTGCATTTCGCAAGAACTGCCAATCGACAAAAGCAGCACCATCCTCGCCGGACGCTTGTGAGGATCAGTATTGTCATCTGTGAGCGGCACCGCGGTTTGGTCCGGACAGCCCTTGCTCTTCATTGCCACTATGCCGAAGTGTCAGATAGGTCCCATGATGTTTGTGGGACGTGTGGGTGAAATAAACTCTGTGATTTCCGTTCATCGCACTTATCACCGGATATCGTGATCACGACTGCCTAAATAAGCGGCACATTTCAATCGGTTTGCCGCCAGAGTGCCACAAAGAACGTTGCGAATCCGGCGCGCTGGACTGAAATAGGGCGAAATCATGTCGTTGATATTGTTGAATTATTTCATCTTTCGTGACTTGCCATAACGAAAATCCATGGGTTATGAGCCTCCCCGACCGGCGGAACCGGCCTGTATCGAGGCTGTCCGGGACCGGGCGAAAATGAAGAATATGGAGTTGTCCAATGAAGAAGATCCTCGCCACTCTCGCCGCCTCCGCAGCTTTTGTCGCCGCCGCTTATGCCGGTGAAGCTGAAGGTGTTGTGAAGGCATATGACGAAGCCACCAAGACAGTGACGCTTGAAGACGGTCAGGTATTCTCACTGGCTGAAGGCGTTGTGGTGGACGGTGTAGTTGCCGGCGCCAAGGTGAAGGTCACCTTCGACGACGCGACCAAGGCAGCGTCCGCGGTTGAAGTCGCAAAGATGTAATTTGCGACCTGGCTCTGGCCTGAAACGCCCCTGCGGGAAACTGCAGGGGCGTTTTGTTTTACAACACATCCGCATCGGCAGCGCTTGTAAGCTTTCCCAATCCCAATACACTGGTAGCGGGAGGACCGGATGGGTTCAACGATGACACTGCCGACATGGCTCGTTGTGCTGGCCGGCATTTTGGCCCTTGCCGGTTTGTTTGATCGGCTGCTCACACCTGCCTTTCGCTGGTATTTGCGTAGCCGCGCCAATGTGGCGATTGACGAATTGAACTCGCGGCTGCGTCTCAAAATCCGGCCCTTCAAAGTGACCACCCGCCAAGTGCTGATTGACCGGCTGGCGCATGATCCGCAAGTCATCTCCGCAGCTGAGTTGCATGCCAAAGACGTCGGCATGCCGGTGTCTGTGGCGATGGCTGATGCTGCGCGCTATGCGCGGGAAATCGTGCCCGCGTTCTCCGCCTACACCTATTTCAAAGTCGGGGCTCGATTGGCGCGTTGGGTATCCACCTCGCTGTATCGTGTCCGGCTCGCCTTTGCCGACCGGGCCTTGCTTGAAACGATGGACACCGATGCAACTGTTGTCTTCGTCATGAACCACCGCTCCAACATGGATTACATTCTGGTGACCTACATGGCCTCGACCGCCACGGCGCTTTCTTACGCTGTCGGGGAGTGGGCGCGCATTCCCGTGCTGCAAATGCTGATCCGCTCGATGGGGGCCTACTTCATCCGCCGCTCATCTCGCAATCTCCTCTACCGGCGGGTGTTGGCGCGATATGTTCAGATGGCAACTCAGGCCGGGGTGACGCAGGCGATGTTTCCTGAAGGCGGGCTTTCGCGCGATGGCAAATTGCGGCCGGTGAAGCTTGGTTTGATCTCCTACATGGTCGAAGGGTTCGACCCGCGCGGCCGCGATGTGATGTTCATTCCAGTTGGCCTCAACTACGACCGTGTGCTCGAAGACAGGACTTTGGTCTCCGAAATCGACGGACCGCCGCCGAAGGAGCCATTTTATGCAACGGCGGCGAAAACGTTTGGTTTCTTGTGGCGGAACTTGCGGCTGCGGTTGAAGGGGCGTTGGCACAAGTTTGGATATGCTTGTGTGGCTTTCGGCAATCCGCTTTCATTGAAGGACTATTTGTCGAACCATGGTGCGGGCAATTTCAGGGACCTTGATGAGCCAGCCCAGACTGCGGTCATTGCCGCTTTGGGTGATGAGTTGATGGGGCGGATTGGCAAGGTGGTCCCAGCAATGCCGGTCTCGCTGGTGGCACATGTCATGCAGGCTGCTGGCGAAAAGGGCATGGACATGCTGTCACTCAAGGCGGCTGTTGACCGCTTGATGGATCGGCTCGACCGGATGGGCGTGCATGTTCACGTGCCGCGTTCAGACCGCGACTATGCAGTGACGGCGGGATTGCGCATGTTCACTTTGCGCAAGCTTGTTGAAGAGGATGCAGACGGTGTGTTCCGCGTCGTCAAGGGTGAAGAGCGGTTGGTCGCCTACTATGCCAACTCGCTGGCGCATTATTACGACAGTGAGATCGGGGACGCTGCCAAGGCGGTGCAATGAAACGCGATCTTGCAGCGCTTGCTTCCGGCTCGTTCGATATTCTGGTCATTGGCGGCGGGGTCGTTGGCGCTTGCATTGCGCGCGATGCGGCGCGGCGCGGGTTGAAGACTGCGCTGATCGAACAGAGCGACTTTGCTTCGGCAGCAAGTGAAGCGATGTCGCACACCATTCATGGCGGCATCCGCTATCTTGCAACGGGCCAAATCGGGCTTGTGCGCAAGGGCCTCCAAGAGCGCGTGAAATGGGCCCGCAATGCGCGTGGATTTGTTGCCGAACAGACATGGCTGCTGCCACTGACAGGCGGCATGCGCGGACCGCAGAACCGGGCTGGTGTTGCGCTCTACCAATGGATGGCCGGACGAGGTTCGCACACGCTTTCAAAGGCGGACGCGCTGAAACAGGAACCGGCTTTGGCGATGGACGGGCTGACCGGCGCGGCAGTCTATCAGGACTGTCATCTTGCCGATCCGCACCGGTTGGTCATTGCGATCTTGCAGGATGCGGCGGCGCATGGTGCCGTTATTGCCAACCATGTTGCTGCGGATGGGTTGGTGCTGCGCGGTGGTGCAGCTGAGGGCATTGCGGCAGTTGAACAGCTGACAGGTGGCACATTCACAATCCGCGCGACGCAGATTGTCAATGCGACAGGTCCTTGGGCGCAGATGGTGGCCGGACGGCTGGTGCCAGGCCAGCAATCCGTGCGGGTCACAGGATCAAAAGGCATCCACCTTGTAACGCCGCAACTTAACATAACACACGCCATCGCAGTGTCGGGTAAGGGCGAGCATTTATTTGCTTTGCCTTGGCACGGCATGACGTTGTTTGGCACGACGGACGATGTGTTTGGTGGCGACCTGTCGGATGTTTCAGCCAGCCAGCCGGAAATCGAGGCGTTGAGCGCGAAGGTCTTGCGGCTGATGCCCGCCGCCGAGAGTGTGATTGAACGGCCGTTCGCCAGTTTTGCGGGCGTGCGGGCGCTGCCAGGCAAGGGCGGCAATACTTATCGCGCTGTGCGTGAGGACTTGATCGTCAGCCATGTGGATGATGGAGCTGCCGGGCTGATGACGGTGACGGGCGGCAAATGGACGACGGCGCGGCTGATGGCTGAGCGGGCGGTTGATTTGGCAGTGAAGACTTCCGGCAAAAGCTTTGCGCCTTGCCAGACCAATAGTGCCGAGATTTTGGCACCTGACGCGAGCAGGGAAATGCCTGACCGTCTGGCGCGGGCGGGACGTGAGGAAATGGCGATGACCGCCGATGATTACCGTCGGCGAATTGGACGGCACGCGTTTCTGCTTGACGGTGATTTGGAACGACGCGTCAACAGCTGGCTTGCGCTTCGCGGCGTTGGCGCAAATAGTGATCAAGGGCGTGACGGGAGGCTGTCATGAAATGCGGTGTCATTCTCAATCCGGTGGCGGGCGCGGGCAAGGCGACAAAGGTTTGGCCGGAGTTTGAGGCCGAGCTGGAGCGCCAGTTCGGGCTGTTTGATCTGCGGCGAACGTCGCGGGCGGACGAGGCGGTGACGATTGCCGAAGCCATGGCGAAGGATGGCTACGAGCTGATCGTGGCTGCTGGCGGCGATGGCACGATTAGCGAAATAGCCGACGGGATATTGCGATCGAGCGACGTTGCCATGTCGCGACCGCGCTTGGGCATTTTGCCATGCGGAACAGGCTCTGACCTTGCGCGGACGCTGAAGCTGGATGGCTCGCCCGCCGATATGGTGCGACGGTTGACGCAAGGAACCGGAAGATTGATCGATGCGGCGCGGGTCAACTTCATTGGCGCGGACGGGCGCAAGTCAGAACGGCACTTTATCAACATTGCAAGTCTTGGCCTTTCCGGGCCAACGTCAAAGGCGGTCAACGCGGCCAAACGGTCAAATGCTGCATCCGGCCAGATGGT
>JANPEK010000256.1:0-27272 GCA_031422915.1 Phyllobacteriaceae bacterium | reverse complement strand
CCCGCCCGCCATTTTGCCCTGCCCCGACGCCACCAGCAAAATCGGCCCATAGACGAAATAGGTTGTCCAGAAGGACGAGCGTGCAAACGCAATCAGCCAGGCCAGCCTCAGCCGTGGTTGCGAGAAAAACCGGTGCAAATTTTTGTACGGATTGGCCGGTTCCTGCTTGGCCGCATGGATCACCGCACCCTCGCCCAGCCTGAAATACCAAAACAAGCCGAGCAACAGCACCGCCACAACAACGGCCGTGCTGTGCACTGCCAACAGCCCGTAGCTTGCATAAATCCAGCTGCCCGCCGTCGGTCCGATGACCCAGGCGAACGTCGACATGGTCAGCCGTACGGACTCCGCACCGACCAGTTCAGTCTTCGGTATCGTGTCCATGATATAAAGCGACAGCACCACGGACACGCACGAGTTCGCCACAACGCGCAGCGCCATTCCGATGCCAAGCCCTTCAATCGTGTAGGCAGCCATCAGCATCGAGCCGAGTGCAAAGCCGATCACCCCCAGCGAATACACCCGCCGCCGTGCAATCCACCCGATTAGCATCGGCACCATCAGCGTGCCGCACAGGCTGACGATCGAGACCAGCGTGTACAGCACCGAAACGCGCTGCTCACTTTGCAGAAGTTCGTACGCCGTGATCGGGATAACACTGGCGACCAGCGCGCGAATCGTCGACTCAAGCGTGTAAAGCGAGGCAAAAACCAGCGCCCGACGCTTTGCCGCGACATTGGAAGCAACCGTCCCGCCTGCGCGCACTGAATTCTCTCCGCCCGATTCTGACAGGCAAGAGTGGCACAAAGCGCTCGACCGGCAGGCCATACAAGCGACGGTGCCGAGTCGTATTTTATCCCGGCGCGAAAGCAGGCAATTTAAAGCTCGTCGCCCTAAGCGGGTGCCAAATCATCGGCAAAAGCCGAAGTGTGGCCATCCCCGCCACCCGTCACTTCCGCTTCGGCAGAACCGGCACAGACGCCCGTGGCTTGCGCCCGACCGGCTCTACCGGTTCCGGCTCTTTCGGCGGGGCCTTTTTGGCTATCGGTTTCTTCACAGCCATCTTGACCTTTCGCGGCTTTTCTTCCGCTTCCGGCTCGTCCTTCGGCTTGACCTTCACCTCGTCGGCAACCGTCACCAGCTTGAGCTTGGAAACGCCCGCAGCATCCTTCTCCACGCTCACATGCACAGTGCCGCCATGCTTCAGCTTGCCAAACAGCAACTCGTCGGCCAACGGCTTTTTGATGTGCTCCTGAATGACCCGGCTCAGCGGCCGCGCACCCATGCGCTCGTCATAGCCCTTGTCAGACAGCCATTCGATGGCCTCCTGCGATAGCGCAAATGTCACGCCACGCTCGGATAGCTGGGCCTCAAGCTGCATGACAAACTTCTGCACCACCTGATGAATCACAGGAACCGGCAGCGCGCCAAAGGGAATGACAGCATCCAGACGGTTGCGGAATTCCGGCGTGAACAGCCGGTTGATCGCCTCGGCATCATCGCCTTCACGCTTTGTCGAACCAAAACCGATGGCCGCCCGCGCGGCTTCCGATGCGCCCGCATTGGTGGTCATGATCAGGATGACATTGCGGAAGTCGATTGCCTTGCCGGTGTGATCCGTCAGTTTGCCATGGTCCATGACCTGCAGCAGGATGTTGAACAGGTCCGGGTGCGCCTTCTCGATTTCGTCGAGCAGCAGCACGCAATGCGGATGCTGGTCAACGCCATCGGTCAAAACGCCGCCCTGGTCAAAGCCGACATAGCCTGGAGGCGCGCCGATAAGCCGCGAGACGGTATGCCGCTCCATATATTCCGACATGTCGAAGCGCAGCAGCTCAACGCCCAGAGAAGCTGCCAACTGTTTGGCAACTTCCGTCTTGCCAACACCGGTCGGACCGGAGAACAGATACGAGCCAATCGGCTTTTCCGGTTCGCGAAGCCCTGCCCGCGCCAGCTTTATCGCCGATGACAGCGCTTCGATGGCCAGGTCCTGACCATAAACCACACGCTTCAGTTCAGCCTCAAGGTTGGCCAGAACGGTCTCATCATCTTTCGACACCGTCTTGGCCGGAATGCGGGCCATTGTGGCGATGGTGACTTCGATTTCTTCAATGCCGATGGACTTCTTGCGCTTTTCCAGCGGCACCAGCATCTGGCTCGCGCCGGTCTCGTCAATCACGTCGATCGCCTTGTCCGGCAGCTTGCGGTCATTGATATAGCGCGCCGAAAGCTCCACCGCCGCCTTGATAGCCTCGTCAGTATACTTGACCTTGTGGAAGTCCTCGAAATAGGGCTTCAGCCCCTTCATGATCTCTATTGCATCGGGGATGGTCGGTTCGTTGACATCAATCTTCTGGAACCGCCGCACCAATGCGCGGTCCTTTTCAAAGAACTGGCGGAATTCCTTGTACGTGGTCGAGCCGATGCAACGGATCAAACCGGACGACAGCGCCGGCTTCAACAGGTTCGATGCATCCATCGCCCCGCCGGAGGTTGCGCCGGCACCGATCACCGTGTGAATTTCGTCGATGAACAGCACAGCACCCGGATAATCTTCCAATTCCTTGATGACCTGCTTCAGCCGCTCCTCAAAGTCACCGCGATAGCGGGTGCCCGCAAGCAGTGTGCCCATATCCAGCGAAAAGATCGTCGCATCGAGCAACACTTCCGGCACATCGCCTTCGACGATCCGCTTGGCCAATCCTTCGGCGATCGCCGTCTTGCCAACGCCCGGATCACCGACATAAAGCGGATTGTTCTTTGAACGGCGGCACAGAATCTGGATTGTTCGGTCAATTTCCGCATTGCGCCCGATCAGCGGATCAATCCGCCCTGACTTGGCTTTGACGTTCAAATTGACGCAATAAGCGGTCAGCGCGCTCTGGTCCTTTTTCGTATTGCCGTCTGTGCTGCCGCTCTCGTTGCTGCCATGACTTTCCGGTCCGTCATCATCCGCGCCGCGCGGCGGCCGGCTTTCAGATCCGCCGGGGCGCTTGGCAATGCCATGCGAGATATAGTTGACCGCGTCGTAGCGGGTCATCTGTTGTTCCTGCAGAAAATAGGCGGCATGGCTTTCACGCTCGGCGAATATCGCGACCAGTACGTTTGCGCCGGTCACTTCATCGCGGCCTGAAGACTGCACATGGATAACCGCACGCTGGATAACACGTGAGAATCCGGCGGTCGGCTTGGAATCCTCATCGTATCCGGTGATCAGGTTTTCGAGTTCCTTGTCGATATAATCAACCACCGTGTCGCGCAGTTCTTCCACGTTGACATTGCAGGCCTTCATCACGCCTGCAGCATCCGTATCGTCGAGAAGTGCCAGCAACAAATGTTCAAGCGTTGCATATTCATGGTGCCGCTCGTTGGCGACAGACAGGGCCTGGTGGAGCGCCCGCTCAAGGCTTGGAGAAAAAGACGGCATCAGACCCTCATTTCTTTTCCATCACGCATTGCAGCGGATGCTGTTTTTGCCGGGCAAAGTCCATGACCTGCGTCACTTTCGTCTCGGCGACTTCAAATGTGTAGACACCGCATTCGCCGACACCATGGTTGTGCACATGCAACATGATCTGTGTGGCAGCATCACGGTCTTTCTGGAAAAACCGCTCCAGCACATGAATGACAAACTCCATCGGCGTGTAGTCGTCATTCAACAACAACACCCGGTAAAGACTTGGCTTCTTCACCTTGGGTTTTGTGCGCGTCAAGACTGCCGTGCCGCGTCCCGTGCCGCGGCCGTCCACATCATCGTCCTGCATGCGTGTGCGTTTCATGTCTGCCTTAGCGCGGTGTGACCATGGCGAATGCCCGGTCTGCAATACCTAGTGACTCACAACGATATTTTAAGGCCTCCTGCGCCGGAAACAAGGTTTTGCCGCAGGAATGGTTTGTGCGAGCCAAACAATCTTTCGTCAGCCTCGTCATGTGCGCCAAAAAGATACGCTTTTCTCCATCCAGCTAAGAGTTTGGTAACGACGTTTGCCTACAGTTTTAGCTGTTGTGCAGTTGCGCAAAGCGTCCCTGAGTACCCAGTAGCCAAGAGAGTTGCCGTGCGTCATTTTGTAAACCGCGTTTCGTCAATGGCTCGCGCCATCTCCAAAGCTGTGCTGGCCGCAACGCTTGCCGCCAGTTTCCTGATGACTTCCAATGCGCAGGCCGCCAGCAAGCACGCCGCCATCGTGGTCGATGCGAACACCGGCAAGATCCTTTATTCCGCCAGCGCCGATGCGCCGCGCCATCCTGCATCTTTGACCAAGATGATGACACTTTACATGCTGTTTGATGCGATGGAATCCGGCCGCATCAACCGCGCGTCACCTGTCCCGTTCTCCAAACATGCAGCGTCGATGGCGCCGACCAAGCTGGGCGTAAAGGCTGGAGGTTCAATCACGGTGGAAACCGCAATTCTGTCGCTGGTTACAAAGTCCGCAAACGACGCAGCCGCCGCTTCTGCCGAGCTGATCGGCGGCACGGAAGCGCGCTTTGCCCAGATGATGACCGCCAAGGCGCGGTCCATCGGGATGAAGAACACCCGCTTCTACAATGCTTCAGGTCTTCCCGACGCGCGCCAGATCACAACCGCCCGCGACATGGCGGTGCTCGGTATCGCGCTGCGCACGGATTTTCCGCAGTATTACAAATATTTCTCGGTGCGCTCGTTCACTTACGGCCGCTCGCGCCTTGCCAACCACAACAAGCTTTTGGGCCGCGTGGCAGGCGTTGATGGCATCAAGACCGGCTATACCCGCATGTCCGGCTTCAATCTCGTCTCTTCAGTTTCTCTCGATAACAAAAAGCTGGTCACCGTCGTGCTCGGCGGTCAATCCGGGCGCAGCCGCGACGCGGAAGTGGCATCGCTGATCAAGAAATACCTGCCCAAAGCGTCGAATCGCACCGCCAGCGGCGGCCTGCTTGCCAAGCTGACGGGCAAAAAGAAGGCCACAATCGAGCAGGAAACACTGGCGCTTGCCGATCCAGCCCCGGTGCCTGCCGCCAAAAAAGTGGTCGCCATGATCGAACCCGTGGTTGCCTCGATCGCCCCGACACCTGCCGAGCGTCCGATTGTGTCAGTGACTGAAGAGATTGAGGCCAACACCGGTGCAATCGATCCAGTCACCACAGCATCCGCGCCGCAGGACATGCCAGCTCCCAGCGGCACCGGTGCATGGATCATTCAGATCGCCGCAGCAGAGTCTGAATCCGGTGCCATGAAAATCCTGAACAAGGCGCAGTCCGTCGGCGGCAAGGCGTTGGCAAGCGCCAATCCGTTCACTCAGCAAGTTAAAAAGGGCTCTGCCACCCTGTTCCGTGCGCGTTTCGGCGGCTTTGATACCAAGGCGCAAGCCTGGAACGCCTGCGAAGCGCTGAAGAAGAAGCAATACGGCTGCTTTGCCCTCAACAATTGAACCAACCTGTTTGTACAGAGTTTGAAGGTTATCAACATGCGCGCTGACAAGACCGACCAAAAGGCGTCGAACACGTCGAAAGAAGATATCAAGATCCCGGCAACCCTCAGCGCGCTGCGAACAGCGGCCATGCGTCTTGCCGACACCCGCAAAAAGCCAAAACTCAAAACGCGCGATCTGGTCGGCATGTTGCTCAGCCACGGTGCCCGCGCCTGGCGCAACTCGCTGCCAGCCGTGTCAGTGAAACTCGTCGTCAAGTCGCCGGACGGCGTATCGGCAGTCCGCTTCGGCTACAAAGCCAAGCCAAAATCGTTCTCGTTTAGCTGACGAATATATCCGGCAGCACGACGTGCTTCATCGGGTCCTGCAGCCAGGTCTTGCGCTGCTCGGCCTTTGCCCGGCTCTCTTCATCAACCGGCAAATTGAGCGCTGCGATCAGTTTGCGGATTTCCTGACGCGCCGACAGATGTGACATCGTCGGCGGCGTACCCAGAACATGCTCGTCAAACTCGTCCAATGCTGTCAGACCTATCGGGAAAAACTCGCGAAATACCACCCGTTCGGTCACGCCGTCAGCGACCCGGTAGCCAAGTTCCGCACCCAATCGCTGGATGACTGCGCTCAAGCGCAGCTCATTGCGCGATTGCAGGCTGCCCAACCGGTTGCGCACCACCACCCAGTCGATAAAGCCGCCATCCGCCTGCCGCCGCTCGCGCCGCGCGTTGCGAACCTCCTTGGCATAGTGCGAAATCTCGGTGACCTCGTTGGTGTCCGCATCCACCTTTGCCAACACGTCAAAGTCAACAAACGAGTCATTGACCGGCGTCACCAGCGTGTCCGCCATCAAATGCACCAGCCGCTGCAAATACGTGTCCGAGCCGGGCGTATCGATGACAACAAAATCATGGCTCTGTTCAACGGTCGTTAGCCGGTCAATCAACTCGCTGCGCTCGGCATCTTCATTGGCAACCGTAAACGCGCCTTGCGTGCGCGTCACGGCATGATGCGTCGGCATCTCCAGTACGACACCGGATTTCGCAGCCCATTTGCGCCGGTTTTCAATGTAGCGGGTCAGCGACAGTTGACGGGAGTCGAGATCGAGCGTTGCGACTTTGAAGCCGGCTTTCAGCAGCGCCACTGCGATGTGCACAGACAGTGTCGACTTGCCGGAGCCACCCTTTTCGTTGCCGACAACGATCACATGCGCAAGTTTGCGCACCGATCCTGTTCCCTCACCATCCGGATTTTCAGCCATCTACGTCACCCATCCATCATGACTGTATCAGAAAGGCCGGTAAAAATCGATGATTATCAATGGCTTCAGCGCCCATCGTGCGTTTTTGGTAAAGACGGATGGTTACAAGCCGGCTTGTGACGCTCACAGCAGGCCGAGACTGGCAAGCTCCTCGCGCAATTCGCGCGGCATTTCCGCCATGCCTTTCAGCCCGCCTTGCAGGTCTGCCGGCGCTTCTTTCTGCGTCAGATAGCGCCACCCTTGAAACGGTCTGCGCGGTTGCCACTGCGTCGGGATAACCTCGTGCGCCATCACGATCTGGCAGCGGCTGATGCCGTCATCGCCTTTGACCGGCCGCAGGTCGATGATCTTCTGGCGGCATTGAACATTGCCCTTGATAACCCAATACAGCGACCCGCCATCGGTCACTTCGTCCTTGCGCTGCGGAAACATCCGCGTCACGTGATGTTGCTCAACCGGCAAACCATTGGCCCGCTTCCAAGCCGCATCCTGATCGCGCCATTCAACGAGATCTTCAATCGAGTCACAGCCGACGCAAAGTTTGAGAATGTTCAAAGCCATGGCATCGACTTAGGGCAGCCAGCATGCGGGTTCAATCTTGATCGCCAACTCGGCTCAACATTCCACCACATTCACGGCAAGCCCGCCCAAACTCGTCTCCTTGTACCGCTCGTCCATGTCCCTGCCTGTCTGGCGCATCGTCTCAATCGCAGCGTCGAGCGGCACGAAATGGCTGCCGTCTCCCTTCAGCGCCAGCGATGCCGCTGTCACAGCCTTGACCGCGCCGAGCGCATTTCTCTCGATGCATGGCACCTGCACCAATCCGGCAATCGGGTCGCAGGTCATGCCAAGGTGATGTTCCAGCGCAATTTCAGCTGCATTTTCAATCTGTTCCGGCGTTCCGCCCAGAGCCGCTGCCAGTCCCGCCGCCGCCATCGCCGCCGCCGATCCCACTTCGCCCTGACACCCAACTTCCGCACCGGAAATGGACGCATTGTGCTTGATCAGCCCGCCAACCGCCGCTGCTGTCAACATGAAGTTGCGTATCCCGTCGCGGTCGTTGGCGTCGTGGAAGCGCAGATAATATTTGACCACCGCCGGCAATACGCCTGCCGCACCGTTCGTCGGCGCAGTCACAATGCGCCCGCCCGAAGCGTTCTCCTCGTTGACCGCCATCGCGTAGACTGACAGCCAGTCGTTCGCCAGCAATGGATTGGGAATATTGGTGCCCCAGTTGGCGTTCAGCTGTTCAAAAATCGCCTTGGCGCGGCGCTTGACCTTCAGCCCGCCCGGCATGATGCCATCACGCGCCAGCCCGCTCGAAATACACGCATCCATCGCCGCCCAAACGCGGTCCAGCCCGGCGTCCAGCGCCTCGCGCGACATGATCGTCTCTTCGTTCGCCCGCTTCATTTCGGCAATCGACAGGCCGGATTTCTTCGCCATCGCCAGCATCTCGTTGGCGTTTTTGAAAGGATAAGGAACGACAGGACCCGAAGGCTTAAAGCTTTGCGACTTCGCTGCCGCCAGCTCATCGCCGCTCAGCACAAAACCGCCGCCAACCGAAAAATACGGCACGCGCAGCATCTGCCAGCCGTCCTCGTCGAGTGCCGTGAAGGCCATGCCGTTGGCGTGGCCGGGCAGCGGTGTCTTCTTGTCCAACACCAGATCGACCGCTGGATCAAACCTGTAGGACGGATGCCCTTCAGGCTGGACCGTTTTGGTCCGCGCCACCTTCTCCAACAGCGCCTCCGCGCCTTCGATGTCCATCGTGTCCGGCTTTTCGCCACAGAGACCCAGGATCACCGCCCGGTCCGTGGCGTGGCCGATGCCAGTGTAGGCGAGCGAGCCATGCAGGCTCACCTTGATCGCCGCCACCTTTGCGCCATAAGGGCGCGGCCAGTCACCGTTGATGATCTCGTCCAGAAACCGCGTCGCCGCCACCATCGGCCCCATCGTATGCGATGATGACGGACCGATGCCGATCTTAAACAGGTCGAAAACCGAAAGGAACATGCAATTGCCCTTGATTGCGGGGTTTATTGTGGTCCAAACCAAACCGTTGGGCCGCTTCGGTTCGCGACTGCCGGTGTGACGGCAGCGACAACGCTAGGCAGCCGGGAGAGGCCGATGGATTACATTCACCTATATACCTGGTCCGACGCCACAGCACTCATTCTATTCGTCATCAGCTGGTTTGGCTATGCGTTGTCCACCGGCGGTCGTTTCACCAGCCGGCAATCGCTGAATGTTCTGATGAACCGCGAGCGGGCCAATTGGATGAATGTCATGATCTCGCGCGAGCTGCGCGTCATCGATACGTCCGTCATTGCCGGTCTGCAGCAGGGCACAGCCTTCTTTGCTTCCACCTCCGTCTTCGCCATCGGCGGCTGTTTTGCGCTGATGAACGCGTCAGACCAGGTGCTCAATATTGCGGGCCACCTGCCGGTCATGATCCCGTCGTCCCGCGCCATGTTCGAGTTCAAAACCATGGTTCTGCTGCTCATCTATGCCTACGCATTCTTCAAATTCTCGTGGTCATACCGGCTGCAAAACTACTGCTCGATCCTGATCGGAGCCGTGCCTTTCACTGAGGACGGCGTCGCTCCATCTGCCGCGGCGAAAGCTGCGGGCAAGAAGGCGCTCAGCTTCAATCTCCTCGCCGGCCGCCATTACAACGCGGGCCTGCGCGCCATCTTCCTGTCGATTGGCTTTATGGGCTGGTATGCCGGGCCATATGTGTTTATGGCCTCGACAGTGTTCATCATGTCGGTGCTGATCCGCCGCCAATATTTTTCCCGCGCCCGCGCGGCGCTTTTAGGAACTGACAATGGCCAGTGAGACCGAAATCGAAGAAACCACGCTGCGCCTTCTGGCAAAAGCTGGTCCCGGCAAGACCATTGCGCCGATGGATGTCGCTGTGGCCCTGTCAAGCAATGACGAGAAGGAATGGCGCAAACTGATGGCCGTCATCAAGCTCGCGTCCAAGCGCCTTGCGACGTCCGGCCAGATAGAACTCCTGCGCCATAACAAACCCGTCCCGGTCGCCGAACTGCGCGGCCTATACCGCATGCGGCTTCCCTTGGTAGGGTGAGTTACCAGTTTAATTCTTAATATCAAACACATAGCAGAAATGATGCAAGGCGTCTGTCTTCTCCCCGCAACTTCTGCGGGGAGAAGATGCCGACAGGCAGATGAGGGGCGGCCTCGCACAAGGCCTTGAAAACTAGTCTGACCCCACAAAAGCAAGCCAGCCGAAAGCGATCAACCAACCCCTCTACCTTATCAGCGCCTTGGCAGCCTTCCCCTCCGTCCTGTCATAAGCCAGCAACGCCCTGAACGCGCTCAGCGACAGGTTCGGCTTCTTGCCATCGGCAAGGCTATAAATATGCTCATAATACCAGCCGAGTGATCCCCACGCGTTGAGATCACGCAGGAAACTGATCGGCGAGCGCGGGCTGAGCAAACCATTGCCGATGATCAAATCATCATCGCGGCTGAACAGTTTTGTCACTTCGCCAGACAGGATTTTCCGTGCGCCATCCGGGTCGATGACCAGCGGGCGTCCAAGGCCAACCATGTCGACACCATCGTTTGCAATAGCCTGCTCCATTGCAGCCACAGACCGGAATCCGCCTGTCACCATCACGGGAATTGACACTTTGGCGCGCAGCTTGGGGATAAAATCGAGGAAATACGCCTCGCGCTTGAGCGTGCTGTCGCGCTTGTTGGCGGGCGGGTCCTTGCGGTCAAAATCAATCATCCGCGGCTGTTCATAGTTGCCGCCGGACACTTCGATCAAATCAACACCGGCCTCCTCCAGCCATTTGGCCACCGTGGCGCTTTCATCGTCGGAAAATCCGCCCTTCTGGAAATCAGCAGAGTTCAATTTCACCGACACGGCAAACCGCTTGCGTGTCGCTTCACGCACACCCTTGATAATGTCGAGCAGAAACCGAGCGCGGTTTTCGAGCGTGCCGCCATACTGGTCCGTGCGCCGGTTCGACAGCGGCGAGAGGAACTGCGACATCAGATACCCATGTGCGGCGTGCACCTGCACGCCGTCAAAGCCTGTCGCCTCAGCGGTCCTCGCCGCGTGAACAAACCCGTCTACCACCTTGGCAATTTCGTCCACAGTCATCGGCGTCGGCTTGGCAAAGCGCCCGTTGCCCATCTTCAGGCCGATGTTTGATGGCGCTTTCGGGTTTTTGTTTATCATCTTCTGCGTCTGGCGGCCGGCATGATTCAGCTGCATCCAGATGTGCGCGCCATGCGCCTTGGCTGCCGTCGCCATGTCGGCCAGAAACGCCAGTGCCGCATTCGACTGCGCGCCTTCGATGGCCAGATTGCCGCCGCGCTCCAGATGCCAACGGTCAACCAGCACGTTTCCGGTGATCAGCAGCGCCGCGCCGCCCTCGCCCCAGCGCCGGTAAAGTTCGACAAACCGCGCATTTGCATGGTTGTCGCCAGCGGCGAGCCCCTCGGTCATCGCAGCCTTTGCAATGCGGTTTCTCAAAACCGCGCCACACGGCAAGGTCAACGGTAGGCCTAGTCTGGAAACGCCCACGGGCATCCACTCCCCATCTCTACTGTGGGCTGCAAGCCTAGTTGAGCTTCGTGGTTAACAAAAGGTGAAAATGCAAAATCTTGCGGTCACGGTTAATGCAGGGGCGAACCTTACTCACGTTAGCCGACGCAATCCGGTACTGCCAATCAATGACGTTACCGTATTGCCGCCCAAACAATCGTCGAAAACTCGCGCAACCGTGACACTCTGTCGTTGGATCGATACACATCTTCCGGGCGCGCAGCACAACGCTTCAGCACCAGCGGCGCAACGGAACAGGCCAGAAATACCGGTTTCAGTGTCTTTGGCAAGCCCGTCGCATGCATCCTGAACTTCTGCGCATGCCCAAGCCCCAGCTCCGCCATCGCCTTGCAAGCCCGGCTCATCGCCGCATAATCCTCGCCCGCAACAAAACCTTCGCGCGTCAAGCCGCAGGCCGCGAGCAAATCGCCCGGCAAATAGCATTGCCCGCGCGCACGCGTCTGCGGCAGGCGCTGCAAAATGCCCGCGATGCCAAGCGCAACACCGCCGTGACCCGCCGCCTCCACAGCGCCCTTCGCCGCCTCGCGGTCAAGCACAAGCGCCGCCAACTGGATTAACGCCGATGCCGTCTCGCCGCACCATGCCTCCAGCGCCACCGTGTCAGGAAACGCATCGTGGTAGAGCGCAAACGTTTGCGCTTCCAGATAGCGGTCAAACGCATCCAGCGGCAGGCGGTGGTCGTTGATCACCTTCAGCAGCGCTACGGCCAGCGGATGGCTCGCGCCCTCGTCCGCACGCTCGCCATGCAGCACCTCGCGCCACCATTGCAGCCGGATTTCGCCCGGCAGCGGATCAGACGCGATCCGCGTGATCCGGTCAACTTCCGCATCAAACGCATACAGCGCAAGCAAATCCGCGCGCTTGTCTTCAGGCGCGAACTGCGTCGCGATGTAGCGCGGCCAGTCGTGCGCCCTGACAATATCTGCAAATGCACCGAGCGCGGCCAATCCGCCTACTCCACCGCAATCAGCGCGGCTGCAACGCGCCGGTCTTCGGCGAGCAGCACGTTGAATGTCCGCACAGCTGCGCCAGTGCTCATCGGGTCGGCAATGATCCGCCGGTCCCTGAACGCTTCGCGCAGCACCCTTGGCACAGGTCGGATTTCCCTGCCCATGCCGATCAGCACCACGTCAAAATCCTGCGCTTCGTCAAGCAGCCTTGCAAAATCGCCCAGCACCAGCGCATCGGCATTCGCCGGTTCCCAGCCATGAATACCGGACGGCAGGCAAAGGATCGAGCCGCGGTGCGACATGTCGGCAAAGCGGAAACCATGGTTGCCATAAGCATCAATCGGCGCACGGCCGGGAAAATGGGCCGGACGCATCACAATGCCGCCTTGGCTGCTCATCCGGCGCTTGCCGGCAGATTGTCAGTCGTTGTCGGCATGTTCTTGGCCGTCGGGCGCAGACCGAACAGGATCAGCAGCGGTCCTGCCACAAAGATCGACGAGTAAGTGCCGATCAACACGCCAAACAGCATCGCCGCCGTAAACGACTGGATGACCTCGCCGCCAAACGCATACATCGCCGCCAGCGCGAGGAACGTCGTCAGCGCCGTGATCGTCGTGCGCGACAGCGTCTCGTTCATCGACAGGTCAAGCAACTGGTCGAGCGGCATCTTCTTGTATCGTCGCAGGTTTTCCCGCACGCGGTCATAGACCACGACCGTGTCGTTGAGCGAATAGCCGACAATCGTCAAAATCGCCGCGATACTGGAGAGATTGAATTCAATGCCGGTCACCACGAAAAACCCGATCGTCATGATCACATCATGCGCCGTCGCAAGGATCGCGCCAATGGCATATTGCCATTCAAACCGGATCCAGATGTAGATCAATATGCCGATGAAGGCGACGATGATGCCAATCGTGCCCGCCGTCGCCAATTCCCCCGACACCGTCGCGCCAATTGCCTCGACTCTCCGGAAATCATAGTCGTTCGATAACTCATCTCGGATCTTCTTGACCGCAGTCTGGTCGGCGTTCTCGCCCAGATCCTGCGCTTCCACGCGGATCAGCACGTCCTTCGGTGTGCCGAACGATTGCACCTGCACCTCGCCGACATTGAGGTCATCCAGCTTTTCGCGGATCAGCGAAACGTCCGCCACTTCCGCCTTGGATTGCACTTCAAGGATCGATCCGCCCTTGAACTCGATGCCATAATTCATCGAATAGATCGCAAACAGCACGATGGACGCAATGGTCGCGATGGTCGTAGCCGCGAACGTGTAATTGCGGATGCCCATGAACGGAAATTTCGTCCCGTGCGGAATGACGTTCAGCAGCCCGCGCGGGATGTCCTTCGGCTTCTGGTAGCGCAGCCAGGCCGAAACCAGCCAGCGCGTGAATGTGAAGGCCGTAAACACGGTGGTCAGAATGCCGAGCGCAAACGTGACTGCAAAGCCCTTCACCGGGCCCGAGCCCAGATAAAACAGCACAGCCGCCGCAATGAACGAGGTCACGTTGGCGTCGACGATGGTGGCATAGGCCTTGGAGAAACCCGTATCAATCGACTGGATCAGCGAGCGCCCTGCCCGCCGCTCCTCCTTGATGCGCTCGTAGATCAGAACGTTCGAGTCCACCGCCGTGCCGATGGTCAAAACAATACCGGCAATACCCGGCAGCGTCAGCGTTGCGCCGAGGATCGACAAGCCCGCAATGATCATCGAAATATGCACAAACAACGCAATATTCGCGATGAAGCCAAGGTAGCCGTAGGCAAGGAACATGAACCCGACGACCAGCAGCGAGGCGATGATGCTGGCGATCTTGCCGGCATAGATCGAATCCGCGCCGAGACCGGGTCCGACAGTGCGCTCTTCAATCACCGTCAGCGTTGCCGGCAGTGCGCCCGCGCGCAACAGCAGCGCCAGCTCATTGGCGCTCTCAACCGTGAAACTGCCGGAAATCTGGCCGGAGCCGCCAATAATCGGCTCGCGTATCACCGGTGCCGAAATCACTTCCTTGTCGAGCACAATGGCAAACGGCTTGCCCACATTCTGCTGCGTCGCCTGTGCAAATCGTTGCGAGCCCTTGGTGTCAAACCGGAAGGAAACGACAGGCTCGCTTGTCTGCTGTTCAAAGGTTGCCTGCGCATCAACCAGACTGTCACCGGAAACAACGACGCGATTTTCGATCAGATAGGGGACAGGCGGATCATCCTGGCTGTAAAGCACTTCGGAACCCGCCGGCGGCCGCCCGTTCATCGCGTCCTCGATCGACATCGTCGTATCGACCATCTGGAACGTCAGCTTGGCGGTCTGGCCGAGAATGTCTTTCAGTTTCTGCGGGTTATCAAGTCCCGGCACCTGCACCAGCACGCGGTCATCGCCCTGCCGCTGGATGTATGGCTCGGTCGTTCCCAGTTCGTTGACGCGTCGCCCGATCACTTCAAGTGACTGTGTCGCAGCGCTTGAGGTACGATATTTGATCCCCTCTTCAGTCAGCTTGAGAACAAACTGGCCCGGCGTTGTTTCAGTCAGTGCCACTTCCGAAACGCTGCCGCCCGAAAACAGGTTTGAATTGACCGGCGCGGTCAGTTCGCCAAGCTTGCCCCGTGCCGCATCCAGTTTGGCCGTATCAGTGACGGTAACCTTGATGTCCTGACCCGAAGCCGACAGGCCGGAATATTCGATCTTCGCCTCGCGCAACAACCGGCGCACATCATCGCGCACCGATTCCACCCGGTCCTTGACCAAATCCGCCCGCTCGACCTGAAGCAAAATATGCGACCCGCCCTGCAAATCCAGCCCGAGTGGCATCTGCCGTTTCGGCAACCAGGACGGCAGCGCATCAAGCGTTGTCTTGGCAAACAGGTTCGGCAGCGCAAACAGGATGCTGATCAGCACAGCAATCCAGATCAGCACGGTTTTCCAGCGGGTGAAATGAAGCATGAAAGACCACTTTCCGGATCCGGCGCCGTAACGCCTGTTTTATCGATGCGCTGAGTTCAATCTTCAGCAGATTATTTCTGGTTTGCCGCCACCGGCTCGCCCTTGGCGCGCACTTCGGCAATCAGCGAGCGGATCGCCTGAACCTTGATGCCGTTGGCGATTTCGACCTCGACCTGCGGCTCGCCGTCGGTCACCTTGGTCACCTTGCCGACGATGCCGCCACCCAAAACCACGGTGTCGCCACGGCGCATTGCCGCCAGCGAGTCATCGCGTTTTTTCATTTGCGTGCGCTGCGGCCGGATGATGAGGAAATACATGATGATGAAAATCAGGATGAACGGCAGGATGCTCATGATGATGTCCGCGCCACCGGCGACAGGGGCAGACGTCTGGGCGAGCGCCTCGGTTACAAACATGGGAAGGTCTCCATAAATAAAGAGGCCGTTTGCCCGGCCCGGTAAAGTGTGCGGAATATAGTGATTGCCCAACTCATTGCAACGTCATTGCAACGCGGCAATCGCTCTTTCGCCGCCCCTTTGCCATATGATAGACGGTGAAACAACCAGACAGGCGCAGACATCATGGCAGATACGGACCTTGTGGCGAAAATAGACCAGCTGATCGCAGCAATCGAGCGATTGGGACCGGCAAAACCGGTCACGCCGGATTTTGACGCAGCAGACTGTTTCGTCTTTGACGCAGAGCGCGCCGCGCTGACACCGGTCACCCGCGTCAACCGCATCGACCTGTCGCTGATTCGCGGCGTCGATCACGTCCGCGATATTCTGTTCGACAACACCAAACGCTTTGCCGGTGGTCTGCCATCCAACAACACGCTCCTCTGGGGCGCGCGCGGCATGGGCAAATCATCACTGGTCAAGTCAGTTCACCACGCGATTTCCAAACACCAGAGCGAAGCCGATGCACCGTTGAAGCTCATTGAAATTCATCGCGAGGACATCGATTCCCTGCCAAAACTGATGGCGCTTGTGCGTGACGCGAATTGCCGTTTCATCCTTTTTTGCGATGATCTGTCCTTCGATCATGACGACACCTCCTACAAATCGCTGAAGGCGGCGCTTGAAGGCGGCGTTGAGGGGCGGCCGGACAATGTCGTCTTCTACGCCACCTCAAACCGCCGCCACCTCCTGCCACGCGACATGATGGAAAACGAACGTTCAACCGCCATCAATCCGCACGAAGCGGTCGAAGAAAAAGTCTCCCTGTCAGACCGCTTTGGCCTCTGGCTCGGCTTCCACAAATGCAGTCAGGACGACTATCTCGAAATGGTCAGCGCCTACGCAAGCCACTACGGCATCGCCATCGACAAGACTGATCTCCACCACCAGGCCCTCGAATGGTCCACCACCAGAGGCAGCCGCTCAGGCCGCGTCGCCGCGCAGTTTATCCAGGATTTGGCCGGGAGGCTGGGGGTGAATTTGCAGGGGAAAGACAAGTGACTCGAATCTAAACTTTGGAGGCGCGCCCCCTCTGACTGCCGCGCGGATGTCTCCCCTGCAAGGGGAGACATCGGAACGGTTTTTTTTATTGATATTTTTCAACATCTTGCATTGCAAAAAGCCAAACAATTGTCAACGTAAGGCGAAGCGCCGATCTCCCCACTTGAGGGGGAGATGTCCGACAGGACAGAGGGGGGCGCCTCGCGCCAAGGCCTCGGGATGAGTTAAAAAGACACAGAATGCAAAACAAGGCTTGATTCTGCATAAAATTTATGTTCATGTTTCGTTCGCTAACGGAGACAAACAAACTTTGGACTGGCCGCTCGCAATCACCCGCAACACCGAAGCACTCCGCAAAATCGTCGCGGTGATGTTTGCGATGTTGCATGGTGTCGATCGCGGCGGCAGTCCCCTCTCCGTCGGATCTGGCAGCAGCCCCCTCTCCGTCGGCTTCGCCGACACCTCTCCCCAAAGGGGCGAGGTTATAGCCGCGCAGGTTGGTTTAACCTCGCCCCGCTTGCGGGGAGAGGTGTCGGCGAAGCCGACGGAGAGGGGACTGCTGCCGCGATCGACACCATGCAACATCGCAAACATCACCGCGACGATCTTGCGGAGTGCCTCGGTGTTGCGGGTTATTGCGAGCGGCCAGTCCAAGGTTTGTTTGTTTCCATTAGTGAACGAAACATGAACATAAATTTTATGCAGAATCAAGCTTTATTTTGCATTCTGTGTCTTTTTGACTCATCCCGAGGCCTTTGTGCGAGGCGCCCCCCTCTGTCCTGTCGGACTGACCGGGCCGAGCCACGGGTCTCGGCCGCCTTCGGCCCCCCCCCCCGCGATGGGCGAGGTTAAAGGCGCGGCCCTTTTGACCTTTCTTGGCTATCGGGGCGGGTGGCGCAGGCAAGGCGAGCGGTATTTGGTTTAGAATTGTGCTCAGGTTACGAAATTGATACTTGTTACTGTTCGTAACCAAGCATACTTTAGTGATCAGGAAATTTCCCGCAAGGAGACACTCTCATGATGCATGGCACCAAAAACATAACCGGCAACTGTATGGCGGTGCATGAGGTTTTGTCGCAGATTGGCGACAAGTGGACTGTGCTGGTGGTGCGCGCGCTGAACGACGGGCCGCGCAGATTCTCTGAATTGAAGCGCGATGTGGAGGGAATTTCGCAGCGGATGCTGACACTTACGCTGAAAACGCTGGAGCGGGACGGGTTTGTCACGCGCACGGTTTACCCGACCATTCCGCCGCGCGTGGACTACGAGCTGCGGGAGCTTGGGCACTCATTGTCGGAGCCGCTGGGCGTGATTGCGCAGTGGGCAATTACAAACCGTCAACGGATTGTTGACGCCCGGGTGGCGTTTGACATGCGCGCGCCCAATGAGGGGCCGGTGAGATTGGCGGCGGAGTGAATGTTGGACTTGCAGGATGCGTTTTTCAGCACAGGCTTCAATATACTTTGCTAATATGAAAATCCAAATCAAGTCATGGAGACAAATATGAACCTCAGCGCCCCCACAATGGTCGTGTTTCTTATCTCGCTCGCAATCGTCATCATTGGCGTGCTTTCCGCCCTCGGCGTTCTCAGCGTTATCCCGGTGGCATCTGTATGGATTGTCGCGATCGGCTACGCTGTTCTCGCGATTGCCACGATGATCAAGGGCGCATAAAACCGCGCTCTTTGCCAAATGCTGGCCGCGATCCTGTTTTGGCAGGCTCGCGGCTTTGGTATGTTTGGCGGGGCGGGTTTCTGGGCCTGGGACACACTTTATGCAGGGTCGACGCGTGTTTGGGGCGGACTGGACTGGTTGGTAAGTTGGACACAATCAACAGAAATATTGACAACTCGACTGCATAGTATATTGATTGCCAATGAAATTTCGATGGAACCCGGAGAAGAGCGAACAACTTTTAATGGAGCGGGGTGTTTCATTTGAACAGATTTATGAGGCGATCCAGAACGGGTTCCTAATAAAGGATGAACCTCATCCCGACCGGGAGCGATATCCGCATCAGCGGATTTTCACGGTCATTCTCAACGGCTACGCTTGCATCGTGCCTTATGTAACAGACAATGAAACAATTTTTCTGAAGACGGTCTTTCATAGCAGAAAAGCAAACAAGCAGTATGCGGGAGTAAAGAAAGATGGGCATAGCAAAGCGAACTGACCAGTTTCTGGACGACGAGGAGCGCGAGCTTATCGAGAGCTACGAAGCGGCTATTGATGATGGACGAGTTGTCATGCCGAGTGTGGATGTGCAACAGGAAACGGCTGCGAAATGGCAGGCGATTGCGCGCGATGCGTCGGAGCGCAAGCCACTTACGCTGCGCATCCAATCCGGCGACATCAGCCGGATAAAAGCCATCGCGGCGCGCAAGGGCATGCCTTACCAGACATTGGTTGCCTCTGTGCTGCACCAATATGCGCATGGCGATCTGATCGAGCGTCCGCTGAATTTGAAACCGGCGGCGGAGTAAGGCGCAGCCTCGTCAAACCAGCGGCGTCTGCATCATTTGCAGATGCAGGATGTTGCCTGTCCAGGGATTGGCGTCGCAGACGGCTTCGTTGAGCTCGACGCCGAGGCCAGGTTCCTTGGACGGGATGATGTGGCCGTCCTGCCATTCGATTTTCTTGTGCAGGAGTTCGCCGTGGAAGCCGTCGAAGGTTTTGATGGCTTCGATGATGAGGAAGTTGGGCAGGGTGACGGCAAGCTGGATGTTGGCGGCGGCGACGATGGGGCCGCAGTAGCAGTGCGGGGCGATTTGAATGTGGTAGGCCTCGGCCATGGCGGCGATTTTCTTGGTTTCGAGGATGCCGCCTGAACGGCCAAGATCCGGCTGCAGGATTGAGGCGGCGCGGTGCTCAATAACGCGGGCGAATTCCCATTTGGTGCAGAGCCGCTCGCCGGTGGCGACGGGGATTGACGTGAAGCGGGCGACTTCGGCCATGACTTCCGGCATGTCCGGCGGCACCGGCTCTTCAAACCACAGCGGATCATAGGGCTCGATGGCGCGGGCCATGCGCTTGGCACCGGAGGCCGTGAACTGGCCGTGGGTGCCGAAGAGGATATCGCATTTCGTGCCGACCGCGTCGCGGATGGCTTTGACCATGCGCGCGGACAAGTCGATGTCGATGAGGCGCGGCTGGTGGCCGTCGAAGGCGGTGTAAGGACCGGCAGGGTCGAGTTTGACAGCGGTGAAGCCTTGGCGCACGTACTCCATGGCGCAGGCGGCGGCCTTGTCCGGATTGTTGTAAACGTTGTCGTCCTTGTCCTCGGCCTCGTCGGGATAGACCGAGCCGGTCATCGGGTAGAGATAAGTGTAGGAGCGTAGCGTCTCATGCACGCGCCCGCCGAGCAGCATGTAGACGGGCTTGTTGGCCTCTTTGCCGATGATGTCCCAGCAGGCCATTTCGAGCGCCGACACGCAGCCGATCATCGACGTGTCCGGGCGCTGGGTGAAGCCGGAGCCATAGGCCCTTCGGAAGAAAGTTTCGATGTCGTGCGGGTCGTTGCCGATCAGGTAGCGCTGGGCGACATCCTCGATCATTTTGCAGGTGACATGCGGATCGAACGCGGCGTTGTAGGCCTCGCCATAACCGACGACATTGTTGTTGGTGGTCAGTTTGACGAAGATGAAATAGCGGCCGCCGGTTTGCGGTGGCGGGTTGGCGACGACCCAGGTCTTTACATCGGTGATTTTCACGGGTGATCCTCCAATATGAGTGCTGCGCCCTTCCAGCCGACGGCGATGGCGGGGGCGTTGGTGTTGCCGGTTATGAGGGTGGGGAAGACGGAGGCGTCGATGACGCGCAGGCCCTCGATGCCGTGGACTTTCAGGCGCGGGTCAACGACGGAATCGCGTTCGCTTGGCCCCATGCGGCAGGTGGAAACCGGATGATAGACGGTGCCGGAGCGCAGCCTAAAATCGGCGATCAGCTCTTCGTCGGTTTGCACTTTCGGACCGGGCAGCAGCTCTTCTTCGATGACGCTGGCGATGGCGGGCTGGGCGGCGATTTTGCGCAGGAATTTCACGGCGTCGAGCATCTCGGACACGTCGTCTTCGGTCGAAAAGGCATTGGCGACAATGCTTGGGTGGTCGAAGGGATTGCGCGACTTGATGGTGATGTGGCCGCGGCTTGAGGTGCGGCAGTTGGACAGGCCGATGGAGAAGCCCGGCCATGGATCGGGTGTGAGGATGGGGCGTTCGCCGGGCTTGGGAATGACGGTGGAGAAGACCTGAAAATAGATCTGCATGTTCGGGTGCTGGTATTTGTCCGAGGTGCGGAAAAAGCCGCCGCCCTGGTTCATCGAGATCGCCAGCGGGCCGGAGCGGAACAGGATGTATCGCATGCCGATCATCAGCTTGCCCCACAAGGGGCGCAGAGTCTGGTTCAGCGTCGGGATCTTGGCCTTGTAGGAATAGTTGATGCCCTGATGATCCTGCAGGTGCTGGCCGACATTTGTGTTGGCGTGGACAATTGGAATGTCGAGGCTGTTGAGCAAGGCAGGATCGCCGATGCCGGAGAGTTGCAGCAGTTGCGGCGAGTTGACTGCACCGCCGGACAGGATCACTTCGCGGCCCGCGCGGGCGGACTTTGTGACGCCGCCCTTCATGTATTCAACGCCGACGGCGCGCTTGCCCTCGAACAGGATGCGGGTGACATGCGCCCGTGTTATCAGCGTCACGTTGCTGCGCTTCATCGCCGGGCGCAGGAAGGCGCGCGAAGAAGACATGCGGCGGCCGCCCTTGGTGTTGATCTGGTAGAGGCCCGCGCCTTCCTGGGATGCGCCGTTGAAATCATCGTTGAAGGGCAGTCCGGCCTGTGCGGCCGCTTCGATATAGGTTCTGGTCAGCGGGTGGATGTTGCTGTCGATGCGCGAGATGCGGACCGGGCCGCCTGCGCCGCGCCATTCGTTCGCGCCGCCTTCATAATCTTCCAGTCGCTTGAAGACCGGCAGCATTTCTGCCCAGCCCCAGCCCGTGTTGCCGAGCGCTTCCCACTCGTCGTAGTCCTCTTTTGTGCCGCGTATCCAGACCATGGCGTTGATCGAGGATGAGCCGCCCATCACCTTGCCGCGCGGCCAGTGATCGGCGTTGCCGGCAAGGCCGGGATCGGGTTCGGCCTTGTACATCCAGTTGACACTTTTGTCGAAAAACATCTTGCCGTAGCCGAGCGGCATCTGGACGAAAAAGCGCATGTCCGTGCCGCCGGCCTCGAGCACCAGCACTGTGTGTTTGCCGGATGCGGACAGGCGTTCGGCGAGCACGGAACCTGCCGAGCCGGAACCGACGATGATGAAGTCAAAGGTCTGCATTTTGGTGATAGGTGTTGCGCCCCCGGTTTGTTGTCCAACCCTAGTGGCCACGTGTTTGTGTGTTCAAGCGCATGCGCCGCGACCTGTCACGAATGCGACGGCACGGTGGTGTAGATATCGACATTTGGGCGGGGTTACGGGAGAAAGCGCGCACTCGCCGTTGACGAAAACCCGCGTCGGGCATACCCAAACCACACCCCTTCTTTTAAAGGATACCGGCGATGAGCGAGAAAACTCCACAGGGCGACCTCACCTTGCGCACGCTGGCGATGCCGGGCGACGCCAATGCAGCGGGCGACTTCTTCGGCGGCTGGGTGATGGCGCAGATGGATCTGGCATCCGGCATCCGCGCGGCGGAGCGGGCTGGCGGGCGCGTGGTGACGGCGGCGGTCAACGAGATGTTTTTTGAAAAGCCGGTGAAGATAGGCGATACGCTGAGTGTTTATACTTTCATCGAAAAGGTCGGGCGGACATCGATGGTGCTGAAGGTGGACGCTGTTGCGCAGCGGTATCTGACGCAGATTGAAGAGAAAGTGACCAGTGCACGATTTGTGATGGTGGCGTTGGATGCGGAAGGCAAGCCGACGCCGGTAAGGGCGGAGTGATGGGGAACGGCAGATTATGGTGGATTACAAATTCAGTGGCAGCGTGATTGATGGTGGTGGTCAGGCCCGACCCTCGGCGCTGCCCCTCTTCCGTCCGCTTCGCGGCCACCTTCTCCCCGCAAGCGGCGGGGAGAAGGGGATAATCGCAGAGGGCGGCACTTCCCTTCGCCCCGCCACTTGCGGGGAGAAGGTGGCCGCGAAGCGGACGGATGAGGGGCAGCGCCGAGGGTGGAAATCAGTGCAAATTTGATGACGAATGCCGTCTGATGGGTGTATTGCGGGTTCTGCAACCAAGTTTCCAAATCGCCCTCGACGTGGCGGTAAGGGTACGCACAGTACGACGATGGATGGATTTTCCAAATTTGAAGCGGCGGATTTTCTCGACAATGAAGAGATTATTGCTGAGTATCTGTTCGCCGCGCTCGAAAGCGGTGATCCAGAGCTATACATCGCTGCGCTGAACGACGTTGCCAAGGCGCGCGGGAAGGCAATTGTATATTGGCTTTTTCTTTAAACCTCTCGCATGACCGTCTTTCCGGGGCCGCAAAGCGGAACCCGGAATCCAGAGCGCCCAGAGTTTATATTATCAATGAAATCAATATATTAGACGTTAAGTGAGCCTAGCCGTAGCGGCACTCACGCACGCTCGGCGCTCTGGATTCCGGGTTCCGCTGCGCGGCCCCGGAAAGACGGTTCCGTGTGAGTTCCTTTCGAAATTTGATACGCGATAGACTTGAGGAGTGGGATGGCGAGCATGGCTGCTGCCAGCGGGCTTGGGCGTGAGAGTCTGTACAAGTCGCTGCGGTCGGGCTCAAAGCTTCGCTATGAAACCGTCAAGAAAGTGCTGGCGGCACTTGGAGTCAGGTTGAAGGTGGAAACGGTCCGCACCAGTGATGTTGTCGACGCCGCCTGACTACTTGCACGCCTTATATCCCGAGCGCCTTTCCATGATGTCGAAGTGGAAATGGTCGGCGTGGGCCTTGTTGTAGCCGGGGCCGAGGACGGTTGAGAAATAGGTGCAGCCGTCGGCGCGGACTGTGTTGAGGAGGCCGCGTTCGCGGAAGGCGAAGAAGCCTTTTTTGCGCACCAGAATGTCCTTGCCATTGTTGAGCTCGATCTTGGCGATGTCGATGGCGTTGCCTTTTGCGTGCTCGGACATCTTGCCGCTGCCATTGCCAACCATGCGGCGGCAGGAATAGGCCGAGGCCTGGGTGATTGTATCGACGCTGGACCAGTATCGCACCCTGGCGGCGGGCTGGAGCTCGTGTTTGACCCAGCGCGAGAACGTGAGCGCCATTTCGCAATTGAGCGTCGCTGCGGGTTTCAGCGTGGCGCGGCCGGGAAGGCCGGAGATTTCGACCGGATATGGAATGTTGCAGACGCCGCCATCGTTGATGGGGGCGAGATCGCGCCATTTGACGCCAAGGCGCTTCAACTCCTTTCGACAGGCAACTTCCCCGGCGGGCATGCCGGACGGGTTGCCTTTGCCGAAGCCGAACGGATTGACGAGGCGCGAGAAGCCGGCCGGGACCGGGCGCGAGATCAGTTGGTCGGCAGGTTCAGCTTCGTCAATCGTCAGCGGCGTGCCCGGCGCATAGTCCGGCTCAACCGGCGTGGACAGCGGCTCATCAAGGGGCGCGCGCAATGTTTGCGCCATCGGCGCGGGCGGCACGAGGGCTGACGTTTGCATGCCAATATCAACATCGGGACGCATGACGGACTCGCTGGTGCACGAGGTCAGGAACGCAATCAGGAAAAGGGTACGCAGGACATAACGCATCGGGCAATCCTTGAGAGAGTATGAAGAATAACGCTCAAAGATGAATCGTTCGTCAGCGCGCGGGGTAAGACCTGTGGTGATTTCAGGGCGCTATTGGCAAAACGGCTTGCCCTTTCGGGGTGCAACGTCGAAATGGAAATGCAGCGCGTGATCGGTGTCGCTGCCGGGGCCGAGCACTGTGGTAAACGGGCCGCAGGCGGCGGTGCGGATGGCGGCCAGAAAGGCATCGTGCTTTTTGTCTTTGCCACCGGAAGCCTTCACGACAATGGTTTCACCCGTTGCGGTCACGAACGCGCCGATGTCGATGGCGCGACCGAAGGCGTGTTCGGAGAGTTTTGACGTGCCGTTGCGGCTGCGGCAGATGTAGGCAGAGTCCTGAACGAAGGTTTTCAACGTGCTGCCGAGCGTGGTGACTGCTGTTCGCTGCGCGGTGTCGCGCAGGAAGGTAACGAGCGTAAGCGCGGTTTCACACTCCAGCAAAGCCGGAGGCGTCAGTGTGGCACCGCCGGGAATGGCTGAAAGTTCGACGGTATCGATGATTGAGCAGCCTTTCGGATCGCTGACTGGCGGCAGCGGCTTGAAGACGGCGTGGATGGCGGTGAGCTTGGATTGGCAAGCCGTGGGCAACACTGGCGGCACTGCCTTCGACTGCGTGGTTGATTGCGGGCGAGGGATTGGCACCGGAATGTCTGCCGCGTGCAGACCGGTAAATGGCAGAATGGAGAGCATTCCGGCGATGATGTTGGCGTGCTTCAATGGCAGATCCTCTCGCAGGAGCAGGTTGACCGCAGCCCCAAATCTGCGGCTGGCCACCGATGCCGCTGCATCGCTGCATATGACGCGTCGCTCGCCACTAACCGCGGAAAACCCTATGACGTTCCTTTGACTGTGGCACGCTCCCGCTTCAGCCACATCGGCACAAGCTCCACAGCCAGCATTGCGCCGAAAATCAGCGCGCATCCGGCCATCGCCATCAGGCCCAGACGCGTGCTGTTGAACAGCGCGTCGAAAAATGCAGCGAACAGCGCTTCGGACGACAGGAAGATCGCCGCCTGCGCTGCGGTCGTGTAGCGCTGGCCGATGGACTGCATGGTGAAGGCGATGCCCCCTGCGAACACGCCGGCGAAGAGGATTTCGTTGGAGGCCAAAAGGGCGGCATACCAGTCAAGTTTTTCAAACGTGACGGCAAGGAGCATGCCCAGGACTGCGGCGACTGCGAACTGGGTGACTGCCTGCGCCACCGGTCTGCCGGAACTTGCGGCGTAGCGGGTGATGAACAGAATTTGCAATGCCCAGAACAGGGCGCACAGGATCGTGTACCAATCGCCGGTCTTCAACTCGTCGAGCGCACCGCCGGACAAGAGGAAGATGCCAAACAGCGCGCTGAAGGCGGCGGGCCAGACCACCCAATGCGGCCATTCGCGGTAAAGAATGACGCCCAGAAACGGCACGATGATGAGGTAGAGGCCAGTGAGGAAGCCTGAATTGGTGACCGATGTGGTCAGCAGTCCCGCCTGCTGCGACAGCATGCCGAGGAACAGAACGAAGCCGATGCCGGCGAAGGCCTTCCACTCATAGGTGTTGAGCGGCTTGGCAGCACCCTTTGCTTCATGCATTGCCAATGGCAGCATCACGACAGTGGCGACGGCAAAGCGCAAGCCGATGAAGAAGAACGGCCCGATGTGCTCCATCGCGTCGGACTGGGCGATAAAGCCCATGCCCCAGATGGCGGCGGTGATGAGAAGAACGAGATTGGCTTTGGCGCGAGTCATGGGATGTTCCGGTTGGAGCCGCTTCCTATCGTGTCGAAGCCGGTTTGTCAGGAGCGACTTCGCGTCAAGTGTTCAAGTCTTGCCAGAGGTCGCGTCGGCTTCTAGGTAGCGGTATCGGCGGGTGGCATTGCCCGTTTAGCAAGGACTGACATGACGCCCTATCCAGAAGCCTCGCCGACTGCCACAAAGCGCTCTCCCGCCTTCATCTTCATTTTCATCACTGTGCTCCTCGACATCTTGTCTGTCGGCATCATCATTCCTGTGTTGCCGAAGCTCGTGCAGACGCTGCTGGGCGGCGATTTGGTGCGGACGGCGGAGTTGTTCGGCTGGTTTATTTCGGTTTGGGCGGTGATGCAGTTTATCTTCTCGCCGGTGATGGGCGCGTTGTCGGATCGTTTCGGGCGGCGGCCTGTGGTGCTGATGTCGAATTTCGCGCTTGGTGTTGATTATCTGATCATGGCGTTTGCGCCGAACCTTTGGGTGTTGTTTGCCGGGCGTATTGTGTCTGGCATTGCATCGGCCACCATCTCGACGGCACAAGCCTATATCGCCGATATCACCGCGCCGGAAAAGCGCGCCGGTGCATTCGGGATGCTGGGAGCGGCGTTTGGCATCGGGTTTGTGCTTGGTCCGGCGCTTGGCGGGCTGCTTGGCCACTATGACCTCAGGCTGCCGTTTCTGGCGGCGGCGGCGATGAGCCTTGCCAATTTTGCGTACGGCTATTTCATCCTGCCGGAATCGCTGGCACCGGAAAACCGCTCGCCATTCCGGTTTGCCAAGGCCAATCCGGTCGGGTCAATGTCCATGCTGGCGCGCGACCCGCAACTGCTGCGGCTCGGCATCATTGGCCTTTTGCTGCAGCTGGCGCATCAGGTTCTGCCCGCCGTTGCCGTGCTTTACATGGGTTTTCGCTACGACTGGCAGGAGCGGGATGTCGGGCTGGTTTTGGCATTCGTCGGTGTGTGCGCGATGGTGGTGCAGGGTGGGCTGGTCCGGCCGGTGGTGGCGAAGATCGGCGAACGCGCGGCGATGCTTTTAGGGTTAGCCGCAGGCGCAATCGGCTTTGCCATGTATGGCTATGCGCCGACGGGCGGGCTGTTCCTGATCGGGGTTCCGGTGATGGCACTGTGGGGCTTTGCGCAGCCGTCGATGTCGGCGCTGATGAG
>JANPEK010000255.1:0-9231 GCA_031422915.1 Phyllobacteriaceae bacterium | reverse complement strand
GGCTTCGCCGACACCGTGCCGGGGCGAGCCACGGGTCTCGCCCGTCCTTCGGACCCCCGCAAGCGGGGCGAGGTTAAAGCCGCCGTGGTTGGTTTAACCTCGCCCCTTTGGGGAGAGGTGTCGGCGAAGCCGACGGAGAGGGGACTGCTGCCGCGATCGACACCGTGCAGCATCGCAAACATCACCGCGACGATCTTGCGGAGTGCGTCGCTGTTGCGTTCGATTGCCCTGTTCCAGTCCATTGAGCCTGCCTCGTGCGCGCCGGGATTGACGCGGGGGCATTATAGGGTTGGGTTTTTGGGAGGGGGATAGATTTTTTTGGCGTTCGCTGGGTGATCCGAATTGCGGAGACAGTGCAGCCAATTGCTGTGACGTTGTTGGATTATCGGCGGGTGTTGTGGATGGCAATTGGCTGCACAGTCACCGCAATTCCCAATTGCTGTGACGTTGCTGGATTATTGGCGGGTGTTGTGGATGGCAATTGGCTGCACAGTCACCGTAATTCCTAATTGCTGCGACGTTGCTGGATTATCGGCGGGTGTTGTGGATGGCAATTGGCTGCACAGTCACCGCAATTCTGAGATGCCTCTGCTCACGAGTTGATCGCCCGGCAAATTTGAAATTTTCATGGACCTGTCTTGTTCACCGTGGCGCTGCAATGGTTTTGCCTGATGCGTCGAAGTAGGTTCGCTTCTTGGGATCAGCGGTAACATGGACGGTCTCGCCGGCTTCATACGCCGACTCACCATTTTCGCGGACGGTGACCAGGCCTGCTCCCTCAAAATCCAAATAGATGTTGGAGTCTGCGCCGAGATGTTCGACGTGGACGACCTTGCCTTTCCAGTCGCCTTTTTTGCGGTCGAGGATCAGATGCTCCGGACGGACGCCCAGAGTGGCTGCTCCTGAGATGCCGATCTTGGCGGCGTCGATGAAGTTCATCTGTGGCGAGCCGATGAAGCCGGCGACGAATTTGTTTGCCGGCTTGTTGTAGAGTTCCATCGGCGAGCCGACCTGTTCGATGGTTCCGCCGTTGAGAACGACGATACGATCGGCGAGGGTCATCGCTTCGACCTGATCGTGGGTAACGTAAATCATCGTGGCGCCGAGCTCGCGGTGCAGGCGGGCGATTTCGAGGCGGGTGTTGACGCGCAAGGCGGCGTCGAGGTTGGACAGCGGTTCGTCAAAAAGGAACAGTTTTGGCTCGCGCACCAGGGCGCGACCGATGGCGACGCGCTGGCGCTGGCCGCCGGAGAGTTCGGCCGGGCGGCGGGCGAGATATTGGTCGAGCGAGAGCATGCCGGACGCCTTGGCGACGCGGGCTTCAACTTCCGCTGCGGGTGCGCCCGCCTGCTTGATGCCGAGGGCCATATTGTCCTTGACGGTGAGGTGCGGATAAAGCGCGTAGGTCTGGAAGACCATGGCGATGCCGCGCTTGGCAGGGGGCGCGAGGGACACGTCTTCGCCGTCGATCAGCACCTTGCCTTCGGACTTGTCTTCAAGACCGGCGATGATGCGCAAGAGCGTCGATTTTCCGCAGCCGGACGGGCCGACGAAAATGACGAACTCGCCGTGTTTGACTTCAAGGTCGATGCCCTTGAGCACCTCGGTTTTGCCAAAGCTTTTGGTGATGTTCTGGAGTGACAGGGAACCCAATTGTCTCGTCCTTTCACAGATCGACTGGTTTGCCGGAACGGATGCTTTCGTCGGCGGCGATGCAAATGCGCAAGCTCTGGACGGCGTCTTCCATGTGGCGCGTCAGATCAATATCCTCGCGGATGGCTTTGAGCATATAGGACTGCTCGCGGGCGCAGAGCTCGTCGTGGCCGGGCTCGTCGGTCATCGACAAGAGATCGTCGGGCTTGGCAAAGCCGCCACCCGGTTTGGTCGCCGCGCGGTGGATGCGGATCGAGTTGGTCTTGGTATGCGTGTCGTGATCGTCGGACTTGGCACCCTCGGTCATGACGATCGAGACGCAGCCATTCGGCGAGATGATGTCTTTGACGAAGAAGGCGGTCTCGCTCATCATCGGGCCCCAGCCGGCCTCGTACCAGCCGATGGAGCCATCCTCGAAGAGGACTTGCAGGTGGCCGTAGTTGTACATGTCCGGGGCGATCTCGTTTGAGAGGCGAAGGCCCATGCCACGTACTTGGGTCGGCTTGGCATCGGTGATCTGGCACATGACATCGACATAGTGGACGCCGCAATCGACGAGCGGCGATGTGGTCTGCATCAATTGTTTGTGCGTCTCCCACTTTTCGCCGGAGGACTGTTGATTGAGGTTCATGCGGAAGACATAAGGACCGCCAAGCGCGCGCGCTTCGGCGATCAAGCGAATCCACGACGGGTGGTGGCGCAGGATGTAGCCGATGACGAGCTTGCGGTTGTTGGCCTTGGCGCAGGCGACTACCTTGAGCGCATCGGCGACCGTGGTTGCCATCGGCTTTTCGAGGAAGACGTGGCAACCTGCTTCCATGGCGGTGATGGCGAAGTCGGCGTGGCTGTCGGAATAGGTGTTGATCGAGCAGAGGTCGGGTTTGGTCTCGGCAAGTGCCGCCTTGAACTCGGGCAGGAGCGGATAGGCATCGAGCGCACTGTCCATGCGCGGTTTGGAGCGGTTGACCAGCGCCGCGATCTCGAAGTCGGGATTGTTGTGATACGCCAGCGCATGGCTGCGACCCATGTTGCCGAGACCGGCGACGAGAACTCTAACTGGTGCTTGGGCGGCGCTCATTTGACGGCTCCTGCGGTGATGCCGCGGATGAGCTGGCGCGAGAAGATGGCGTAGAGGACGAGCACCGGCAGGATGGCGAGCGACAAGGCCGAGAGCACGGCGTTCCAGTTGGTCACGAACTGGCCGATGAACACCTGCGCGCCGAGGGTGACGGTTTTGACTTCCTCGGCAGGCGCAAGGATCAGCGGGAACCAGAGATCGTTCCAGATCGGGATCATCGAGAAGACGGCGACCGTCGCCATGGCCGGGCGGACCAGCGGCAGGACGAGTTTAAAGAAAATGGCGTATTCGGAGAGGCCGTCGATACGGCCGGCATTCTTCAGGTCTGCCGACACTTGCGCCATGAATTCTGAAAGGATGAAGACGGCGAGCGGCAAGCCCTGCGCGGTGTAGACGAGGATGAGCGCGGTCAGCGTGTTGACGAGGCCGGAGGCGACCATCAGCTGCAGGATCGCGACCGTGCCGAGGCGGATCGGGATCATGATGCCGAGCGCCAGATACAGCCCCATCCATTTGTTGCCTTTGAAGCGGTATTCCGAAAGGGCGAATGCCGCCATGGCTCCGAACAGCAGGATGAAGAACAGGGAGGCAATGGTGACGGTGAGGCTGTTCTGGAAATACTGGATGAAGTCGCCCTGATTCCAGACCGTGACATAGCCTTCGATGGAAAAGGTTTCCGGCGTTGGCAAGGCGAGCGGCGCGGAGAAGATGGCGGCGCGGGATTTGAAGGAGTTGATGACGACGAGGATCACCGGGAACAGGCAGAGGATGGTGTAGCCGGCAAGGATCGCGTGGGCGGTGATGGAACGGCCTGTGGAGGATGTCGCGATGCTCATGGTTGTGCTCCTCCCTCCCCCTTGTGGGGAGGGTTGGGGTGGGGCTCGCGAGCGCAGCGAGCCAAGGGAAAACGACCGCTTGCTTTGCTGCTGATTTTCTGAGTTGAGTTTGTGACCGGGACCGTCAGGTTTTTAGTGGCCGCCTGCGGCGGCGACCCCCACCCCAACCCTCCCCACAAGGCGGAGGGAGTCTCGATCAGTGCTTCCGGCGAACAATGCTGAAACATGGCCACCCCTAAAACTGGTAGCGGCGTAGCCGCGTTTGGATGAGGAAGAGATAGACGCACACGCCTGTCAGGATGATCAGGAACATCACGGACGCAATCGTCGAGCCCATGTTCGGATCGCCCACTTGCAGCTGGAAGCCGAAGAAGGTGCGGTAGAGGAATGTGCCGAGAATATCCGTCGCGTAGTTCGGCCCGGCGAGCGCGCCCTGCATGGTGTAGACAAGGTCGAAGGCGTTGAAATTGCCGACGAATGTGAGCACCGAAATGATGCCGATGGTCGGCAGGATGAGCGGCAGTTTGATTTTCCAGAACTGAGTAGCGCCGGTGATGCCGTCGCATTCGGCTGCCTCCAGCACCTCGTCGGGGATGGACAGCAGCGCGGCGTAAATCAGCATCATCGGGATGCCGACGAACTGCCAGACCGAGACCAGCGCGACGGTGGTCAGCGCATAGGCTTCCTTGCCGAGCCATGGGGCGAACAGGCTTTTGAGGCCGATTGCATCCAGCATGTTGGGCGCGACGCCCCAGATTGGCGACAGGATCAGCTTCCAGATGAAGCCGACGATGACGAAGGACAGGAGCGTGGGAATGAAGATCGAGGTGCGGTAGGCTGAACTGAAGCGGAGTTTGGGATTGGACAGGATTGCGGCGAGGAGGATGCCGATCGGGTTTTGCACCAGCATGTGGACGACGAAGAACCAGCAATTGTTGCCGAGCGCATTCCAGAAGGATGCGGACCAGCGCTCATCACCGAACAGGGTACGGAAATTGTCGATGCCGGAGAAAGCGCCGTTGTTGAAGAAGGACATTTGCAGAGTGCCGAACAGCGGCAGGATCATGATGATGGTGTAGACAGCAACGGCAGGTGCGAGGAACACCGGGATGTGCCAGCGGATGGGGGATTTGGATGGAGATGCTGCTGGCATGGGTGTTTTGTCCGATGTTGATCATTTTCGGAGGCATGGAGCTGCCCCTCATCCGGCGCTGCGCGCCACCTTCTCCCCGCAAGTTGCGGGGAGAAGTGAATAGCCGGCTTTTGTGCCCATCTTTGTGATTATCCTCTTCTCCCCGCCGCTTGCGGGGAGAAGGTGCCCAACGGGCGGATGAGGGACAGCGCCGAGGGTCGGCGGTTGGCAGTTACTTTGCCATTGCCGGCTTGTACCAGCTTGCCAAACCATCCTGCAGGCGCTTGCCGGCGGCTTCGGGGGTTTCCGTGCCCTTGATGACGTTCGCGGAGGCGTTCCACGTTTCGTTTTCAAGGTTCGGCGTGCCGCGCGACAGGATCTGGTAGGTCGAGCGGATCGACGATTTGCACTTGGAGCGCCACGAGACCATTTCCTGGGCGATCGGATCGTCAAGCTTTACGGCCTCGTTTGACAGCGGGAAGAAGCCCGGCAGCGCGTTGGCGTAGAGCGTGGCGAATTCGGCTGAGCCGACCCAGTTGAGGAAGGCTTTGGCTTGATCCGGATTGGGCGTCTTGGCGTTCATGCCGACGGCGATGTCGGTGTGATCAGAGATGTAGCATTCATCGCCCGCGTTCGCGACCGGCGGGTTGAACGCGCCCATCTTGAACTTGGCCTGCGTGTTGAAGCCGGAGATTTCCCAAGAGCCGGCCGGATAGACTGCTGCCCGTCCAAGCGTGAACAGATTCTGGCTGTCCGGATAGGTCTGGGCTTCAAAGCCGTCGCCGAGATAATCCTTCCACTTGGCAAGCGTTGCATAAGGCGCGACCCACTGCGGATCGGTTAGCTTCTGCTCGCCCTTGATGAGAGCATTGCGACCGTCCTCGCCTTTCCAGTAGTTCGGGCCGATGTTGTTGTAGCCCATGGTCGCGGCTTCCCACTGGTCGTTGGTGCCCATCGCCATCGGGATGTAGGTGCCGTCCGCCTTGATCTTGTCGAGCGCGGCGAAGAACTCGGCTTCAGTTGCCGGAACGGCGATGCCGAGCTTGTCGAACGCGTCCTTGTTGTAGATGAAGCCGTGGATGACAGAGGCCATCGGCACACAGAACGGGTTGGCGCCATCGTCGGTGATCCAGGCGGATTTGGCGACGTCGGAGAAGTTCTTCATGCCTTCAAGGTCTTTGAGCGAAGCGAGATAGCCCTTGTCGTAAAGCGCCAGCGAGGCGTCGAACGGGCGGCAGGTGATGAGATCGCCTGCGGAACCGGCTTCGAGCTTGGAGTTCAAAGCGGCGTTGTATTCGGTTGGCGCGGACGGGGTGAACTTGACCTTGATGCCGGGATTCTTGGCTTCAAAGGCGGGGATCAGCTTGTCCTGCCAAATGGCAAGATCGTCATTGCGCCAGCTTTCGATGGTCAGCGTCACGTCCTCGGCAAAGGCCGGAGCGGCAATGCCGCAGATGGCGGTGGCCATCATGAGGGATTTGGCAAATCTTGAAGTCATGGTCGTGCTCTCCACTGTGGTTTATGATTCTTGCGTGCCTTCACTGGACACGGGCGATTTCCGAAAGCGCCGGGCGCAACATGTGCCCGGTTCTTTCCAGAAGTGTTTCGGCCTGCAGCCTGTCTCTGGCGCCGCGGGCCAGCAATATGGCGCTTTTGACTGCGCCTCCTGCCAGATCAAGATAGTCTGTCGCCTCTTCCATTGTGCAGCCGGAAATGGCGGCAACAATTTCTTGTGAGCGGCGTTTGAGTTTCGCATTGTCGGCACGCAGATTGACCATCAAGCCATCGTGCACATGGCCGAGTTTCATGGCCATCAATGTGGACATCATGTTCAAGGCGATCTTTTGCGCAGTGCCTGCACCCATGCGCGTTGACCCGGCAAGGATTTCCGGCGGCGTGGGCAGCAGGACCGGAATATCAGTCATTTGCAGCAACAGCGCATCGGCATTGTTGGCGATGCCGGCAGTTTTGGCGCCGGCAGTTCTGGCGGCATCAACGGCGGCCAGCGCGTAGGGCGTCGTGCCGCTTGCGGACAGGGCGATGAGCAGGTCGCCGTCAGTGATGTTGTTTGAAATCACGTCGAATCGCGCCTGCGCCTTGTCGTCTTCGACACCGCCAACCATGTCAGCAAGTGCGGCAACGCCGCCCGCGAACAGGATGATGACACGATCCGGCGAAATGCCGAACGTGCCTGGAATTTCCAAAGCGTCAGCCAAGGCCATCAGACCTGAACTGCCAGCTGCGGCGTAAAAAAGCCGCCCGCCATTGCGGAGTGTTGCGGCAGCCGCGTCCGCAAGATTTGCGATGGCAGCCAACGATGCGCGCACGGATTGGGCGGCGCTCACCTGCCCGTCTAGCAACAGGCCGAGCGCTTCCAAAGGATCGCGTTCGTCGATCCCCTTCGCCCTCAAATCCAGGCCTTCCGTGCTGGTCGCCATACTGCCTGCCTCCATTGGTGGATAATGCCAAAAAAATACCACTTGGCAAGAGGTTATTTACGACTTTGTTAACATTTGTTTTCAAAAAGCGGATTTGTGCAATAAAATCAATGTGATAAAATTTGTCCGGCGTTAACAGAAATTAGCGCTTGGTATTTGGTATTTTATTGGTATTATGACTTTGGAGGCTCAGATGGCTCATGTTGAACGGCTTTTCCCGTCATGCGGTTGCGCGCGCCGGCTAGGGGCATTGGTGGTTTCAGATGCCTGAAACGCTCGCATCCGTATTCGCGCCGGACACTGTTCCCGCAAGCGCGGGCGGGCCGATTTATCTGCGAGTCGCACGCCGCATTGAAAACGCCATCAAGCGCGGTGTGATCAAGCCGGGCGAGGCGCTGCCTTCTGAACGCGACATCGCCGTGATGGCTGACATTTCCCGAGTGACCGTGCGTAAAGCGGTGCAGGATCTGGTCCGCACCGGGCTGTTGGTGCAACGGCATGGGTCCGGCACATTTGTGACGCCGAAGGTTGACCGGGTTGAGCAATCGCTGTCGCAACTGACGTCGTTTACCGAGGATATGGCGCGGCGCGGCAAGGCCGTGCGCTCGCTGTGGCTTGAGCGCGGTGTCTTTGCGCCGTCGCCGGAAGAAACTGTTGTTCTCGGTCTTTCGGCAGGCGAACGCGTGTCGCGGGTCAATCGCTTGCGCATGGCTGACGACACGCCGCTTGCCATTGAGCGTGCGTCGATGTCTGTTGCCGCCCTGCCCGATCCCGGCCAAGTTGAAATTTCGCTTTATGCGGCTCTGGAGGCACAGGGGTGCCGCCCGGTGCGGGCCATCCAGCGCATCTCCGCCATCAGTCTGGACGAGGCGGATGCAAGGCTGCTTGACATTGAGCCAGGCAGCGCATGCCTGAAAATTGAACGGATTTCCTACCTGCCTTCGGGCAGGGTCGTAGAGTTCACCCGTTCGCTTTATCGCGGCGACGCCTATGATTTCGTCGCCGAACTCAGATTGCAGGAACACTGAATGAGCGACCACAGCGCAATGGCTAAATCGCAGATGCGGCGGGAGATCGACGAAATCCCGGACGCCGCATCGCGGTTGATCGAAGGCTCGGCATCGGCCGTGGCAGAAATTGGCACGCGATTGCGCGAAACTGATCCGGCCTTTGTCACAACGATTGCGCGCGGGTCATCGGACCATGCGGCGGCGTTTCTGAAATATGCCATTGAACTTGAGGCTGGACTTCCAGTTGCTTCGCTTGGACCGTCCATCGCGTCTGTCTATGGCAAACAGATGCGGATGGCGCGTTCAGCGACCTTTGCGATTTCGCAATCGGGCAAGAGCCCGGACATATTGGCCATGGTTGCCAACGCACGGCGCGGAGACAGTCTGACGGTTGCGCTGACCAATGTTATTTCATCTCCGCTTGTCAGTGAGTCGTCGCTGTCGCTTGATATGCTGGCGGGGCCGGAACTTTCGGTTGCTGCCACAAAATCATTCGTCAATTCGGCCATATCCGGGTTGCTCATTCTTGCCGAATGGACCGGAAATAGCTCCTTGAAAAGCGCCGTGACCTCGCTGCCTGAAGCGCTGCATCGGGCGGTGGACTGCGACTGGTCACCGCTGCGCGATGCGCTTGAGGGGCAGACTTCGCTTTACATATTGGGGCGCGGTCCGTCCTGGCCGATTGCTTGCGAGGCGGCGCTTAAATTCAAGGAAACCAGCGGACTTCATGCTGAGGCGTTTTCAGCCGCAGAGGTGCTGCATGGGCCGGTTTCCATTGTCGGCAAGGGATTTCCGGTGCTGGCGCTGGCGGCGCGCGACAAGGGCGAGGCGCATGTGATTCCCGTTTGTGACCGGCTGGTTGAACAGGGCGCGCGCGTTTTCGTCACTTCGGCTCTGCCGACCAAGGCTACGGCGCTACCCTTTGCCGCAACGGGCCATGGGTTGACCGATGCGCTGGTGCAGATTGCATCGTTCTATGGTTTCGTGGAAATGCTGTCCCGCCACCGGGGCCTTGACCCTGATAGGCCCGCGCATCTGCGCAAGGTGACGGAGACCCTATGAGCCTTGTCTGCTACGCCGCCGA
>JANPEK010000254.1:0-10714 GCA_031422915.1 Phyllobacteriaceae bacterium | reverse complement strand
GTTGCTTTCAGTTCGGCGCGCCAGAGAGCCGATGTGCCAGTTGCCATGATGTGACGCGTCCTCTGCGCGAATGAGGGCGAGGTTTAGCAGAGGAAGCAACCAATGGAAGCAGGGGAAAGGATGAGATTTTGGAATGGGTGGAGTGCGAATTGGTGATCAGGCGGCGATGTATTCGACGCTGCTTGATGGCTGAGGTACCGGCAGACCGTCCTCTTGCAATCCGTCCAAATGGAACCGGATGGCTTGCTTCATCTCGCTTTTGACATTCTCAATGGTGTCGCCAGTGGCTATGCATCCGGGCAGGTCGGGCGCATAGGCGGAATAGTTTGACCCGGCATTTTCGATTACGATTGCATAGCGCATTGTCATTCCTTGGCAAAAAACTGTTAGTTGGCGATACAAAGGTGGTCAATTTTCACCCTCGGCGATGCCCCTCATCCGACGCTTCGCGCCACTGCCGGGGCGAGCCACGGGTCTCGCCCGTCCTGCGGACCCCCGCAAGTGGCGGGGAGAAGTAAAAGGTGGCTCTGCAAATAATCTATCCACCCCAATTTCAGCTGCATTACCCTGTGCGCCAAGGGAGAACGCATGATGGTAAGTCGCAAAGATCAATTGAAGAGCATGTTTGAACCGCTGTCTGCCACGCCCTCGGTTGAGGCTGCGCCGGTACGGGCGGCTTCCGGCGCTGTCAAGGCGATGGGGCTTTCGCTGAGCGGGTTGCAGCGCGAGATTGATGAGGCGCGGGCGCTGAGAGAGGTGCTGGGCGAGGGCGAGCACATCATCGAAATTGCGCCGGAGCTGATCGACCCGTCGCCGTATGCCGACCGGTTGAGCGACGGCTCGCTTAATGACGAGGCGTTTGCCGGGCTGGTGGCGAGCATCAGGGCGGGCGGGCAGCAGGTGCCGGTGCTGGTGCGCGCCCATCCGGATGTGAAGGGGCGCTACCAGTCCGCCTACGGACACCGCCGCATCAAAGCTGCGTTCGAACTGGGCATTGCCATCAAGGCGATTGTCCGGCCGCTTACTGATGCGGCGCTGCTTCTGGCACAGGGCAAAGAAAACTCCGAGCGACGCGATCTGTCGTTCATCGAAAAGGCGCTGTTTGCCAAGGGCATGGTCGACGCGGGCGTTGACCGCGCGGCGGCGATGGAGGCGCTGGGCGTCGACAAGACCGAGATGTCGCGGTTTATTCAGGTGGCCGAGGCCATTCCGGTGCATATCGCCCGCGCCATTGGTCCTGCACCCAAGGCTGGCCGGCCGCGCTGGATGGCGCTGGGAGAACTGCTGGCCAAGAATGCGGCCAAGATCAAGGCCGAAGATGAAACCGGCAGCGAAACGTTTATTGGTGCAGATTCGGACCGGCGCTTTCAGATGCTGTTCAACCGGCTGTCGCGCAAGGTGAAAACAAAGCCTGTGGCGCGGCTTGTGAAGGCTGAAGGGTTGAGCATCGCTGTTACGAGGGCGGGCGAGGGCGCACGGTTTGATGTGCTGGACGCCGGGTTTGCCAAGTGGCTTGAAGACAATTTGAAGGCGCTGGCGGGGCAATACCGCAGCGAGGCTTCATAGAGGTTTGCCGGTCCGGCGCGTGGCGTTTGCTAGACGGCGTGTTGCGTAGAAACATTCAACCCTGAAAGGACAGTCTGAAGGCAGAAAAAAGGCCCCCGAAACGTCACCATTCCGGAAGCCCTCATTCGATGTAGCAATCCATGAGAATCACTTTCCGCGAATCCTGTCAAGAGTCGAGTGCACATTCGGCTGACGGAGCTTTGTTGCCTGAAGGCAGGCGAGGACCTCATGACCGGAACTTTTGCAACGACGCCGTTTGGCGGCGCGCCAATGAATGCTGCCTTGTTTTCACTCAATCACCGGCTTGCCGAACGCCGCGAGGCAATGAAGGCGGGCGATGCACGCAATGACACAAGCGGTGCGGACAAGTGGAAACTGGTCAACGCGCTCGGAGCGGCACGGCACCGGCTCGGGCTTTCCGACCGGACAATTGCGGTTTTGACCGCGCTGTTGTCGGTGCTTCCCGGACGGACCATTGATCTTGCCGCCGGGCAGATCGTGTTTCCCTCCAATGCGGAGCTGTCACGGCGCACGGCAGGCATGGCCGATGCGACGCTGCGCCGCCATATCGCCGCGCTGGTGAGCGTCGGGCTTGTGGCGCGGCGAGACAGCCCGAACGGCAAGCGTTACGCCAGGCGGGGCGATACGGGGCAGATCGAGGCGGCATTCGGCTTTGATCTCGGACCGCTGGCGCTGCGGGCGGTGGAAATTTTTGCGCTGGAAGACGAGGTGAGGGCGGAAGAGGCGCTTTGTCGGCGTCTGCGCGATGAAATCTCGGTCCACATCCGCGACATTGTCAAGATACTCGATGCGGCGCTGGAGGCGCAAAGGGCAGAGGACTGGCAAGGCTTTGGCATGCGTCTGTTGCCTTTGGGACGACGTCTGAGGCGAACAGCTGCCATGCGCGACCTTGCTGAACGGCGCGACGCGTTGCTTGCCTTGCGGGCGGAAATTGAATTGGCGTGGCTCGACGGATTGAGCGAAGATGATCTTGATAATCAAAAGATGAGCGCCAATGACCTTCATTTTGAGCGCCAGTTACAGAATTCAAAATCCGAATCCACCATTGAATCCGGCTTCGAAAGAAGCCTGAAACGACCGGTGGCAGACAAGGGCCACCAAGAAGAGCCTGAAACGGACAGGGAAAGGGCTCCGGAAGTGAAAGGAGGCGCGGGTGAAGTGGCAGGAGTGCCAGAGCGGCTGCCGGCGCTGTCAGGCGTTTTGGCGGTGTGCCCGCAGATTGCTGATTATGCGAGGGACGGCATTGGGTCGTGGCGGGATTTGATCATTGCGGCCAATCTCGTGCGCTCGATGCTGGGGGTATCTCCAGACGCGTGGCGGCAGGCGCAGGCTGCTCTGGGGACTGAGCGCGCGGCGATCGTGATTGCGGCGATGCTGGAGCGGGCTGACAAAATCCGCTCGGCGGGCGGCTATTTGCGGGCGCTGACGCAGAAAGCTGAAGAGCGCGGGTTTTCCGTGCGACCGATGCTGGAGGCGCTGGGGCGTGTATGCGGCGCATCATTTTAACCTTGCAAATTTGAACTCACACTGCAATATTGCAGGGATGATACGACGTGAAACATACAGCGAAGTGAAGGCGCGGCTAGCGGAATTTTCCAGTGTGGCGTTGATCGGGCCGCGGCAGGTGGGCAAGACGACGCTGGCGCGGCTGATTGCATCGGAGAGCGAGGGCGCGCGCTATCTCGACCTTGAAAGCCCGGCGGACCGGCGGCGGCTGGATGATCCGGAGGCCTGGTTCCGGCAAAATGGCGACAGGCTGGTGGTGTTGGACGAAATCCAGCGCATGCCGGAGCTTTTTGCCGTGCTGCGCGGCGAAATTGACCGGCGCCGGCAACTTGACGCGCGCGGCGGGCGGTTTTTGATCCTGGGTTCCGCGTCGATGGAGCTGCTGCGGCAATCCTCTGAAAGCCTTGCCGGGCGGATCAGCTTTGTCGAACTCGGTCCGCTGAATGTGACGGAAGTGGTTGGCGAGGCTCCAGACGCCATTGAGGCGCAGACGGACAGGCTGTGGGCGCGCGGCGGGTTTCCTGACAGTTTTCTGGCGCGCTCCGACCGCTCCAGCCTGCAATGGCGGCGCGATTTCATCCGCACCTATCTTGAGCGCGACCTGCCTCAATTCGGTTTTCAGGTTTCATCCGAACAGATGCATCTGTTCTGGCGGATGCTGGCGGCGGATCAGGGCGAACTGTTCAATGCTGAGCGCTTCAGTCGCTCGCTCGGCGTCAGCGGCCATACGGTGGCGCGCTATCTGTCGATCCTCGAAAAGCTGCTGCTGGTGCGCCGGCTCGAACCTTGGTCGGTCAACCGCGGCAAGCGCCTCGTCAAATCACCGCGCATTTACATCCGCGATACAGGCCTGTTGCACGCGCTGCTCGATCTTGAGGGCACCGACGCGGTGCGCGGCCATCCGGTGGCGGGCAAAAGCTGGGAGGGGCTGGTCGCCGAACAGCTGATCGGCGCAGCAGGCGAGGCCGCACGGCCACACTTTTACCGCACGGGGGCAGGGGCCGAGGCCGATCTGGTGCTGGAATTTGCGCCTGACAAGGTCTGGGCCATAGAAATCAAACTCTCCAGTGCCCCGACAATGGAGCGAGGCTTCCACAACGCTGCTGATGATTTGAACGCAGAACGGCGGATATTGGTGCACCGGGGGCAGGACGCGTTTCCGATGCGGGGAGGGGTCGAGGCGATGCCGCTGAGGGATGCGATTGCGGCGGTGAGGGGGGAGATCAGTCAGGCGTAGGCTCGAATGCGCTGCTCAACTGTGAGAACAGCCCTGCATTTTCCCAAAGTTTACGGTTGCCGACGATGTAGATGACTTCCTGCGCGCGGGACACGGCGACATTCAGCAGATTTGGTCTTCCACCCGCCCAATTGCGCGCGCCCGTTTGACGCGGAGACGGCGCGCCGAGGACGAAGATAACGGCCTCAGCCTCGCGACCCTGAACGGTGTGGACGGTTCCAATCCGGTCAAACGGCCAGCGGTCGGGCCGCTCGACCCAACCGGTCAAGATTCCGCTTTTGCGGACCAGTTCACGCATGCTGTCCTGAACAACAACAAAGGGCGTGACGATGTAAAGGTCAGGATTGCATCCCTCGTCCTTCAGCTTTTTGAGCAGCGTGAGAACAAAATCGCCTTCTTCCGGACTCCATTTGTCTTGATTGCCCCCTTCAATGTCATACCAGGTTGATGGACCAAGAATATCTGCAATGGGCGACCGTTTCGGCGCCTTCGCTTGCACCATGAGACCGTCATAGGCGACAGCGTTGGAAACCGAGAACATCGGGTCTGCACACCGCCGGTGAACCAGAAGTGGAACGCCAACCTCACGCGATCCGGCCTTTGACTCAAACGTTGCTATGTAGGCAGTGGCTGCGTCGCAAAGTGTCTGGGTAGACGCAGCTGGCGCGTTGAACTTGCTCTCGCTGATGGAAAATTCCCGGCAAATGGATTGTGTCAACTGTTCTGGAAGCATGACGACGGGTTCGATCTGCATGGGATCACCGACAACAACCGCGCGTTTGAATCTCGTGAGTGCGCCAACGGCTGCTTGCGGCAGTGCTTGCCCTGCTTCATCGATCAGCAGCCAGCCGAATGCATCTGGTCCAATGCGGCCGAACATGCGCCCCACCGATGCAAACGTGGTGGAAACAACGGGGACCACCAAGAAAAGACACGACCACAGGTTTGGGATCATCGCATCTTTCTCCGGCGTGCCGAACGACCGGACTCCAAAGCTTTCCATCAGAAGACTGAGATTGTTACGCAGCTTTTGGGCGGACGCATCAATGAAGGCGCGGTGCAGCTCCATGGACGCTTCAAACAAATTGTCGCGGGCGCGTGATGACGCGCTGTCAAGCCAAGGAATCGAAAGCTGTTTGCTCTGCCGATCCATTTCAAAGTAGGCGTCATCAATGAACTGGCCACCCAACTGGGTGCGCAAGTCGGCGTATTCTGAATTGAGCCTCGGGAGTACGGTTTCCGCTTCAATAATTGCATTTGAGAGTTGACGAAACACGGATTCAGTTTGCTGCTGCTTCTCTTTAATCTGCCTGCACTCAACCCTGCATGCGGTTAGGACTGCCTCACTTGCCGCCAATTCTTTGTTGGCAATCGCGCTGTCGTACCTCCAGCTTTGGCTGTCAGCGGTGTTGAACAATCTTGAAAAGAAACCCGGTCGGGCTTTCCGGATTTCAAATGCTGCGTGCGTTGCGCGCCGGTTTGTTTCGCTGGAACTGTCAAGAGTGGCGGACGCATTGAAGAGTTTTGATGCCAATGTAACGAGTTCTTGCTTTGCGCCTTGGGCGGCATCGCGCTGAAGATAAAGATCAGCAGTCAGCTTTTCCATCATTTGTGGAAGGTTCGCCGCTCGCGCTGCAACGGCCAGAATCTGTTTTGCGGCCTTTTCCGCCTCGGCAAATTTTCGCTTTGCAGCCTTCCAGCGCCTCAGTGCGGCGTCCTTGTCTTCCGGCGGCTTCTCGTTTTGGACGACTAATGGAAGTCTCTGCGTTTTCTTGTTGTTGCCATCTTCGACTGTGATCAGCGCTGGTGTGCCAGCCGCGTGTTGCAGGTAGCGGAAGAAGCCATGATCATCCGACCACCAAAACTCCCGTCTGAAATCAGCGCGGTTTATGGCATTGCCAAGGACAGCGGAGATAACACCCCACGTTTCGCGCTTATGAAGGTTGTCAGAAACGGTTTTGAAGTAGCCGCCAGTGAGGGCGTCGTGTGCGACCGCTCCAAGCACTGGAAGTTCGGCGCTGACATTCTCTACGGCTTTATTGTTAGACGAAGCAACGACGAGTTCAAAGCCGCGAAGACGTTCGTCAATCTTGTAAAAATGAAGGAACGCGCCGCCTTTGCCTGAAACCAAGCCCGTTTTTGAAAAAGCGTCCTCAGGTTCATCATAAGTTGCCATGACGCGGGCCCGCTCAGTGACGACATGGGCAACAATGTCGCGCAGAAACGTTGTCTTGCCTGTGCCGGGTGGCCCGTTGACGGCGAGAATGCCTTCCTCTTTCAGCTCCTGCGCTGCAAGATTGACCGCCGCCTGCTGAAGCGCGACGAGTGAGTGACGACTCTTGGACGGCCAACGTCCAAGAGGCATCTTTCGCGGATCGAGCGCGCGCTTCATTACGTTTTTGTCAACGAGCAGGTTTTCCCGCTTGCTCGGGACAATCTGGCCCACATAGCGCTGGAGGTTGAGCGTGGCGGTTTTGCTTTGAAATGCTTGGCGAGCCTTGTCTAAATCGGCAAGGAAGAAGGAGTTGAGCAACAGCGGTTCAGGTGGTTCTGCTATTTTGAACCATTGATAGGCTTTGATGGCGAAACTAGGCGGACGGACCAAATGGGCCGGCAGTGCAAGGCGGGCAACGAGCCATTGATAAGCGGAGTCAATATCACCGCGCGACAGGGGAAACGGATTGCCTTTGTCGTCTTTCTTTCGAATTTGGCGGTCAAAATCCTCCAGCAAGGACATCTCAACTCTTTGCCAATCGCCCAAGGATTTCAGATCTCCAGTCAAGGCAATCGGAAGTGCCCAGCCGAAGCTTGACAGCGTAATCGCGTCCTCTTCGATAAGACAGCCCTTGTTGTCCACGGTGACAGTGGCAATGATCGCATCGCCCCTTGCCGCAGGACGCTCCTCACGCCGGTCTGTAAAAACTGTAAGCAAGGCGCCAACTGCCGGTTCCATCGCGATGCTGCCGAGTACGACATCAAAATAAAGTCTGTAGTCCTTTATGGATTTGACCGGCCCGTTTTCCCAAGCCAAAGGCGCATTTTCGAAACGGCTGATATGTTCAATTTTACCACCAGACAGAATTTTGCCGCGAGGTAGATTTTCGGGTTTTAGGAACGTCTGCGGTGACAGAACCTCTAAAGCTGTCCACGCCAGCATTACCCGCTCCGGCTCACCCATGCCGGAAAGGTTCATGGGCGTTCTCGGCGGGAGAGGTGCGGGTTCTGGTTTCGTTTCGAGGGTCCGTGTAGGCTGAGGTGAAGTCCGCTCTGGAGGGTTTAAGGGAGCTCTGTCAACAGCATCAGGCTGAGTGGCCTTGGTAGTAGGCGTCGCCGCTGTTGGTTTTGAGGGCCTTGGACTTTGAACAGGCTTTTGAAGGACGCCAAGTGCTTGAATAACGCGCGCTTGGAGTTTCTTTGGACGTGCCGTGTCTCGGTTTGTCAGTTCGCTCGAAAGTTCTGTGAGGATTTCGTGGTCTTCGCGGTTCTGGTCAAAAAGACGCTCCAACTCTTCTATTCCGAGTTTGAAATATGGGCGGACTGGCATGTGTGTGGTTTAACTTCCTTGGTGATCTGATTTTGGATGCCAGACAACCTTGGCCTTTCTTGACACTGCTATCAAGGGTGGAAATATGCTCCTGGGCCATCGTATTTCTTTCATAAGAATTCGTGCTGCGTATTTGGGGTGCTCGATGCTTTTCGTTCCAGCCGCATCTTTTCCTATTGATCCGAAACTGCTGCTCTATTGGATAAATCACCACAGCCCTCAGCTCATCAGCCTCGCCGCCTTGCCCAGCTTCCTCTCCGCATCATTGTAATAGCTCGCCGCCTGCGCGGTCGATTTATGCCTCGATTGCTGCATGGCTTCTGGCAGGGATATCCCGCGGTTGGCGGCTTCTGTCAGGTAGCCGGAGCGCAGGCCGTGGGCTGAGTAGGCGGCGGGGTCGAGGCCTGCGGCTTTGATGCGGGTTTTGAGGATGAGGTTGACCGATTGCGGCTCAAGGCCCTTGCGGTCGATGTGGCCCCAGCGGTCTATGCCGCGAAAGAGGGGGCCGGTGGTAATAGTGGCGCGGGCGAGCCAGGATTTGAGCGCGACGACCGGTCTGCCGATGAGAATGACGCGTTCGTCTTCGTCTGCGGCGGCGGTTTTTGTGCGGCCGAGGCGCAGGGTGAGGCAGGGCAGGCGCGGGGACGCGGGGTCTGACGGATCGGCGGGGACGGGCTCTTCGTCGATCAGATCTTCAACGCGCAACGCCGCAACCTCGCTACGCCGCCGACCGCCGGAGGCAAAGGCGAGCAGCAGCAGCGCGCGGTCGCGCACATCGACCAGACTGTCGCTGTTGGTGACTTTCAGCAGAGCATTCAAAATATCGGCGGTGACGGCCTTGCGGCTCTTGCGGCCGCGCGGGCGGCTGGCGGCGCGCACCGCAAGTTTGATTGCCGCGCGCAGGCCGGGCGCATTGAAGGCACCGTCCAGACCACGCCATTGCGTCAATGTAGACCAGGACGACAGGCGGCGGCGCACGGTGGCTGGCGCGTGCGGACCTATCGTGCGCAGCTGGCCGCTGTCGCCGAGCGATGCTGCAACATCCTGCGGCATGCCGTGCGCGGGGTCGATCTCCTGCTGGTGCAAGTCCCACAGGTGATGCGCAACGAATTTGATCAGCATTGCCTCGGGCGCAGGCCATGGCAACGGATGCTGCGTGGCGGCGCGCGCCCATGCCTCCAGATAGGCAAGATCGGAGGCAAGCGCCCGCATCGTGTTGGCGCCAAGCCCCTGTTTGGCCAGATATTTGAGCGTTGCGACATCGTCGTCTGTCAGAAGTTCAGCAAGCTTTTCGCGGCGGTTGAACGGCAGGATGGCGTCGAGCGCGTCGAGGTCGTCGGCGCGGGCATAAAGGTCTGCGGTTCTGTCCGGATTGTTCATTGCGAGATGCCCGTTTGCTTGATGACTGGTGAGCGGCACTGCCAGAGCGCAGGTATGTCGATGCGCTTCCATGACCATGGCCACGCCTGATTCGCCTGGATGGTACTCGCTGTTCCCGCCAAATCCAACACTACTGATACTGTTTAATTATCATTGGTGAAAGAGGCTTCGAGGCATGGTAGCGCATAGGTCAATCAAACTGCCATATTGCTTTATTATGTGAAGTTTGATTAAGCTTAATCAATGGTTTATGAAATCGAGCCCTTGGATTTGAACGCCCTGATGTCGCCGGTTGCAGCGGCCACGGCGTCATTGGTGCGGCTGGATGAGCGGCTGGCGCGCTCGCCGATACGCGACGGGTGGATTGAGCGGCAGCACTTTGCCGATGCGGCGGCTGCCCTGTGGCTTGAGGGCGAGCTGGTCCACATCGAAGACCTTGTACTGCACGATGCGCACATGGACATCCGCACGCCGACACACGAGTTGACCCGCGCACATGCCGTGCTCAGGGCGCGGCGACAGATTTTTGCGCAGAGGCCGGATTGGGCGTTGAGTGCTGAAGGGTTGCGGCAGCTCACGCGCCGCGACGGTGCGGGACAACCGGCGTTGCCTCAAGCAGCTGCGGGAAGGGCGAACGGGCAGGGGGCCGATGCCGGATCAGGGCCGGACGCCGCAGCCTCGCAGGATCACTTGTCGAACGCGCTTGCGGCGATGGACCGGGTGCTGGAACACAGCGCCAAAGTGCTGGACGGGGGCCTGAGCGCGCCGACACCAGACAGGCTTGCGCGTGTGGACCGGCCATCCATTGTCTACGACGTCGAATGGGATGAGGATGCGCGTCTTGCCGAATGGCAGGATGTGATTGGCAACACTCGCGCGCTTCCCGCAGTGCTGCGTGGCGTGATCCTTCTTGAAGCCTGGTCAGAGATCGAGGTGCTGCAGCACGCCGGTTGGCTTGGGGCCCTGCTGGTTGGCGCGCTGCTGCGACAAGAAGGGCTTGCAGGACATCACCTCGCCTCTTTAAGTTTGGGCGCCAAGCAGATCCCGCGTGAGCGCCGGCGCTCGCGCAGCCGCGCTGACCGGTTGATTGCGCTGCTTGATGCAGTGCACGAAGCGGCGAATTCGGGTCTCAAGGAGCATGACCGGCTGATGCTGGCGAAGGGCCAGATGGAGCGTCGGCTCGGCACGCGGCGCACTAATTCACGCCTGCCTGATCTTATCGAACTGGTGTTGTCGCGCCCGCTGGTGTCGTCCGGGATGATACAAGAGGCGTTGAAGGTTTCGAAACAGGGCGCGCTCAATCTGGTTGGCGAACTGGCTCTGCGCGAGATGACGGGCAGGGGGCGGTTTCGGGCGTGGGGAATTATGTAAGGTAGGTGTGTGTCGACAAAAGCTATGCTGCAAATTTCGAAGTGAGAATGTGGACGTTCGCAGTGGAATCAACGAACGATAGCTTTGCG
>JANPEK010000253.1:0-6153 GCA_031422915.1 Phyllobacteriaceae bacterium | reverse complement strand
CTCGGTGGTTCCTCCGGCATCAACATCGCCGGTGCGATCCGGCTGGCACGCGAGCTCGGACCCGGGCATACCATCGTGACCATTCTGTGCGATCTGGGCACACGCTACCAATCCAAACTCTTCAACCCGGAATTCTTGCGCGGGAGGGGTTTGCCGACGCCCAAGTGGCTGGAAAACCAGAGCGTATTCGAAGTGCCGTTTCAATTTTGAAGTTTATACTATTGGTAAATTGATGCTCTTGGACTATATTCAATTTAGGAGCAAAAACCGTGCACGATACGATCGCCATTTTCCTCGGCAAACTATTGGGGTCTGCAGCAGTGACAGCGGTGGTTTCGGCTGCAACCGTTTATTTCGTGGTCGACATGTCGCTTCGAGGCATGGAATCATCGATCACAACCACAAATCTTCGAATTGATGACTTGCGCGAAGATTTGACATCGACGCTCGATTTAAAGTTCAAGAACCTTGAACTTCAACTTAAAAATGAATTTTCTGAGACAAGAAAAGAAATTAAAAAGGCTGAACTGGAGACCGGCATCAAAATCGCTGGTGCCTTGCCCAATTGGGAACCTAAAGATTTCGGTACGTTTCAGTTGTTGCTTGATCCACAGGCGTCAAGCCTTGAGGCCATTTCCAAAGCAGATCAAGTCGTAGCGCTTTGGGCGAAGATGGTTGTCAACAAAGCTGAGGCGCAGCAGATGATGGCCAGTGGATTGTTTATTGCCGCAAATGAATCGGTCAAGGGCGTGCCTGAGATAAAGTGGGTTAGTAAGGCAGGGGGTTCCGACGAATTGCTGACGGAATTTTTGAAATTCAAGGACTGCGCTACAATCAGTCAATTGCAAAATGGAGACACAATAATTGTCCCAGTTGCCGCGAAGTCAGTAGTTGGCAATGACGGATTTCTTTGTAAGCCGAATTTGGATCAACCAAATTAGGCCCGATTGGTTTTTTCCTACCAAGCTTGCCTTCCGACGTGCGCTGCGACTGTTGTTATCGCCCATGAGCGATGTGGCATGTAGCTCGACCAAAATGTCTTCTTCGCCACCTCGGGGAATTGCCGGCCCTGTCACGCAGCGCATGTTGTATCCACACTTGAAACCGGGTTGATTCCCATTGCAAAAACCGAGACAAAGGGATGCGAAAACGCCCGTTTTCGTATCCGGTTCGGGGCGTCTCCCGATCCATCCTGATCGGAAGTAACATGTCAGCCAAAAGCCCGTTTGTCGTGTCGCCAGAATGGCTTGCCGGACAGTTGGACTTGCCCGGGATCGCCATCGTCGATGCGTCCTGGTACCTGCCGGACATGAGGCGCGATGCCAAAGCGGAATACGCTGCCGCGCATATTCCGGGCGCGGTTTTCTTCGATATTGACGCTGTAGCCGACGCATCTTCCGGCTTGCCGCACATGCTGCCGTCTATCGAACTTTTTGCCGAAGTCGCTGGCGACATGGGGATTTCTGATCAGGACACCATTGTTGTCTATGACGGGCTTGGTCTTTTCTCGGCAGCGCGGGTCTGGTGGACATTCCGCACCTTCGGCGCGCAGAAAGTTTTCATCTTGGATGGTGGCTTGCCTGCATGGAAAGATGCGGGGTTTCCTGTCACGGATTCGCCCTCGAACCTTGAGCGAAAGACGTTCGAAACCTGCTTGGATTTCGCTCGAATTGTTGCAAAACAACAAATGTTGGAACTCGTCAACAATGGCAGCGCGGCGATTGCCGATGCCCGTTCTGCCGCGCGATTTGCGGGTACCGCACCCGAGCCCCGCGCGGGTCTGCGCGGCGGGCACATGCCGGGCGCAGCGTCCGTGCCGTTCAATCTACTGGTGGACAATGGAAGGCTGAAGTCGCCGTCAGAGATCGAAGACATATTCAGACAACAGCGACTGGACTTGACGGGGGACGTTGTCACCACCTGCGGCTCCGGCGTTACCGCTGCCGTGATCTCGCTGGCATTGGAGAGCATCGGCCACAAGGAGCACGCGCTTTATGACGGGTCGTGGGCGGAGTGGGGCATGCCGGGCGACACGCCGGTGGTGTTGGGCGCGATTGAGCCACTGCCTTCAAAATCAGGCCAACGCCGGTTTTTGAAAGCGCATATCACTGACCTTGAGATGAACGTCCGTCCCGCGCACCGCGTGCCTTTGCCGATCGGACACAAGATATCGCTCGTCAAAGCATCCGGCATCGCGCCGTCGTTCTACCGCTATCTGTATGAGCAGGTTGGCAAACCGCACCATTGGTTCGTTCGCCGCGGTATGAGTGACGAACAGCTGACGGTGATGCTCGGTACTGGCAACGCTGAAGTGTGGGTGATGTATGCCGACGGCGGGCCGGCGGGATTTTTCGAGATCGACACAAGCCAAGCGCCGCACATCGCCGACATCCAGTATTTCGGCCTCATTCCGCACTATCAGGGCAGGGGTCTTTCCAAGTTTCTGCTGTCCGAAGCCATCGCTGCTGCATGGGACAAGCAACCAGCGACCGTATCCATCCAGACCAACACCCTCGACAGCCCGCGCGCGCTGGTACTTTACCAAAAGGCCGGATTTGAACCGGTTCGCACTTATGACGAGTTGATTGAAGCCTGGGACTGACCGATGGAACTGGCGGGCTTTATCATTTTCCTCAGAGGCACCTTCGGTTTGCAAGCATCGAACCAGCAACAGGACAAGGCGAAATACGCATGAGCGGAAATGCCAGAGCCATACGGCGAAGCGAAGTGGTGCCGGACACTCAAGCGGCTCAGCCGGAATTCGGTGCATTCAAGCCAACTGCAGCGCAATCCATGCTGATTGCCCTGACGCGCAAGACGTTTTTGCATCGCGGTGTGTTCCGGGACTTCATGACACGGATGGTCATGGGCGACGAAGGTCGTCCGATTGACGTCAACTTCCGGGGCTGTTCGTTCAGGCTGCTTGGCCAGAACAATCTGATAGAATATGGGCTCCTGCTACACCCCAGATACAATGCCGCCGACATTGATTTTCTGCTCGATGGTGCCCCTAATGGTGCCAATTTTATCGATATCGGCTCCAACATCGGCCTTTACTGTTTGCCGCTGGCGAGGGCGGCGGAGGGCGGCGGCACGGTGATTGCAATTGATGCAAACCCCTTGATGGCGCACACGCTGATGTGGAACGCCGCAGCGTCGAACCTTGACAACATCCAGATGTTCGCCTGCGCCGTCAGTGACCGCGACGGACGCGGGGAACTGCTGGTGGAAGACGATGATATTGCAATTGTCCATCTGGTGGAGACGGAGGACGGTTCGATACCGGTTCGGACATTGGCGTCAATCGTGACTGAAGCCGGAATTGAAACCATGCACGGGCTGAAAATCGACATTGAGCGCCACGAGGACAAGGCGCTGGTGCCATTCTTCGAGCAAGCGCCAGACATGATCTTGCCGAAGCGCATCGTTATCGAACATCCCAAGCCCGATCAGGACTATCCGGGATGTGCGAGGGTCTTCGCCGAACGCGGCTACGAATTGAAGGGCCGTAGCCGCAACAATTCTTTCTACGCCTTGAAATGAGTGCGGCGTCAGCGCCTTAATGTTCACAAAGACATGCGCTTCAATTATGGCGGGCCAGTTGGCCAAGGGAGACCATCCATGATTTCCAGACGTTCATTTTCCGCAAGTCTATTGGGCGCAGCGTTCCTTGCTGCAACGCCAATCGGGTTCGCGCAAGCGCAGGAAGCGCCATCCTCAGAGATGATCATCCGCAAACTTCAGCGCGCACCATCGGCCAGAATTGCGCCGGAAAAGAAAGTCACGCGCCAAGCGTTGAAGCGACGTCCGGACCTGCGACGAATCGCGCCGTCGATCGATATTCAAGCCATCAACTTTGCCTTTGGTTCAGCTGCCATTCCGCGCAGCGAGCGCTGGAAGGTGCAGGAGATCGCAGACGCGCTCAACCAGTTGATGGACAACAATCCTGACGAGGTGTTCCTGCTCGAAGGCCACACCGATGCAGTTGGCACACGCGCGGCGAACCAGAACCTGTCACGGGCCCGCGCCGGACAGCTGAAGCGCGATCTGGTGCGCTACTTCGGAGTTCCGGGTTTTAATCTCGATACGGTTGGCTACGGCGAAGACTATCTTCTTGTGCCGACGCTGAGCGAGAACTGGCGCAACAGGCGTGTGACGATCCGGCGTGTGACGGATGTGATTTCGCCTTATTGAGAAGATTCAAAGGGTTGGAGTGGTCTTTGGCGTCGGACTGGACGACATTTAGCTGCCAAATTCCCCTCATCTGCCTGTCGGCATCTTCTCCCCATGGAAGTCATGGGGAGATGACGGATAACTGACCAGCCTCGAAGATTCGCCGTGTTGTAGAGCGGTGCGGCCTGCACAGTTGGGCGCGTTAACCCGCCGCGAGCACCCGTATGCCATCAGCGACAAACTGCACGGACAATGCCGCAAGGAGCATGCCCAACAGTCGTGTGAGGATCGAACGGCCGGTTTCGCCAAGGAACTTGTCGACGCGCTCGGCGACGAGGAACACTGACCATGTCAGCGCCACTGCAATCAGGATCACGGGAACAATGGCGAGCCTGCCACTCAGGGTGCCGAGTTTATCGGCCATCAGGATGGTGGCGGAAATCGCGCCGGGGCCGGCGATGAGCGGGATGGCGAGCGGGAAGGCCGCGATGTTGTGGATCATGTCCTTGGTGATCGCCGTTTCAGCGCTTTGCTCGCGACGCTGTTGGCGACGCTCGAAGATCATCTCGAAGGCAATGTAGAACAACAGCATGCCGCCCGCGACGCGGAAGGCCGCGACAGTGATGCCGAACAGTTCGAGAATGGCGATGCCAAAGACTGCGAAGATCGACAGCACGAGCGCAGCGATGGCGCTGGAGCGGATGGCGACCTGATTGCGCTCCTTGCGGTTCATGCCGCGCGTGAGAACAAGAAACAGCGGCGCAAGGCTGTGCGGGCTGATGGTGACAATGATCGTTACCAGCGCGTTGGTCAGTGCATCAAAACCCGGCATCGCAAGGCCCTCCCGGCATCCGATCTGCAAGGATGGCGTAGCATTCCAGTCCGGTTTTCAACAGCCTATTTCACAGGTGTTTCGCTTTGCGGTCTAACTCATTGAAAAACAGGCATGTTTAAACCAAATCGGATGTCGCCAGTGTTCGCGTTTCCAAGGGCTTTCGGCTATAAGCAATTTTGATTGATTCTCACAGATTGAGCGTGAAACGTGTCGGAACAGACCCCACCCCCTTCCACTCCCGGTCCTTCTAATCCAGGTCCTGCCACTCCCGGTATAGAATCCATTTCTATCATCGACGAGATGCAGCGCAGCTATCTTGATTACGCGATGAGCGTGATTGTCAGCCGCGCGCTTCCCGATGTGCGCGACGGGCTGAAGCCGGTGCACCGGCGCATCCTTTATGCAGCACATGAGAGTGGTTATCACTGGAACCGCAAGTATGTGAAGTCCGCGCGACCCGTTGCCGATGTGATGGGTAAGTATCACCCGCATGGCGACGCCTCGATTTAGGACGCGCTGGTGCGCATGGCGCAGGACTGGTCGCTGCGCTTTCCGCTGATCGACGGGCAGGGCAATTTCGGCTCCGTCGATGGCGATCCGCCTGCGGCGATGCGCTACACGGAGGCACGTCTGTCGCGCGGTGCGCATGAGCTGCTGGAAGATATCGACAAGGACACGGTCGATTTTCAGGAGAACTATGATGCTTCGGCCTCAGAGCCGAAGGTTCTGCCGGCGCGGTTTCCCAACCTTCTGGTCAATGGCTCCGGCGGCATTGCTGTTGGCATGGCGACCAATATTCCGCCGCACAATCTGGGCGAAGTGATCAATGGCTGCATTGCCATGATTGACAATCCGGCCATCGATCTTGCCGGGTTGATGGAATTTATCCCCGGGCCGGATTTTCCGACGGGGGCGTCCATTCTTGGGCGGTCTGGCATTTTGTCGGCCTATATGACCGGGCGCGGCTCGGTCATGATGCGCGGGCGCGCGACCATTGAGCCGATGCGCGGCGACCGCGAGCAGATCATCATCACGGAAGTTCCCTATCAGGTGAACAAGGCGACGATGATCGAGAAGATGGCCGATCTGGTGCGCGAAAAGCGTATCGAGGGTATTTCGGACATTCGCGACGAATCCGACCGGCA
>JANPEK010000252.1:0-9028 GCA_031422915.1 Phyllobacteriaceae bacterium | reverse complement strand
GTCGGACAACAGCCCGACAACAAGGCCCATCAGCGAGTAGATATAGAGCGTGCCGAACACCACCGGATAATCGCGCCGCAGCACCGATTCAAAACCGAGCAGCCCAAGTCCGTCGAGCGAGAAGATGTTTTCGATCAGGATCGATCCGGTGAAAAACGCCGAGATGAACGCGGCTGGAAAACCGGCAATCAGGATCAACATCGCGTTGCGGAACACATGGCCGTAAAGCACCTTGCGCTCAGTTAAGCCCTTGGCGCGGGCGGTGACGACGTACTGTTTCTTGATCTCGTCAAGGAAGGAATTCTTAGTCAACAGCGTCGTGGTGGCAAAGGCCGACATCACCATGGCGAGCAGAGGCAGCGTCACATGCCAGGCATAGTCCTTGACCTTGCCCCAGGCGCTGAGTTCATCCCAATTTTCCGACCACAGCCCGCGAAGGGGAAACCAGTCCCAGAACGAGCCGCCGGCAAACAAAACGATGAGCAGAATGCCGAACAGGAAGCCCGGTATGGCATAGCCGACAATGACCACTGCGCTGGTCCAGACGTCAAACCGGGACCCGTCGCGCAGGGCCTTGGCTATGCCGAGCGGCACGGAGATGATGTAGGAAATCAGCGTTATCCACAGACCGAGCGTGATCGACACCGGCATCTTTTGCAGGATGAGATCAAGCACCGTGCCGCCGCGAAAGAAGCTGTCGCCAAAGTCGAACTGCGCATAATCCCACAGCATTTTGAAGAATCGCTCGTGCGCCGGCTTGTCGAAGCCGAACTGCTTTTCCAGCTTGGCGATCAGGTCCGGGTCAAGGCCCTGCGAGCCGCGATACTTGCCGGAAACTTCGCTGCCACCGCCGCCCGCCTCTTGGCCGGCAAAGTCCGAGCCCGTGCCGCCAAGCCGGTCATTGCTGTCGTTTCCGCGTGTCAGGTCGGCGATGACCTGCTCGACCGGTCCGCCGGGCGCGAACTGAACAACAAGAAACGAAATCGCCAGAATGCCGATCAACGTCGGGATCATCAAAAGCAAGCGCCGGAGAATATAGCTTCCCATCAGCGCTGCCTGCCGAGCGAATTTTCAGAATTTGACGTCAAAACCAACGGATATCCAGTGTCCGGCGCTGATTCGCCCGTAGGCATTTGGAATCGACCGGCGCGGCTAGCGCAAGGAGAAAACCGCGGAACAGACGCTGAAGGAAAAAATCGCCGAAATTATCGGGCACCCCAACGACGTGAATGACATGCAGGACAGTAACAATCCGGACGCGCTGCTCGGCGATGAACCAACCCGTGGATCACACCGCCGTCCGAATCAAATTTCGGAATCATGTCATCAAAAAATCTGCCATCTTGAAACTCGTATTTTCTAAATGTCGCGTATGCCACAAGATCGGCGAGTTGGACGAGCCGCGACGCACGGGAATCCACGAAAAACGGCACTTCCGCGAGGTTCTTGAAGTTTCCCCACCGCGCGCCGTTGACTCGGAAGTGGCGTGCGAGCGCTTGAAGCGGTTGCTCATGCTTGGATTCATCCATTACGATCAGGCCGCGCTGGCTTTCGCCGGTTCTATTCTGGTTCCGTTGCAAGAACAGATTGAAGCGGTTGCAAATCTCCTCAAACGCAAGCAACACAGGGTCTTCAGGACCAACGGCCGCCTTATCCACCGCCACAGCAAAAAGCCTGACGCTTGCCGAATTCTGAAAGCTCGCAAGCGCCTGTTTGATCATCTGTTCACGCTTGGGTCTTTCCCGCACGGTCGACCAGACGCCACTGCGGCCGGAATACATCGGGCTGCCATGCAATTCTATTTCGTCGGCGTTTCCAAGCCCGAACTGGGTTACGCAGTTGTCCGCTGCCTTGATCGCGTGAAAAATGCCGCGTTCAAATACCGAGATGCCACCGAGCACAAAGTGGCGTTCGTTGGGGTTTTCCACGTGACCTGAGTCATCTACATACAATATATGCATTGAGTAAATGCCAAAAAAATGCAGCCGAGTGAGGCATTTGCCTCAGCGAACCGCCAATATGCAGCTCTCTCGACCGCTGTGCTCTTATACATCAAGACGGTACCTTCATCAATGCCTCTTCTGATTGAAAATGGCCAGATGTTTCGCTGTTCCGCCTGAAACTGTTCAATTGCTAATCCGGTCAGCCTTGGCCTGATCGTACCACCAGACCGCAGGGAAGCCGAAATTATACTCTGGCAATTTGGCCGGGCGGCCGAAGCGGTCCCAGTAGACATACCGGTCAACTTGCGAGAACCATTGCGGAACCACAAAGTCTTGCGAGAGCAAAACGCGGTCCAGCGCATGGGCGGCGGCAACAAGCGTGTCGTGATCGGGGGCAAAAATGACCTTGTCGATCAACGCGTCAACTCCCGGGTCGGCGATACCCGCGTAGTTTTTCGATCCCGTTTGGGTCGCGGACTTGCTGCCCCAGAACTCGCGCTGCTCATTGCCCGGCGACAGCGACTGGCCCCACGCGTACATGATCATGTCATAGTCAAACTTGCGCACACGCTCTTCATACGATGAGGTATCGACCGTGCGGTAATCAAGCTTGATGCCAATGCGCTCGAGGCTCTGCGCATACGGCAGCACAAAGCGTGAGTTCACATCGGAATAGTCGAGATATTCGACAACGAACGGCTCGCCGGTCTTGTCGTTGACAAGTTTGCTGTCTTTCAACGACCACCCCGCCTCCTTGAGCAGCTTCAGTGCCTCGCGATAATTCACGCGCATCTTTGCATTGTCGCCGCCGACCGGATTTGCGTATGGAGTCGTGAAAACCTGCGCCGGAATCTTGTCTTTCACGGAAGTCAGTATCTCAAGCTCCTTGCCTTGCGGCAGACCGGTGGAAGCCAGATTAGTTCCGGCAAAATAGCTTGGAATGCGCTCGTAGAGCCCGAAGAACGAGTTTCGATTTGTCGTCTCAAAGTCAAAAGCAAGATTGAACGCGCGGCGCACCCGCTGGTCGTTGAATTTGTCACGACGCAAGTTTGGCACAAATGCCTGCATTCGGCCCGAATCGCGGTTGGAGAATTCCTCCTTGATCACAAAACCCTTGGCAAGCGCCGGAAGCCCTTCGTAGCCGGTGGCCCAATTTTTGGACGAGCGTTCAAAGCGGTAGTCGAAAGCGTCGCCCTTGAACCCCTCCATCATCACTTGTTCATCGCCGTAAAGATCGTAGCGCTGCACCGCAAAATTGTTGGTGCCGATGCGGGTGTTGAGGCTCTTGCCCCAATAATTGTCTGCCAGCACATATTCCACATAGCGCCCTGCCTCGAACTTGCCGATCTTGTAAGGTGCTGACCCAAGCGGCGGCTCAAGTGTTGGTTCTGCGATGTTGCGCTGTTTTCCGGCGGCGTCTTTGCCTTCCCACCAGAGTTTTGAAAACACCGGCAACTGCCCCATAATGTGCGGCAGTTCGCGGTTGCCCTTCTCGCTGAAGGTGAATGTCACTTCACGCTCGCCGGTCTTTTCGCCTTTGACGACGTTGGCAAAATAAAATCCGTACTGCGGGTTGATTTCCTTGAGCGTGTTGAGACTCCAGATCACGTCGTCAACCGTAACTGGCGTGCCGTCATTCCATTTGGCATTGGCATTCAGCCGGAAGGAGACGCTGGAGAAATCGTCCGGATATTTGATCGCTTCGGCCAGAAGACCGTAGGCTGTCGAAATGTCGGTCTCATCCAGCGAAGGGATCATCAGGGTTTCGTAAGTCAGCGTCAGCCCGGGTGCCGCCTCGCCGCGTGTGATCTGATCGTTGAACGAATCAAACGAGCCAAGCGCGCCTTGGCGGACAAGGCCGGTCTTGGGCGCATCAGGATTCACATAGGGAAAATGGGCAAACCCGGCGGCGAGGCGCGGCTCGGCATTGAGCGCCGTTCCATGTGTCCAGTCGATGGCCAAAGCTGGAGCCGCCAAGAGGAGAAGAGATGCGCCTATCGCCAAACCCAGCTGTGCCAAATTTCTGCTCATCCAAACCGTTCCTTGATGCACCTGAAGGAAAGGATGTAAGCGCGGGTGGGCAAAGGCAAGGGGCGACCGCGCCTTTATACAAAAAAGGCCGGGCGGGCCCGGCCTTTCGAGTTCAACAGTATGTGATTTTACGGCAGTGGAACCGGGCTGTCGGACAGACCGCGCAGATAGGCGATCAGGTTTGCGCGGTCTTCAGGCTTGGGAAGACCGGCAAACCCCATCGCCGTGCCTTTGACAAAGGCCTTGGGCTTTAACACAAACTGCGAAATGGACTCAAAGTCCCAGTTTTGCGCGGCCATTGCCTTCAGGCCCGCAGAATAATTGAAACCTTCGTGTGCACCCATTCCGCGACCAACGATTTCGTACAGGTTCGGGCCAACCTTGTTGGCACCGCCTTTATCCACCGTGTGGCACGCGGCGCACTTCTTGAACACCGCTTCACCGGCGGTCGCATCGGCGCTCGCAAGCAGTGGTGCGATGGGTTCCAGAGCTGCCGGTTCCCCACCAGCCGCCTCGCCGCCAGCAGCGGCTTCGACCGCCTCAATCACGAAACCGGGCTTGTCCGGCACACCATGCTCGAACAGTGCATCGGAGGCCAGTCGCACTGACATCACAACAAAAACGGTCGCCAGCAACGCGCCGGCCATTTTGTTCAGTTCAAATGAGTCCATGTTTTCCCGTCTCCGGTGTCCGGGAACCCGATCTGGACTCCCTGTCCTGAAATCGGGCGGAAACTAGGTCTTTTGCGTGCGACTTGCAACACCTATAAGGCGTGTCTGAGCGCTGCGGACAGCGACCTTTTGACACCTGAATTACCAACGCGGCTTGATTGCATGAAAACCATCATCCTTGTCCCGGCCCGCATGGCCTCAACCCGCCTTCCCGGCAAGCCATTGGCCGATATTGGCGGCAAGCCGATGATCGTGCGGGTCGCTGAGCAGGCGATGTTGGCTGGCATTGGCCGCACGGTTGTGTGCACAGATACCCGCGCTGTTGCAGACGCCGTAGAGGCGGCCGGGATTGAGGCGGTGATGACCCGTGTTGACCATCAGTCCGGTTCAGATCGCATATTTGAAGCGTTGCGAGCGCTGGACCCGCGCGGTGACTATGAGTGCATCGTCAATGTGCAGGGTGATTTGCCGGTTATCGACCCGGCGATCATTTCGCGCTCAATCTTGCCGCTCGAAAATGCTGACGTCGATATCGCAACTTTGGCCGCTGAAATCACCCGCGCGGAGGAACGCGTGAATGAGAATGTTGTGAAGGTCGTTGGCACTGATTTGTCCCAAACCCGTCTTCGCGCGCTTTACTTCACACGCGCCACCGCACCGTGGGGCCATGGCGCGCTCTATCACCACATCGGGCTTTACGCCTATCGCCGTTCCGCGTTGGAGCGCTTTGTCAATCTCGGCCCGTCGCCGCTTGAAAAGCGTGAGCGTCTGGAGCAATTGCGCGCGCTGGAAGCCGGCATGCGCATCGATGTCGAGATTGTCGAAACCGTGCCACTTGGCGTAGACACGCCGGAAGATCTGGAACGCGCCCGTGCCATCGTGGCGGCGGGAATCTAAGGACATGACATGAACGCGCAAGCCGTCAAAACCAACCGCATCTCCTTCCAGGGCGAGCCCGGTGCCAACTCCGACACCGCCTGCCGCAACATGTTTCCCGCCATGGAGCCGCTGCCCTGCGCGACGTTTGAAGATGCCTTCAATGCGGTCGAGACCGGCAAGGCCGACTTGGCGATGATCCCGATTGAGAACACGCTTGCCGGGCGCGTGGCTGATATCCACCACCTGTTGCCGGTATCGAAATTGCACATCATCGGCGAGTATTTCCTGCCGATCCATTTCCAGCTGATGGTCGTCAAGGGCGCAAGCCTTTCCGACATCAAGTCGGTTCACAGCCACGTCCATGCGCTCGGCCAATGCCGCAAGATCATTCGCAAACACCGCTGGAAAGCCGTTGTCGAAGGCGACACGGCAGGTGCCGCCCGTGTTGTCTCCGAGGCGGGCAACAAGTCTATGGCTGCACTCGCCCCGCGTCTGGCCGCCGGTCTTTATGGTCTTGATATCATTGATGAAGATGTCGAGGATTCCGAAAACAACGTCACCCGCTTTGTTGTCCTGTCAAAAGAAAAGCGCTGGGCAGTGCGCGCCAAGCCGACCGATGTGACCATGACCACCTTCGTGTTCAAGGTTCGCAACGTCCCTGCCGCGCTCTACAAAGCCATGGGCGGCTTCGCCACCAACGGCGTCAACATGACAAAGCTGGAAAGCTATCAGCTCGGCGGCGAATTCACGGCTACGCAGTTCTTCTCCGATATCGAGGGCCACCCAGACGACAAGAATGTCGCGCTGGCGCTGGAGGAACTGGCGTTTTTCTCGACGGAAGTGCGGATTGTGGGGGTCTATCCGCAGGCGATGATCCGATGAATCAGATTTCCATTTGACAAATAATACGCATTTTGCGTATTTTAAGTTAATTAATGGATGAGAAGTGAACATGTCCAATGTCAGTTTCCCTGCCAGTGAAATGGCACGTCACACCGCTGATATCCTGCACAAGGCCGCTCAAGCGCCGGTGACAATTACCAAGCATGGAAAGAACCGTTTTGTCGTCATGTCGCAGGAGCATTTCGAGCGGCTGCAAAAGGGTGCAAATCCGCGGCGCGCCGTCGATTGGAACGACTTGTCGGACAACGAACTGTCGGCTGTCGAAAACGCGATAGATGATTACCTTTCGGACTCGCCAGCTTGACGTTTGGCGACATACGGACCGGTACGGTTGTTTCCTACCAGTATCTCTGGCGGCGAGAGGCGTTGGCTGGACGGACCGAAGGCGCAAAGCCCCGGCCATGCGCGGTGGCAATTCGGGTTCATGGCAAGCAGCACGATTTGATTTATCTGATGCCACTGACAACAAAGGAACCGGACAGCAAGACAATTGCCATCGAAGTTCCCCAAATCGAAAAACGGCGCGCGGGGTTGGACGCAGGATTGCGCCATTGGCTCATCTTGCAAGAGTTGAATGTCGATATTTTGCCGGGCTCCTATGTCTTGGAGCCCGACGCTCTCATGGGATCTTTCAGCAAGGCGTGGTTTGGCGAGGTCTTGTCAGCATGGAAGAAAAACTTCGGACGAAGCGCGCTGACCAAGCGGCGTTAGGGTTGGCGAAATTCCAAGTCACAATTGCAGAGGTTAAAGCCCCGCGACTTTCCGCAATTCCGCATTGATCCGCGACTGCCAGCCCTTGCCGGTGGATTTGAACTTTTCCAGCACGTCCTGATCGAGCCTGATCGAGACCAATTTGCGCGGATGCTCGACGGGCGGGCGCCCCCGCGCGCGGCGCAGGGCCTCCATGCCCGTGAAGAATTCGGGCGGGAGGACTTCGCGGGCGGGGCGGGCAGAGGCGAACTCCTCGTCTGTTATCTCCGGAGAATCCACCGAGTCCCAGTCTTCCTTGGAATAGCCGCGGCCTTCCTGAAACTCTTTCTGAACTTTAGGCTCTTTCATCTAGCAGTCTCCTTTCTCTTTTGTTGGCTGGTCTGAAGCTGATGACGGAGATCGCTTCAGTTCCGAACATCGAGAAAATTACAATGGCAGCGTCATCCATGAAATATCCGACAGCCTTTGAACGCGAGCCGCCGTATTTTCCGGCTCGTGCGGGTATGATAATTGCAGCCTTCCAGCCAAAGGAGATAGCGTCATGGAAATCGAAACCATGCTTCTCCAGATTTGCAATTCTCTTGCTCTCATCCCATAGCAGGTTCATGTTTTAATGTAATACATTTAATAATACCCCGTCAAGATTCCACCCAATCCCGGATCAACAGATTGGCAATCGCGCCGCTTGGCGGCAGCCGCCAGCCTTGCGGATGCTTGCCCTCCAGCATCAGCCGCACATCATCGCGGGTGTACCAGCCGCCGGCCTCAAGCTCTGACGCATCCAGCGTCAGCCGGTCATCCAGCGCTTCGGCAAAACAGCCGATCATCAGCGAATGCTGGAACGGCCATGGCTGGCTGGCGTGGTAGCTAACCTTGCCGGTTTGAATGCCTGCTTCTTCGAGCGTCTCTCGCCGCACGGCCTCTTCAATGGATTCGCCCGGCTCAAGGAAACCGGCAAGGCACGACACCATGCCGTCCGGAAAATGCGCGCCGCGCGCCAGAAGGCACCGGTCGCCATGCACGGTCAGCATGATGACGACCGGGTCCGTGCGCGGAAAATGCTCTGCGCCGCAGCCATCGCAAACCCGCTTGACGCCGCCGGATTTCATCATGTTCCGCGCGCCGCAGCGCCCGCAATATTTGTGGCTCGTGTGCCATGCATGCAGCGAGAACGCCTGCGCCAGCATCGACAATTCCTCGCGCGGCAAAGTACCTTGCGAAAACAGCGGGCGCAATTCGGATACAAACAAGGGTTCAGCCAAGGTTTCAGGATCCCGGCCTGCGGGAACAGCGCAAACGGCACGGTCGTCAAGAAAGCCGAGCAAGATCGCTTCCGAAAAATCAGGCTCAAAGCCGCTCAGTTCCGATGTTTCAAACAGCGCCCGTGGCACCGCGCTGTCTGAACCGTGCAAGGCAATCTTGCCGCCCAGATGCACAAACCAGCGCGTCGCAACGTCAGCGCGGGCCAGTTCAATGGCATCATCAGTCCGCTTCTCGGAGCGCCGCTCCAATAGGCTCCCGGTGAAAGCAATGCGGGTTGAAGCCTCATCAGCAACATAAGTCATAAAGCAATTCCGTGTTCGGATGGCCAAGCGGATTTGATGCCGGCAATCAGTATCATGGCAGCAGCTTTGTCATACGGCTCGCGGACACCAAAACCCCAAACCGGCCCGGGCCAGTTGGCATCACCAGGCTTGCGCGCAATAACATGCACATGAAGCTGGCGCACGATGTTGCCGATGGCCGCCGTGTTGATTTTTTCGCAATCGGTGACTTGGGCGAGAACCCGCCCCGCCGCCGCGCTCTCGAGTGCGATCAGAGTCTGCTCGGTTTCCTGCAGGTCATGCACTTCGCACGCGCCTGCAATCCTTGGCACAAGGATAAGCCACG
>JANPEK010000251.1:0-2884 GCA_031422915.1 Phyllobacteriaceae bacterium | reverse complement strand
CTGAACTGTGACTTCTGCCGGATAGGGCGAGACGCCTTTGCGCGTGACGCCGTGATTGCCGGCGAACACGGCAACGAGCGGACGCGTCACGGCAGGCTTGTGCTTGCCGGTCCATGCGGCGAGCCATTCAACGATGCCTTCCAGCTTGCCAAGCGCGCCGGGCGGTTTGGTCAGGAACGGATCACGACGGCGCACGGCGGCGACGGCGTCCTCATCGGGTCCGGGAAGAGTGGCAAGAAGCGCACGAAAGTCATCAAACGGCAGGCCGCTGGTCATTTATGAGAATCCATTTCCGTGGAATTGTGAATGCGCATTCCGTATAAGCAGTCAAACCGCCAAGGCAACCCCCGCCCCGCGACGCCTCAAGGCGCAATTGCAAGGACGCACCTTTGGACCTGAACCTTGATACCCTGCCCCGTGATACGATGCGCGCACTTGGATTTTTGACGCGCATTCCTGTGGCAGCCAAATGGTTCGTGGACGACGATGGCGTGCTATCACAAACCTGCCGGACGTTTCCGCTTGCCGGTGTGATTTCGACGCTGCCATCCATCGTGGTGTTGGTGGCGGGCACCGTGCTTGATCTGCCGGTGCTGCTGACAGCGGCAATTTCAGTCGCCGCGCTGGTGATCGTCTGCGGCGGTTTACATGAGGACGGGCTGGCGGACGTTGCTGACGGGTTTTACGGCGGCGCGACTGCTGAGCGACGACTGGAAATCATGAAGGATTCGCGCATCGGAGCCTATGGTGCGATGGCGCTGATCTGTGCGCTGTTGTTGCGCACGATCGCGGTGGCGGCCCTGTTGCAGACCGGCTTGTTCAGCGCTGCCGCAGGACTGGTCGCCGCCGTCGTGGCAGGAAAGATGGCGCTGGTCTGGCACTGGGGCGAACTGCCGTCAGCCCGCACCGGCGGCACGGCAGACAAGGCGGGCGCGCCGACCGAGGACGCCAGTGTGGTTGCGCTTGTTTCAGGCGCGGTGATCGCGCTTGCGCTGGCACTTGTTTTTCGCGGCGTGACACCGACGGTCATCTCCGTCGCCTTCGCCGCACTCGCTTCCATCGGCTTTCGCAAGCTTAGCCAGAAGAAAATTTCAGGGCATACCGGCGATACACTTGGTGCAAGTGCGATCATTGCCGAGATTGCGTTTCTCACCGGCCTTGCCAGTGGCCTTTGACATCACCAAATTGAGGCCATGATGATCGAATCGCCTTGCATCCTCGTCTGCTCCATCGACATGAAAACCGGCTATTGCTTTGGCTGCGGGCGCACCAGCGGCGAGATTGGTGACTGGCTGACCATGAGCCCGCGCGAACGGCGCGACCTGATGGACATTCTGCCCGCCCGCGTGGCGACACTGGAGCGCAGGCCGCGCCGCGAGACACGGCGTCAACGCATGGCGCGAGAGGCATCATGAGCCGCATTTTCATCTTCGTCGTCGGCGCGATACTGGCCACCTTTGCCATCGTCTGGTTCAACCGCGACATTGGCATGACGCTCGGCATGAGCAACGATGATTTCGTGCAGATGATGTCGCTGATACTCCTCTTGGCAGCCGTCGGCGTCCGGACCATCAGCGGCGGCAATTGGGGCGAGACCGCACGGAATTTCTCGGCTTGGGCCATCATCGCGCTCGTTTTCGTCGCCGGATATCAATACCGGTTCGAGTTACAGGACATCGCCAGCCGCGTCACGCTCGGACTGGTGCCTTCAAGGCCGCAGGTGTCGGTGAATGCCGATGGCACCAAGGTGCTGGTCATCGAAAAATCCGCCTCAGGTCATTTTGAGATCGACAGCAGCGTCAACAATGCGGATGTTTCGTTCATGATCGACACCGGCGCATCAAGCATCGTGCTGACATTGCAGGATGCGCAAAAGGCTGGCGTTGATCCGGCCGCGCTGTCCTACACCGTGCCCGTTTCAACAGCCAACGGCATGTCGATGGCCGCGCCGGTGCGGCTTGACGACATCGTGATTGGCGACATCGTGCGGCGCAACCTGCCCGCCCTTGTCGCGCCGGAAGGCAAGCTTGACCAGAGCCTGCTCGGCATGGACTATCTCAACACGCTTTCTGGATTCTCTGTGGCGCAGGATCGGTTGAGCTTGCAGGACTAAACCAAGCTCCAGAAGAACCGCGCGGACACTGTCAGCAGATAAAGCCCGAGCAGCATCTCCAGCCGCCGCTTTTCCATCGCATGGGCAACTTTGACACCATAAGGCGTCACAAGAATCGACAGCGGCGTGATGAGGGCGATGGTCAGCCAATTGACATAGCCGGTCGAAAACGGCGGCAGGCCTGCCGCGCCCCAGCCGGCCCAGATATAGCCAAAGAAGCCGGGGACGGCGATCAGTACGCCGACGCCCGCGGACGTCGCTACTGCCTGATGGATCGGCCGGCCAAAGCTGGTCATGAACGTGTTGTTCAGTACGCCGCCGCCAATGCCCATCAGCGTGGAGAGGAAGCCGATGCATGTGCCGATGATGGCTTTGAGCGGATTGGCCGGGAGATCATTGCCTAGACGCCAGGAGTCTTTGCCGAACAGCAGTTTGATCGCGATCAGCACGCAGACGATTGAGAACACGATACGAAGGCCGACGCTGGAAATATACGTCACTGCAATTGACGCCAGCAAAGCGCCAAGCGGCACCGCAATCAGCCAGCCGCGCAACAGCTTTTCGTCCACCACGCCGTGCTTCTTGTGTGCCATCGACGAGCGCACCGCCGTGACCACGACAAGCGCCAGTGACGAGCCGACAGAGAGGTGCATTTTGACATCATCGGGAACGCCGATGGCACCGTAGACCTGAAAAAATGCCGGCACCAGAACCGTGCCGCCGCCGATGCCAAACATGCCGGCAAGGAAGCCCGACACGGCACCGGCCACA
>JANPEK010000250.1:0-6252 GCA_031422915.1 Phyllobacteriaceae bacterium | reverse complement strand
TGCATCACCGGCCTGATGGCGCTTTGCACATCGTTGCGGATACCGTCTGCCACAGAGCGCAGCGGATTGAACACATCCCGCACCTGCTGGCGAGGGTCGAGCTTGCGCACGTCGTCAATGGTTTTGCGCACTTCGTCGAGTTCGGCCTCTTTCAAAGCGTCATCGAACTGGCGGCGAAAGTCGCCGGATACCTTGCGAAAGCGCGTCATCATGTTGCCGAATGCGCGCAGCATTTTCGGCAGGTCTTTGGGACCGACGACCACGATCAACACAATCGCAATCACGAGGATTTCGGAATATCCGACTTCAAGCATCAGCAATCACCCTTGGCGGCAAGCCGCCGCGCCTGAAACTCAGGCCTTCTTGGCTTTTGCCTTCGGCGCAGCGTCCACCGTTTCACCGGGCGCGTGCTCAACGGTCTTGCCCGCATCGGCAACCGTTTCGTCTTCCGCCATGCCGCTCTTGAAATTCTTGATGCCTTTGGCGACATCGCCCATCAGTTCCGGGATTTTGCCGCGACCGAACAGCAGCAAAACGACCGCCAGAACGATCAGCCAGTGCCAGATTGAAAACGAACCCATATCAAACTCCCAATTTCTTCGACGTGTCGCGTGTCACTTAAGCGCTTTCGTCCAATCTTTCAAACACAAGCACGCAATCATTGCGCACAAATATGCCTATATCACGGTCTTTTGCGGACACAGTGCCGCAGCGTTGGCGCGTCGAGACCGGCACGTCATGGCCGGGGACCGCCAGTTGCAGCAATTCTGTCTCGCCAAGGAAGCGTCTCGACAGGATGCGGGCAGGAATTGCGGCCTCTCCAGAGCTGATTTCTATGTCGCCCAAACGGATGGCGACGCTCACAGGCTGGCCATCCGCGAAGGCAACATCAAACGTGCCCAGCGGCGTTTCCGCCTTGCCGTTGCGCACAGTGGCGTCAAAAACGTCGAGTTCGGAGAAAAATCCGGCCGCAAACAGCGATACGGGTTTGGTGTACATATTTTCAGACGTGCCGACTTGCACCAAGCGGCCATTCCTCAACAGCGCAATCCGGTCAGCCATGCGCATCGCCTCTTCCGCATCGTGGGTGACCACTATTGCCGTCGCCCGGCTCTGGCGCAGAATGCCCAACGTTTCTGCGCGCACAGTGTCTTTCAGCCGCGAGTCGAGGCCGGAGAAGGGTTCATCCAGCAACAGCACAGCCGGACGCGGCACGAGTGCGCGGGCAAGGGCCACGCGCTGCTGCTCGCCGCCGGACAGTTCATGCGGATAGGTGTTGGCATAGGCCTGCAGGCCGACGCGCCCGAGCGCCGTAAATGCCTCCAGCTTGGCATCTTCGCGCGACATGGCAGTGAGGCCGAACCGCACATTGTCCATGATCGACAGGTGCGGAAACAGCGCATAGTCCTGAAACACCAGCCCGATCGAGCGTTTCTCCGGCGGAACATAGGCATTGGGTCCGGAAATTTCCTGCCCGCTGAGCAGGATACGCCCGGATGTTTGCGTTTCAATTCCGGCCGCGATGCGCAACAGCGTCGTTTTGCCCGAGCCGGATGGGCCCAAAAGGCACAGCACTTCGCCCGGTTCTGCGGTCAGGGAAACATCCGTGAGCGTCGGCGGGCCATTCCCGAACCGGTGGGATATCTTGTCAAACGACAGGCTTGCCGCGAAGGAGACGCCGACCGGGCCGCGCATGATTGCTGGGGATCTAGAGGTCGCCACGAGATGCGCCTTGCTTCAGGCAATTCCGAACGGAAAACCGCTGATCACTTTTTCTGGAACTGCTCATGATGAGCGGTTGTCAATCATCCCCGCCGCGCGGTGTCAACAGGCCAAGCTCTTCAAGGTCGATGTCCGTAAGCTCGTCTTCGTCTTCGGCGAATTCATCCATGTTCGCTGGCGGCTGGGGAATGGAGAAATTTGACGGCATGCGCGAAGACAGAAGCCCTGCCCCCTTGAGTTCATCAATGCCCGGCAGATCACGGATTTCTTCGAGGCCGAAATGGTCAAGGAAGGCAATCGTCGTGCCGTATGTGACCGGACGGCCGGGGGCCTTGCGACGGCCACGGATTTTGACCCAGCCAGTTTCCATCAGCACATCAAGCGTGCCTTTGGCGGTCTCGACACCCCGGATTTCCTCCATCTCGGCACGGGTCACCGGCTGGTGGTATGCAATTATTGCCAATACTTCCAGCGCTGCGCGCGACAGTTTCCTTTGCTGCACCGCTTCGCGGTTCATCAGGAACGACAGGTCCGATGCGGTGCGGAACGCCCATGAATCGCCGACACGGACAAGATTGACGCCGCGCTTTTCGTATGTGGCTTGCAATTCTGCCATGACGGCCGGGACATCTGTCTCACCCGGCAACCGGTCAGCCAGCGCCTTTTCAGAGACAGGATCGGCGGACGCAAAGACAATGGCTTCAGCCATCCGGACTGCTTCAGCCAAGTGCAGCCGCTCGGCCGGGTTTTCACTCAATTCGGCGCTATCTGCGCGGGCGAACGGAAAAACGCGGGCGTGTCCAGTTTCAGGCATATCAATAGTCTTCCAGTTCGGGCCTTCCGGCCTTGGTTCTGAGGTAAATTGGCTGGAACGCCGCTTCCTGGCGCACTTCCAATTGACCCTCGCGCACCAACTCAAGGCTCGCCGCAAACGAGCTGGCAATGGCAGTTGCGCGTTCCGACGGATCGGGAATGAAGGCGATCAGAAATTGATCGAGCGCGGTCCAGTCACGCACATCGCCAATGAGACGGGTCAAGATTTGGCGGGCGTGTTTCAGCGACCAGACCGATCTCAGGGCAATCGCGACACGCGAAATTGCCTGTCGTTGCCGCTGCGAGGCGTAAGCCGTCAACAAGTCATAGAGCGTTGCCGACCACTCGTTCTGCTTCTCGATGATCACGGCCTCCGGGTCGCCGCGTTGAAATATGTCGCGGCCAAGCCTGTTGCGGTTGACCAGCCTTGCGGCAGCATCGCGCATCGCTTCGAGCCGTTTCAAGCGGAATTGCAACAGTTCGGCCAGTTCTTCGCCACTTTCGCCATCATCGCTGCCAGTCTTTGGAATGAGCAGTTTGGATTTGAGAAACGCCAGCCAAGCGGCCATGACCAGATAGTCCGCCGCAAGTTCCAGCCGCAACTTGACGGCACCATTGATGAATTCAAGATATTGTTCGGCCAGTTTCAAAATCGAAATGCGGGCGAGATCAACTTTCTGGTTGCGCGCAAGGTGCAACAGAAGGTCCAGCGGGCCTTCAAAGCCGTCGATGTCAACGAGCATTTCCGGATCGGACAGCGTGCGGTCTTCCTTGTCATCCCACAGGGCTTCCAGCGGCATGCCGCTCCGGTCCTGTTTTTTGGCGGAAGCCTTCATGCCCCGATCATCCCCATCATGTCATGCGACGGCGGCCAGATGGCTGGCGAATGCGTCGCGAAGTGCAATTTCGTCGTCACCTGCCGTGTTATGCAGTCTGGCCAATGCAGCATTTGCGCGTTGCAATGGTTTGCTGCGCAGCACCGGCGTTTGCCCCATCACGGCCTTCATCTCGTCCATAACGCCGTTGCAGTGCAGAACCATATCGCACCCTCCGGCAAAAATTGCACGGGTGCGCTCGTGAAAATCCCCAGAAAGCGCATTCATCGAGACGTCATCGCTCATCAACAAGCCATCAAAGCCGATATGGCCGCGAATGATCTGCTCAATGACGATGGGCGAGGTGGTCGCCGGACGGTCCGGATCGATTGCCGTGAAAACAAGATGGCCGGTCATCGCCATCGGCAGATCATTCAAAGCCTTGAATGGCACAAAATCATGCGCTTCGAGTTCTGCAAGCGGCACATCGACGACGGGGAGATTGTGATGGCTGTCGGCAAAGCCGCGACCGTGGCCAGGCATGTGCTTGACGACCGGCAATATGCCACCTTGCATCAGGCCTTCCGCAGCGGCGCGGCCCATTTCCATGACGGTGCGCGGGTCTTCACCGTACGCGCGGTTGCCAATGACCGAGCTTGCGCCGGGAACCGGAACATCAAGAACAGGCAGACAATCTGCGGTAAAGCCGAATTTCTTCAAGTCCACAGCATGGAGCCGCGACATCAAACGTGCGGCATCCAACCCGGCTTGCCGGTCACGCCGGTAGATATCGCCGAGTGTCGAGGCCGAAGGATAATTCGGCGCCAGCGGCGGGCGAAGGCGCTGAACCCTGCCGCCTTCCTGGTCAATAAATATGGGCGCGTCCGGGTTGCCGATGCTGTCGCGCAGGGCGGCGTTCAGGTCCTTGATCTGGTTTTCACTCATGAGATTGCGGGCAAACAGGATGAAGCCCCAAGGACAATGTTCGGCATAGAAGGCCTTCTCGTCGGCGGTGAGCTCGGTGCCGGAAACACCAATAATAACGGATTTCGATTCGCGCATGGCTTCACACTATATTCGGGTTGGGAAAATTTGCAGCAGATATCAAAAAGCGGCCACCACGGGCCGCCTTTATGTCTGACCGGATCACTTCGTAACGAAGCAATTGCCGCCGGAGGATTTGTACTTCGCGCACATAGACGTCGCGGCCTGCTTGGAGCCTGCGGGAATCCGGACGCGGTAAACCGTGCCTTTGCCGTCCACTTCAGCTTTCAGGATGTTCACACCCTTGCCGCCGATTACACCGCCGAATTTGCGGCTGAGCGCCGCATAAGTCGATTTGGCAGCTTCCGGCGAAGGCGTAGACGCGATCTGGATGGAATAGCTGCCCGCCGCTGGCGCAGGTGCCGGATCAGCGGAGGCAACCAAGGTTTCTTCCGCGACAGCCTTTTGTCCGCCGGTCTTGCCGACAATTGTGACCGGTTGGTCTGCTGGTCGCGATTCCAGCACTGGCGCTTCGCCGTCCTGTGCTGCCACTTCAACCACTTTCTCGGCGGCAGGAGCCTTGATCTTCTTGGTCTTGACCACCTTGATCGCCGGAGCAGGCTTGGCTGCCTCGGCTTCCACCGGTGCTGCCTCAACGGCGGCAGGTTCTGCGGCGGCGAGAGCGGCGATTGCTTCGTTCGAAGGCTCAGAAGACTTGGTTGCTGGTGCTGCAACGATTTTTTCTGCAACAACAGTCTTCGTCGCAGGTGTCTGTTTGGCGACTGCAACCGGCTTGGCTTCAGGCACAATAATTACAGGTTTGGCTGCAACAGCAACTGGAGCGGCAACCTCCGCTGCCGGTTCGACAATTTCTTGCGTGGGCATGGCTTTGGCAGCCGCATCGTCTTCGACCGGTTTGGCGACGGGTGTCGCAACCGGTTCTTCTGCAACAGCTGCAATTGCGGCGTCTGCCGGACGCTCAACCAGCGAACCATCAGGTTTCACTATAAAAGTCCGCACCTTCTTTGGCGTCACTGCGGCAGTGCCGCCAGATTCGGAGGCGGGCACATCTGCAGATGCATCCACCCTCGCCTCAGACTTGGCAACACTATCGCTTGGGGCAACCGCCTCGGCTGGCGCAGCAGGGGCAACGGACGCGATATCTACCGGCTCTTCCGACTCGGACACAAGCGTTCCTTGCGAAGGAAGTGCCGCCTGCGCGCCATCGACCTTGTCGTAGACAGCCTTGTCCTGATCCGGAACAGATTTTCCGCCGGGACTTGCAGGGGCAATTTTTACTGGCTCGGTATCCGCTTTGACCAAGACCGGACCATTGGCGGTGGCCGATGAATTGCCACCTGAGAATGCATAATACATTCCGCCACTCAGGATCACTACACCTGCGAGAAAAGACGGAACAAGCCACGAGCTTCTACGTGGTGCCGGAGGATCAAAGCCTGCTTCCGGGAATGCCAGCGCGTCGCTGCCAAATGGCTGGAAGTCGAAGTCATCATCAGGCGCTTGTTTCACATTGGGCCGCAAAACCGATGCTGCCGCCATACCCGCCGCAGCGCCTATTCCTGATGCGGCAACGCTGTTTCCGGCTGCCCATTGCTCATTGAGGATGGCTTCAAAGTCAGAATCAATTTCGTCGATTGGAGACGGCGCTTTTATCTCAATCCTGGGTTCAAATCCCGCATAGTCCGGCTCATAGTCTTCCAAGGCACCTGCCGACGCGGCTGTTTGCTTGGGTTCCGGGTTGAAATCGAAATCAGGGATATCGAAGTCGTCAGTCTGCAAGACAGCGTCCTGCATCGGTTCTGCTGCTGCAACAACCGGCTCGGGGGCGGTGCCGGCCATAATCCGGCCAAAATCCCGGTCTGAAGGCTGCGCGGCTTCCGTTGTCGGCTGCCAGCGA
>JANPEK010000249.1:0-4046 GCA_031422915.1 Phyllobacteriaceae bacterium | reverse complement strand
CCTTGTGCCCAAGAACTTGCCGCATATCTGTGCCTTTATGTTACTCGTCTTCCCCGGAAACGGTATGGATTCCGCGCAAACACGTATTTTCCGCTTGGTCTGGCCGTCGAACGGGATCAAAACATTGACCGGTCGAGATGCGTTGCCGCCGAGCGTAAAGGTTGGCGGCGAAACACGGGCTTTCACCAGATTGAAATCCTGATCGTAAACGCGGATTTCAATGCGAATTCTATGGTTGTACGGATTGGCCGGAAACACCCGGACCGCAAAATTGTCGGTGTAGCTCGACACGGTCCCGCGCATCGGCGACAGCGCCTGCGCCGATGCCCCGAAGGGTATCAGCGCAAGAGCAAACGCAGCAGCACACACGCTCTGAAAAAGTTTCGATGGTGTTTTCACAGACATGATTTTCCCCAAGAGCATTGTGTGCAGATCAGATTATTCGCAGCGCAGAACGACGATGGCAGCGTACGTGCCGGTCGGGAACGAGCCCGCAGCCTTGGTCGCCGACATGTTGACCGTAACGTTCGACACGCCGGTGTTCAGCGGGCGGGCAGAGTTGCCGGCAGCCAATGTCGTTGCGCCAGCCGAAGCGTAGCTTGCAGCAAACGTCACGCCAGTGCCGCCGCCGACCGGAGCGGTCGTGAAAGCGATCGGCGCGTTGATGCTGACCTGATAGGCTGCAGATGTTGCAGTGATATCAGCAGTACCTGCCGTGCCGCCAGCGATAGACGACGACAATACCGTCTGGCCAACGTTTGCAGCGAGCAAACCGGCCGGGCCGACTGCGATCGTGCAGGTGTTGTTGACGGTGGCGTCAAACTGGACGTCGCCGGTGGCAGCGAATGCCGGAAGTGGCGCGGCAAGAAATGCCGATGCCAAAGCGATCTTTACAAACTTGTTCATTTCCCTGTTTCTCCGTTTTGCCATTTTTGGCATTTTGCTTGCAGCATTAATCTCGAACCAAAACCGCCATTTGCCCCCGTAAGGCCCACATGGAATCCTGTTCAGACAACCGACCACTACCATTTGGAGTGTTTCAAGGTGCTTAAGTTGCATGGTTAATCAGAGATAAATGCCTATTCCTTGGCCAATTGGTGTGAAAAATTGCAACAAGAGTGGTAATCAGCATAAAAAATCTGTAAATAGCAGTTTGAGAGAAAACAAAAATTTGTATACAACTTTAGAAATTAGAGATTTTTCTTAATTTTGCTTGCAAAATATCAAAAGATAAGAACAACAGCAACTATTGACTATTGAAACAGATTGACATCCACCTTTTTGTTGCATTTATATTTTAGGAGTGCCGCTGCCGCCGCCTTCAAATTTGCTCTGCGTGCTCAAACGTGCGAAATCATGGAAGTCGCCACACCCGCATGGATGTTACCGGGCGGTCGCCGCGTTCAGGGGTTGAAGCCAATGCCGACCAAAACGAACCTTCCAGAGAAACCCTGCCAGCAGTGCGGCAGACCAATGGCGTGGCGCAAGGCTTGGGCGAAGAACTGGGCCGACGTGAAATACTGTTCGGATCGCTGCATGGCCGACGCCAAACGGCAACGCGTCAGCCAGAAAGCACGCCCCCCGCAGCCTTGAGCGCAGCGGGCGTATCCACATCAAGACTGGCTGCACTGCCGATCTCGACATCGATCACTTGGCCTGCGAAGCCTTCAACAATCGCCCGCGCGCCCATGTCGCCGGTAAGCCGTGAAACATGGGTGAACACCGCGCGCGGCAGGATCACTGGATTGCCCCGCTTGCCATGATCGGTGGCGCGGATTATTGCGGACGCGCCGGACTTGGCGAAAGCCGTTCCCATGCGCTTGATGTCGTCAGCGGTGACAGCGGGCATGTCAGCCAGATGCACAACCACACCATCGCAGTCATGCGGCAAAGCGGCAATGCCTGTGCGCAAAGACGACGACAAGCCGTCGGCATAATCCGGGTTGGTGACAGTTGAAACAGCGACGTCTGAAAGCAACATTTTCATGCGCGCAGCATCATGGCCAAGCACCGCAAACACCGCTCCAACACCGCTCGAAACCAGTGCGGAAGCTGCGCGGACTATGAGCGGTTCGCCGTCGAACACAGCGGCAAGCTTGTGCGAGCCACCCATCCGCGAAGAGCGCCCGGCGGCGAGGAGAAGCCCGCACATCTTCGGCTGGCGCTTCGAGGGGACACTCTCGCGCGGACGCGGCCGGGTCTCAATCTCCATCAGCAGACCGCCGACACCCATACCGGAAAAGTCTTCCGGAGACACGTCAATGCCGCACAAGATGCGGTCAAGTATCCAGTCGAAGCCGTTTTCCTTGGGACTGCGTGCGCAGCCCGGAGCGCCAATCACAGGAATGTCTTTGTGGCTGCCAAGCACCAGTAGATTGCCCGGATCAACCGGCATGCCAACTTGCACCACAATCCCGCCGGACAGGCGGATGCCTTGCGGGATCACATCTTCAGGATCAACAACGGCGGACGCGCCGAAGACAATGACGAGTTCGGCACCCTGACCGGTCAGTTCCCTGATGGCGGCAGCGACGGCATGCTCGTCGTGCGGCACGCGACGCTCCGCAACAAGAGTTGAGCCGGACCGGGCCAACCGCGCGGCAAGGATACGGGCGGTCTTGTCCATGACTTCAGGTTTGAGCGAGGGCAACACGGTGGCGACAAGGCCGACGCGCTTCGACTGCCAAGGCGCGACGCGAAACAGCGGGCCATTGGACACTTCCACCACGGCAATCGCGTCTGAAAGCGCCTTTTCCGGCACAGCGAACGGGATGATCTTTACTGTCGCAACCATCTGGCCATGCGTGACTGCTGCGTGTTCGCCAAGCGTGGCTATGGTGATTGACGGGTCGACCCTGTTGATCGCATCGATGGCAGACGTGTTGACGACAAACAGGCCTTCGGCTTCGCAATGGATGTTGACACGGCCAGTCGCAGCGGCGGCGAGACGGAGCGTTGGATGGCTGGCGCTCAAAGCGAGCCGCGTCGCAGCCTCGTCCTCGCCGATGTCTCCTTCTTCAAGACGCGCGACAATGACAGACGAACTACCTGCCGCTTCCAGCGTTGCAAGCTCGGCTGCGCCAAGCTTCGTACCCTTCTTTAACCGCACCGCTCCAGCCTGCACCGCATGCGCAAGATAGGCACCCGATGCTTCAGACAGTGGAACCGCACCAAATTTCAACGCGAAACCCCGCCAAGATCACGCTTGCGGAATGCCTGAATAATCTGCGCCAACGTCGCAACTGCAATCTCGGCCGGGCTCGCCGCACCGATGTCAAGACCGATGGGCGCAGCGATGCGGGCAAGTTGCGCTTCGCTCAGGCCTGCAGCACCAAGACGCTCAAGACGTTTGGCGTGCGTCTTCTTCGAGCCAAGCGCACCGACGTAGAAGCAACCGGTTTCAAGCGCCGACTTGATCGCGAAATCGTCAATCTTCGGATCATGCGTGACGGCAACCAGCGCGGTGTAGGCATCAAGCGGGTGATCCTTCAGCACGGTTTCCGGCCAGTCCGCATGCAATTTGAACCCGCCGAAACGTTCAGGGGTCGCAAACGCGGTACGCGGATCGATGATTTCAAGATCATAACCGGCCACCGCCGCCATTGGCGCCAGCGCCTGACTGATGTGCACCGCTCCAATAACCACGATGCGCGGCGGCGGGACATGGACGTTGATGAAAAACGACGCGCCATCTGCATCAACCATGCCGGATTTGCCGGACAAAAACGCCTTGCGCAGCGCCTCGCCCAACGCGCCGCCGACGGCTTCGCTCTCGCGCACCACGCGGTCGCGCTCGCCAGCCATGTCGGTAACAAGCGCCACGGCGCGACGGGCATTGCGCTCCGCATTGAGCTTCTTGAGGTTCAGCGGCTCCATCAGCCCACCCGCTCGACATAAACCTTGATGCGCCCGCCGCACGACAGGCCGACCTGCCATGCGGTCTCATCCGCCACGCCAAATTCGAGCATGCGCGGCTTGCCATCGGCAATGACGTCCATGGCTTCGGAGACAACAGCGCCCTCAACACAGCCGCCGGAAACCGAGCC